>JAJRTR010000076.1 GCA_024278215.1 bacterium
AATGTCATAATTTGTTGATCCCCAGTTGGTATAATAGAAGTATAATGTTGGTTTTTGTAAATGATGTATTTGAATTGGATGCGGAAAGTCGACTGTAGCACCTGGAACATTAAGCAGGTCACTTGTAGTTTGAAAGGTTTTGAATACTTCAATGTTACTTAATCCGTCAGATAAGATTTCCTGATCTGCCATTAGCCTATAAACCTCCAGGTTATTTTCAATTCTCCGGAAATATTATTTAAAGCAGTTAAATCTCTATTGAGTAGCTGAATCCGGACAACATTCGATGTCGCATGATGACTGAATTTATGAATTCCCTGGTGCTCGAGGTAGAGTCTTCGAGTTAAAATGCTGGGAGTTGTCGTTAGCTCTTTTTCAAAAACTTTAATTTCCAGTTTCGACGGATTCGCCGCGGGATGTTCCCATCGGATAAGAAAGTCGAAAATCTTGCTGTGTACGGCGTGCAGGTTGACGTTGCCGGCCGGCGCGACGCTCGGCATGTCCTTCGGAGTCGGCATATCGCGTGCGACTTCCGTGAAACAATCTTTTATGAGAATATAATTCCCAGGCGTGATGACAAAAGTATCGTCATAGATCGTGTATATGCGCTCTGTGGCTTTCGTGTACTGATTCGGAAGGTTATAGAATGGCATTATTTCTGCATCCTTTCGTCCATCGGGAACATATCGAAAACGAGCCAGCCGGAGGCCGATGCGACGATCTTACCGGAGTCCCAGCCGTCCGCCAGGCGGCGGATATACATTCCGAATTTCTGGTTTTCGTTAATGACAAGCCGGATTTTCAGTTTGCATCCACAAGGCGGATTCTGCGGCACCTCGATAGCGGTTTGATCTCCAAATTGACGCCCGTCGACCATGAAGACCGCAACACAAATGCCTGGCATGAACATATTCGACCAGACAATCTTCGCGTCGTCGATTATAAGCTTGCGCCCCTTCGGGACTGTATATTCGAGTACAGTTACATAGCCGCCTGTGTTCGTGTCGAATTCATAGAGATTGCAGGTGGAAGTATTCGCCGTAAAAGTCAAAGGTAGCGCAGACTCCGGCTGAAAAGCGACGTCCGGAAGTCGCTTAACGGTGACTCCGCCCTGGATCTGCCGCGCTATGGGAGTCCCGAGCGTGTCGCGTTCCAGAACATTTTGTTCGGCAGGCATCGCAAGGCCGCGCCGGCCGCCGCCGATCTGGCTCGGCACATATCCCTTTTGTCCAGGGTAACCCCTCATTTTCAGACTCCTATCAGGTTCGCGCCGATAAGCGCAAGTTCGCCGGCGTTAAATGCGACTGCCGGGTCGTTATATGCGGTGATCGTGATATTGCCATTCGCCCGGAACGGCCGTGTTATCGGCAGCACTCCGGGAAGCTTCCCCGTGCCGCATATCGTGCGAGTATCGACCGGCGTATTAAAAAGCGTTTTGCCGGAACTGCTGTCCTCGATCTGTATCTTCCACGGCCACACACGATCATGATTCATATTCAGGTAGTAGAGCTCGAACGGCTTATCGTTTAGTATCTCGATGGTGTCGGTGATGATCTGCCCGGGAAGAGAAAACGCAATGTCGACATTGTAGGCCGTAAACTCCGCCCTCACGTCGTTACGCGCCAGGCTGTTACGTGTATACTCGCCGAGACTCGCCGGTGGCTGCGCCGCCGCGCCGCTCCGGAGCGTCGCGCCCACCAGATAGATACTTCCGGCGTTCGCCGCAATGAGTCCGTTTCGCGCGTCGATGCGTATAGTCCTGTTACCCGCGAATATGCGGGAGACGGGAAGTATCATAGGATACTGGCCGTCGCCCAGCAAATTCACGGATGAACAGAAGTCGCGGAAGACATATTCGTTCGAGGAAGTATCCATAATGTTGAAAACGAATTCGTTCGGGTGCGAGGATACCAGGTAGTACAACTCGAAGTCTCCACCGCTGAGCAGCACTTTCGAGGCGCTGAGCGATTCGCTTGCCGCCGTAAAATCAAGCGGAAATTCGTACACATAATAATCTGCCGGGACTGTAACCCTCGGCTGAAGTCTATTCGTAGGTAACATAATGAATACTCCTCTTTATTTGTCGTTATTGCTCGTTATTACTCGTTACTGGACAGGCCGTTGCAGGAATCCGCCGAGCACGCACATAACCTGCTGCGTGGCTGCCAGATTCACGGGTGCGTTTGTGAACCTGATCGACACGTTGAATGCTTGATTCGGCTGAAGTACGATCGGTTTTGTGAGCTTGAATATACCCGAGGGATTCCGGCTACCATTCTGACCATAGATTTTCTCGAACGCGGCCGCGCTCGCATCCGCCGCGGCAAAGAACTGTGCGCCGAAACCGCTCGAAAGCAGCTTCACGGGTATTTCCAGATAGGTCTTGTCGCCAATGGTCAGCACAAGCCAGGTCTCATAGCGGAGCGCCGCGAGTATCTCGTCGGGGTCGTCTGCGAATTTCCCGAATTCGTCGTTGATGCCGACCTGTATTGAATGAATGCTGAAGCTGTTGCCGGCCGGGAGATTCCCGCCCTGGTCCATGTTCGTATGGCCCTTAGTTTTCTTCGTGCCGCTTATCGGGAGCGGCTGTCCGAATTTCTGCGTGAAAAAATCCATCTCGACCGTCGTCGCGTCCATCTCGGACGTATCGTATAGCGGCTGCTGGATTATCTGTCCGACGCCTGTCAGACCTGTAGCCTGGGCGAAGTTTTTAGTTTCCATTTTTCAATCTCTCCTTTTTCGTTTTTTTCTTGATTCTTATGTTTATAGATAGCTGTTGTTTGCGAGATAGGATGCAGCGGGAAGTGATACATACTCGCCGAGTCCCGCGCCGGCGCCGCTCATCTCTGGCAGCATCCGGATATACTCGCCGACTTCGCCGTCGAGATACAGATCGTCCGCCAGGAACGTATCCGCATACTTCTTGCCAGTCGCCGTGTCAAATAGAGTTATGCCGCCCGAAAGCAAGCCACCGACCACAAGACCGTCGCACAACTGCTGATTCTTCTTCTTGCGCCCCAGGAAATTTTCTCCCAGGATGCCGGCCGCTATGCCGGCAATCATCTGCACGCCGCCACGCACATAGCCCGACTGCGATTTCAGAAACGTATTCACCAGGGCGCGCGCTCCCATGAAGCCGGCCATAACGGCGAGGACCTCCGGCATCAGATATGCCAGGCGTTTCGTCATCGAGGACGGTCTCGGGTTTCTCCGGACCTTCCGCTTCGTCGCCTTCTTTTTGTATATCTTTTTTGCCGGGTTCCGCTTCGTCTTTTTCTTGGCTGTTTTCTTCTTTTTAGCCATGCTTGACCCCTTTCTTTTGGTTTTCTTCCTCCCTGCGGTTTTTCTCGGATTCATGATTAGTACACTGTGCATCTTTATCCCTCGATTCCTCGCTCGGTGATCGTATAATCGCCGCCGATGATGTATAGTCTATTTCCTCGACTGTCGCTGCACAGCAGCGGTTTTGCCTTGTGAAAAACATGCCTGTAAGTCTCTTTCCCGCGGCGGCCCTTAGCCGCCTTATACTCGACAGCGTGCAGCTCGCCCAGGGACACCAGCACCTTCGGGACACCAGGCACTCGCGCCTTGATAACTTCCTTCGCGTCGCGCCCCCAGGAGAAGTCTTTGTAAAACGAGTCCGCCCGCCTGAGTTCACGCTCGATGGTCACCCGGGTCGATGTGTTTTTCCGGCTTGGGTTCTTCTTCTTCGCTTTTTTCGCCGTCGATTTGAGCGCCGGTTTCCGCTTCACGGCATTCTTTCTTGCGACAACTTTTCTTTTTTTCTTCTTTGCGACTTTTTTCTTCGCCATATATAATTACCTCAAATTTCAATATTCAGAAAGGACATAAAACTATGAATCAAACACCGCCTTTAGTTCTCGAAATGCAAAATATGAAGAAATCATTGAAAAGTATTCGTAACTGGATGATCGTTTTATGTTTTTTAGGTATGACATCCATAACACTCTTTTCTGCTGGAAATGCCTATTACATGAAATATAAGTTTTCACAGCAACGAAAAGTGATAGAATTACAATCGGAGCAAATAAAGCAAATACAATATCAACAGCTTGCCTATATGAGAAGAAATGAAGAGTTGAGAAGGCAGATTGCAGAATCACAAAAACAACAAGATACGGCGAAAACAATCGCTGACATAGCAAAGATAATTTTAACATTATTTTGAGGAGCGATACCATGAAAAAAGGACTCTTGACTCCTGAAGAACTGCACCAGAAGATCAGAGACACAAACAGGGTTGTGAATATAATGTTTTGGATTAATTTCATAATGTTTTTAAGTCTTTCTGTTTCCATATTTATTCTTTATAATTCAATAATTGATACGATCATGAGACTTTACGCTCAATAAGAACCATAGCGCTTAAAGCTGTAACTCCTCCAACAATCCAAGGTAGATTTTTTGTTATAAATACTTTGGAATTTGTTACAGATAGTAATTCTTCCGTTTTTCTTTTTGCCAGATATGCCTTTGCAAGATATGTCGTTGGAATTGCGATTATGGCCGCTATGGCAAGTCCTATAACTATCGGAGCAACCCCCAAATTAAGATCGTCAATTGTTTCGTCAGGCACGCCCGCCACCTTGAAATATGGCCATAGCAGTATTCGCAATCGGTTGTAAGCCTTTTCCGACTCGTGGAGCCTGGCGGCGAACTGCGCCTTCTCCGGGTCATCGTCCCGCATATAGGTAAGGTTGCGGCGAATCTGAAGGATGTCTCGCTTCATGCTATCGAGCATGTTCAGCATGTTATATGTTCGCACCTGAACCATCTCCCGGCCATGTCCCTGCTCCACCTGGTGGATGATCTCCACGAGATTATCTTTAACATCCTCGACCGTGCCGGTCGCTCGATGCCACCAGTCTTTTATCGTGTCCCAGGTTGAGGGTATTGTGTTTGACGCAACGAGAGTCATTTCTTCCACCTGTCCACAAGAGTGAATGCGAGCACAGAGCCGGCCGCCGCCGCGCCATAAGCGATATACTTTTTCGGCACCCGCACATTCAGCAGCGGGATTGTCACGTTATCCTCATCCCCTGGCAAAGTAAAAGTTCCCGTCGCGCCGCCTGAAGGATGCACCGGCGCCGGCGCCGACGGTTTCGGATTGTACACCGGCACACTCGCTCCAGCTTCTTTTTTGCGGAGCCGATCCTGGTACCCGAGCAGCTTGCCGCTCAGCCCGTTTTTCTGCGCCTGCGTCAGCGCATACCAGTATCTCGACTTGATCGCGTTGTAATACTGCTCAAGATAGTAGTTGTCTGTCCGAGTCGGATTGTTTACCGATCTATAAAAAACAATATTGAATTTATCAATAAGCCTCTGTATCGCATCCGCCTGCGCTTCAGCCGTCGGCGGCCCGTAATAATTCGTCGCCGACCTGCCCACTGTCCGATCTTGTATATACGAAGCTCCGAAGTTCATTATTTCACCTTCCCACTATATTTTTTTGTTGACAACCAGATACAACAGATATACCCCGACCGCCACAGCCATGTATGGGTAGAACTGTCTAAACACCTTAGGCTGAGTCGCATCATATTCGATGACTGTAGGCTCCGATCGCTGGAGCGGCGGCTGTGAAGGCCCGACTGGGATAGGATGCTCCGAATGTACAGTTTTAGAAACGTAAGGATCAGTAGGAGAAGGAGGACCTTCAGGATATTGAGAATTAGCAACTCTGATGCGCCAGACCTGCCAGGCTGCCTGTATTCTGGATATTTCGGCGGCCGAAAGATGTTTCTTGTTTCTCATCAGAAACGCATGTACCGTTGCTATCGACTTTAAGGTATTGTCTGATATTGCTGCCTTTTGAACATTCGACAGGAAAGAAACATATATCGGAAGAACTGTATATTTTCTCACAGCATCATTTTTCATAGTGTCATCCTCTGTTGAAGTCTTTATTCCTGAAGCGGCCGGTGGAAGCTGCGCCGCTGCATAACGCGCCTTATATGTCCTCCAGGCTTTAAAAAAGCGAGTCTGAGCTGGAGTTAGTGGCATCTTGTAGATCGTTTTATAGTGCCCACTATGTTTCTTCTTCTCGAAAAAGTCATACATCATCTGATAAGTTTTTGCGTCGAGCGGTCCGCTATCAGCTATTTTTATAAAGTTCTCTACCTCCGGACATATTTTCGCCTCTCTCGCCCAGTAAGCGGCATCAGCAACGATCTTTTTGTGTTTTTGCCCCATATCACTTACCGTTCATCCACAGGTATACCAGCAGCCCTCCGACGCCGACATAGATCACATAATCCTTCGGGATTTCGTTTCCCAGAATATTTATAGTTTCTTTAGGCTTCGTCTCCGGCGCGGCCGCGCCCGCCGCGCGCCCGTCGCCAGGCACAGTAACATTCACCGTCGTAGTCGTTGAGGATGTCGCCGGCGTGCCCGTCGTGCCCGTTCCAGTCGTTTCGGTCGTTTCGGTCGTTCCCGTTGTTCCCGTTGTTCCCGTGCCCGTCGTTCCCGTGCCCTCATATAAATTTATTACATGCTCGTATAGCTCCTGACTGATTTCTTTTCTCGCGAGCATATCATTGAGATACATCTTCCAGTCCGCACTACCGGCCTCATGAAGTTTTTTGATGAATGCCAGTTTTAATGTTTTATTAGTTATTGACGCCCATTTTTCGTCATTTGTCATCTGTGTAGTTCCTGTACTTGTCGTTGTAGTGCCGTCTCCACCATATGACTGTATTATCTGATCATATTTTTCGTCGCTTATTTGATTTGTGTTTTTTAAAATATCAAGTAATGACCGCCAATCTTTATTAGCGTGATGATATTTCATTATTAATAATAATTTTTTAGATAAAGGTGGCTCCGGCTGATTCATATAAAAAACATCACTGTCATGACTCCATTTAGCGAAATTAGATTCAATACGTGAAATTTGTTCCGGAGTTGCAAGAGATTTTAAATTTTTATATTTTTTATACTGCTCGGGGAGATTTTGCCGCTTTTTCTGTTGATCGTAGTAACTTTCAGTTTCCCAGTTTGTATAATTTGCAGCAGCATTAAGCTGTGCATCAATAATGCGGAGAAGTTTTTTGTCAGACTCTACGTCCCCGAAGTCGAGTACAGCATCTCTGACATTGTCTAAAAAATTCATGTCATTTCCTCATCAGAAGAATCAGCGCGAGACCGCCGGCCACCGCCCAGGGCAGATACTGTTCCAGGTCGCGCTTTGAAATATAATCGCCCTGCGGCTGTCGCGGCCACTCGATATTACCCGGGTCGATCTCCACCGGCTGCCCCTGCGTATAATCGCCCCACACCGTCCTATCGACAAGCTGCCGCATCGTCGCATCAATCATATCCTGCGTCGGAATAACACCCGTCGCCTGAAGCGACGTCCGCACCAGCCGTTGCAAGTCAGTCCATTTTTTGCCTTTTATCAATTTTGTCGCCGTCCCTCCGATTTTTGAGGCTATACCCGTAATTGATGATTGAACACCGTCACCCAGAGCACCCACAGCGCCGAGTCCGATCAGATACGGAAGCCCCTTCAGCGGTTTGTGTAGTATTTTGTGGAAGCCTTTTTTTAGTTTTCGTGCTATTTTTTTGAAAAAACCCGACATATTCCCATCATCCAAATAATCGGAATAAGCCCAGGCTTTCATATCAACGACTTGACCGTCCGGAAGCTGAATATCATAAAGACCACTACTCGCCAGAATCTCAAGATCATCTTCAGTAAGATTTTTTTTAATCATAAAGGAAAAACCGCCGTTCGATATATTTTTCAGGACCTTCGCCAAAATCGACATCTCTAATAGGGTCCATATCGTAAAAGTCGCGTCCTATAAGAGCCTGAGAATATATGTGATTCCAGACACCTCGCCGTTTTTGGGCTATAACAACGAACCTTGTTTTAATTCCGACCGATTCAAGTAATGCATTTAGCAATATCACTTGATCATCACAATCGCCGCTTCTAAACTGAATTGTCTGAATCGGAGTTTGCAGAGTCTCAACCCCTGCAATATCTTTACGGTATTTGATAGTATCACGGACCCAGTTGAATATAGTTTGAGTTTCAGCCATCGCGTCACGTTCGGGAGCCGTCATAATAATTGAAAGAGCTATCTGTCGTATTTTTGGATTAATCTTAAAATCTTTGACCATCTCCGCCATAGCATTAATAGTGAAAAGAAATTTCTCCATATAATTAGAAAAATTATACTTAATCGCTTCGATCATTTATTTTTGTCTCCGTGGCGAGGACGGCGGACTTTTGGATTTCCGCCGCCCCCTGATTCAGGTAAAACACCACAGGGAAAAAGTCATTTAAAAAGCCCGCGGGACTCACGCCCCGCGGTTGAAACGGGTTGCTATCGGTTGCAATTTTCAACTCCATTATTCGCATTTATTTCTTTCAATATCTTTTCCTCCTCGATCAATTCGAGGAGCGTCTGACGACTCGAAAAGATAAGGTCTTTCGTTTTAATCGAAAGTTCGATGTCGAGATAGTGAATCTCTCCACATCGCGAACATACCACCCTTGCCGCGCCGCCTGTCAGCGAGACCGTCCCCGTAAGCTCGATGCGATTTCCGCAGCAGATACAATTCACAACGAGATTCTCGATCTCAACAGTCAGCATTTTTCCGTTTTGCCCCTTTACTCTTTTTTCCTGTGACACATTCGAATATTTTTTCAGAAACAATTTACTGTCTTCCCGAACGATCAAAGGGAAAACGCATTCCTTATCAAACGGATTCTTGTTTCGACGCGGCCGCCCCGATCTATCTCTATGCGGCTGAGCATGATGACACGAGAAAGAAGAACAACTCCCGTAAATAGTCTCGTGACCATAAGGACAAACACGATCGTGATTGCAAGGTTGACGTACCAAGCAATCTTTAACGTGCCCGTCGTCCCCTAATTCAGATTTTTTAGGTTTTCTCTCCTTCGCAGCAAAAATAAATTCCTTAGCAATAGCCATAAGCAACCCCCGAATAAGATTGATAATTGAGAAGGAATTATAATTTAGTATTGTGGAAATTTGGGCAACGGACCAACAAACATATCCCTAATCAGCAACATTAATTAGTCGTGATACAGGAACATATATTATGCTACGTTGTATAGGTTTTGTTAAGTTTGACGTATTATCTTTACACTTCTTGTGATTCATGGAAGTTTTGTATTCAAGTCTTATCGTATATACTCGATACCCAGCGCACGTAGTCGTTTTCTCGCGAGGTCGGCGCCGTGACTGTAGAGATCGGTTTTGATGGCGTCTTTATACCATTTTATACCGCTGTCGCGGTCATGCAATCTATTTTTATAGATGTCACCGATGTGGACGTAGCTCATAGTGTTGTCGGGTTTTATGGCGATGGATTTTTTGTAATAGATTATGGCATTTTCGTAGTCGCCGATTTCTTCGTAAACTTTCGCGACGAGGTCCTGCTGTTCGAAGTCGTCGGGCTGGAGGTCGGCGGTTATCTTAAAATGTTCGAGTGCATTGGCTTTCTTGCCGAGTTGATAGTAGATGTCGCCGATTTTATATTGCAGCGCTATGTCGTTTTTATTCGATGGGATCAGCTCGTTTGCTTCCTTATAGAGCCTGAGCGCGGTTTTTAGTTTACCCGTTGCATAGTTCTGGTTACCGATAAGAATAAGAGAAACTGAAAGTTTTTCTTTATATTTCGAGTTTCCCGGCTTGAGTTTCAGGTATTTTCGATACTCTTCGGCAGCTTTCCAGTAGTTTTTACCTTTAAAATACATTTCGCCGAGGTCGCGGTGGGTTTCAGGTATTCCAGGCTGTTCTTTGGTGATTTTCTGATATAGCGGCATTGCTTTTTTTACTCTGCCGGTCTGCCAGTAGATGCGTGCGAGTCCGACTTCGCATGTGGAGTGCGGAGCGGGCAGCGCTACACATGCTTCGAGTTTTTTCTCAGCCTGCCCTACCCTGTTCACGCGCAGCAACATTGCAGCCTGGAAGTTGTACCACGCTGCGGGCGAAACGCGCGGGAATAAAAAGAGGAATCCCGGCACAACGAGCAGCAAAGCGGCGATTGCGGCATATACAGGCGTGAGCCTGAACCCCTGCCGGTCCGCCACGGGCGCATAAGCCATGCTCGACCACAGGATAATTACTCCACTGAGGAAGGGGAACAGCATACCCGCGCCCAGAACTTTTATCAGGGAACGCAGCGCTGACATTTTCTGCTTACTAACGGGTGGCGCGGTGTTTTTGCTCGCTGCCGGCTCCGGGGGTGTGATCCTGAAAATGTTTAT
Organism: bacterium; assembly: GCA_024278215.1. Taxonomy (GTDB): domain Bacteria; phylum UBP15; class UBA6099; order UBA6099; family JAJRTR01; genus JAJRTR01. Next base: position 10,268 of record JAJRTR010000076.1, read on the forward strand.
TTCCGGCATAAGCGCAGTTCGTTCCTGCACATAAGTCTCATATCCGGGGCCGAGTTCGATCATTGCGTTTACAAAGCGAAACCCCATAAGCAACGCCCCGATGCTTATCACAACGGAAAAGAAAGCAAGCAGTTGCAGCAGAAAAACTCCGATGCCGCGTTGCGAAAGCGCGAAAAAGAAGCTGAACGCAAACACTGCGCTCAGAACGATTCCGGTGGACAACTGCGGCAACAAGTCGAGTTTGTCAGCGAAAATAAAAATGAAAGGAATAGAGAAAACTTCTACACTTCTGCCGCTCTCGAAGCTGAACCAGGGCAGTACGAGCCCCGGAACAAGCAGCACGACACCGGCAAACAGCCGGAAACCGGGAGTTCTAAGCAATGTGGTTACACGATTTCGACCGGCACGCTTCGGCTTTTTGAGTTTTTCATCATTCGAGAATTTCGGAGTTTCCGCCTGCTGTGATTTATCCTGATCGGAAGCATCATGAGGCGCGCTCCCGGCTATTTTCGTTATATCCGTTGCTTTATCCGCAATCTTTTTTTGCGACGTTTTATTGACTGTCGGCTGACGCGCCTGTCGTTTCTGAGCAGGCTTACCGCCCTGCCCTGCTGTCGAATCTCCGGCGGACTTCTGCTTGTCCTTATTAAGAGCGCTTCCGCAGTTCAAACATATATCGACACCGTCAGGAACATCATTGCCGCAATTGTAACAGTAAGCCATCCGTCTCACCGTTTTTCCAGATTGGTTTCATAAGAAGAGCCAATTGCAAAATTCTGATTCTGCTGCGGTCGGCTGCTATTGTCCATAGCTGCGTTGTCGGCATAAAATCGTCCTCGACGTACTCTACAAGTACGCCTGCGAGGATTTTGCACCTCCGCCTTGCTCTGAACAATTTC
>JAJRTR010000077.1 GCA_024278215.1 bacterium
AAAACCGGTGACGTAATGACGGGCGACCTCGAAGTGGATTCCGACATAATTGCATCGGGCAATATCACAGCGGCGACGGGAACGATTACAGCGGCGAGTTTCTCCGGCGACGGCAGCGCACTCACGGGTATCAGTTCGACAGACAATACGAAAGTGCTGAAAACCGGTGACGTAATGACGGGCGATCTGAATGTCGGCGCGAATGTGCTTGTAGCAGGTGACATAACGGCGGCGACGGGAACGATGACAGCGGCGAGTTTCTCCGGCGACGGTTCAGCTTTAACAGGGATAGTTGTATCAGGTTCTGTTGCGAAAACCGGCGACGCGATGACAGGCGATCTGAATGTCGGCGCGAATGTGCTTGTAGCAGGTGACATAACGGCGGCGACGGGAACGATTTCGGCGGCGAGTTTCTCCGGCGACGGCAGCGCGCTCACGGGGATCAGTTCGACAGACAATACGAAAGTACTGAAAACCGGTGACGTAATGACGGGCGACCTCGAAGTGAATTCCGACATAATTGCATCGGGCAATATCACGGCGGCGACGGGAACGATCTCGGCGAATGCTTTCTCCGGCGACGGCAGCGCACTCACGGGCATCAGTTCGACAGACAATACGAAAGTACTGAAAACCGGCGATGTAATGACGGGCGACCTCGAAGTGAATTCCGACATAATTGCATCAGGCAATATTACAGCGGCGACAGGAACGATTACGGCGAATGCTTTCTCCGGCGACGGCAGCGCACTCACGGGCATCAGTTCGACAGACAATACGAAAGTGCTGAAAACCGGAGACGTAATGACGGGCGACCTCGAAGTGAATTCCGACATAATTGCATCGGGCAATATCACGGCGGCGACAGGAACGATTACGGCGTCGAGTTTCTCCGGCGACGGCAGCGCGTTAACAGGGATAACCGCAACAGACAACACAAAGGTGGCGATAGCAGGCGACACAATGACAGGGTCGCTGACGATAGGCTCACAGGGGCCGCAGACAGGTTATGACGTGACCTTTTACGGAACATTGGACAGCGGCAAAAGCATGATGTTCTGGGATGCCTCCAGAGACGCGTTCAGAGCAGGCTTTGACAGCACCACTGTATGGGACGACGCGGATGTAGGCAACTATTCATTCGCCACGGGGCACACAACAAAAGCGAACGGGGCGGAATCCTTTGCCACAGGCTACCTTACGACTGCAAGCGGCATTGCGTCCGCCGCTTTCGGGAGAGAAACGAATGTCGCATCGGCCTTCACGTTCGCTGCGGGAAGAAGTGTGACAATTCAGGCTTCCAGCGATCATTCCGCAGGTTTCGGTTATAATAATGATATTAGTGGATTGTCCTCATTTGTTGCAGGAGAGTACAGCAACATAAATGGTGATTATTCAATAGCGCTCGGCAGATATATAACTGCAAACAACACCGGCACTTTCGTCATAGGAAGAGGAATCGACGCTTTTAACAAGCTGGCAAACCCGGTAACAAATTCATTGATGATAGGATTCAACAGCGATGAAGCCACCCTGTATGTAGGTCCGGCAAGCGGCGCGGTCGGCTCGTACGGGAATGTGGGGATCGGCACGAGCAGCCCGTCTTCCAGGCTCGAAGTCAATGGTAGTTTCGAACTGTCGGACCCGGAAGTCGCAGGCCAGAGCACTATAGCAAGCGGCAGCGCATGCAAGACCGTTTCGAGCTCGATAATAACAGCTTCCAGCGCTGTTATCGTCACCCCGTACACGACCTCGACGACGAGCGCGGAAGCGACATTGAAAGTGAAAACGATAACGGCGAGCGCAAGCTTTGAGGTCTGCACAGTGGACGAAAGTGTTGTATCCACAAACATAGGTTTCTCTTATGTAGTTATAAATTAGAGCCAATTGCAAAATTATGTTCGTAGCGAGGTCGAGCGAAATTGTTCAGAGCAAGGCGGAAGTGTAAAATCCTCGCAGGCGTACTTGTAGAGTACGTCGAGGACGATTTTGCGCCGACAACGCAGCTATGGTCAATAGCAGCCGACCGCAGCAGAATCATAATTTTGCAATTGGCTCATTAGTGGTGATACATCAAATGGTTCGAGAGTTCATCAATAATACAAAGGCGTTGTTTCACCCCGGCAAAGCAGTCCGCGCGGTAAGCCGCCTGGCCGGTGTCGCTTCGGTCACGGCAATTCTGGCCACACTTCTGTATTCATTTTCGCAATGCGGTTCTGCGTGTGCCGGGACGATGAAAACCGGCGGTGTTTATACAATCGACGCGGATGTAGCCGGTGTAGCGGCAGGTGAATCCGCAGGCGGCGGCAGCTATTCTCTTGACTCGAGCGTGGCGCAGGCGGCCGGTTATGATTACTCGGCGGGCGGCAGTTATATCCTGAACGGGGGGTTCCTTTCAGTACTTGACGATACGATACCTGTGGACATCCCGCAGGCGATCACGATAAACACAGGCTGGAATCTCGCGGGCATATCGAAAACAGGTGTCACTTTCGACCCCGCCGCGGTTTTTTCTTCAGGCACATACGAGATAGCAACATACGATGGTAAATACGAGTTCTACGCTTCCGGCACCCCGATAAATATGTCGATATGCGACACCTACTGGATATATGCGGAAGCCGACCTTGGCGAGATCACGGATTCCGGCACGGAGATAACCGATAACTCGTACCAGATTTCGCTCGGCGCGGGCTGGGTATCCTTTTCAATTCCGTTTAATGATACGCTGTTGTGGGATGATTCCGCAGCGGCGCTCGATTGCGGCGGTTCGGCAGCACTGCCGGCTGTCTACAGCTACGACAACGATACCGGCTATTCGAAAATTTCACCGAACGCAGGAGCGAGTCTTATGCCCTGGACCGGTTACTGGCTGAAACTCGACCAGGCCTGCACACTGACCCTCAGCAGATAATACACCTTATTTTTGTTGTGAGAAAACCGGGCTACTTATCCAATTCAAGGATGTCGAATTTTTTTTCAACGACGAATTCGCCGTCGCGATAGACATCCACGGACCATGTGCCGGGCACTCCGGCCGGAGGATTACCGGCAATGTCTATATAGGCATAAGTGACGCGAAGTTTTCTGTACCTGTTTTTGTTTGTCCAGTAATCGAACTCACGGTAAAGGTCACCGTCCGGAGCACGCCATTCATAATGTACTTTGTGATCGCCGTTGAGAGACCGCCACCGGAGCCATATATAGGCCGACTTGTCGTCGACACTAAAGGTAGTCCTTTCGTCATAAGTCGAGTAATCCTTGTTGATGCCCGCACACATCGCCACCCTGTCGAGTTCTCCGTGCCGCGGAATCAGGAAGTATGCAACAGGAAGCAGTGAGCACACAATAACAGCCGCCAAGGGCAGTTTGACATACTTCCACAACGACTCGGTTCCACCCAACGCGGAATCCATCATAGCGCGGTTTATATTGTACAGAAGCCATGCTGTTGCCGCAGATATTATCCCGCCGTAAAATGTCGACTCGAGCAGGAAATCCACCTGCCCGCCGGCTGTTTTCATCGGTAAGTAATAGAACGAACCGAACATGCCTGCCGCGATGACAAAATTCAGGCCGGGAATCAGATTCACACTTAACTTGCTCTTTTTCGCCCATCTGTCAGGGTATCCGTTCAGCCCGAAATGAACCGGGATTCGAGCCGGGAGTTTGTCATAGATACCCGAGTTGTAGTTATTCATAGACAGCGAAAATAGCAAAGGAATCAAGTATGGAAGGAATGCATATTGCATGAATATATTTTACTTAAAAAAGCATATTGCAGCCATCGTATTGCAGAAATACTATCCGGAGTTGATAAGCGTTATCTCATTTCATGAAACTTCAGCCCGGTACAAACCGGTTGCGGATTCGTGAAAACCTGATTCTTTCAACAACAACTATTCGTTGGTTTTTCACAATCACTTGCCACCCGACTTTCTGTAGCGGTCAGGTGTACTTAAAACGGCATCATACTTAACCCGGATTTCTCACAAAGAAATCCGGAAAACCGTGAGAACCTCCATTCTACTGCGTTGCGGCGGCGATTCGGGATTGGTCACATACCTGCATTTTGCGCAAGAGGCCGACTGGCCGGCGGCTCCCTCACCACTCACTTGCCACGCCTTGTATTATGCGCATTCTTCCGGTTTTCACCCGCATTTGTGAAATATGCGGTTAACCCGGAATTTGCCTGCCCAACCCGCCTGTGATAAACTAATCAGAATCATTTAATATCTCGTGTCCTGATCGAAAGGGGTCCCCGCCTGTGCTTATTAAAATTCTTAAAGTTTTTCTTATTGCAATAGTGATAATAGCCGGATTGGGTTATGCCGCGCTTCAGTACTTCATGAATATGGGCATGCCCCAATATTCCGGCGAGATCAAAGTCGAAGGCAACGCGCTGAAGTCCGAGGTGCGTATCTACAGGGACGACTACGGTGTGCCACATATTGTCGGCAAGACGGATGCGGATGTTTATTTCGCGCTCGGCTATGTTCATGCGCAGGAACGCCTGTTTCAAATGACATTGTTCCGCCTCTACTCGCAGGGCAGGTTGACGGAATTCGCGGGCGACCCGCCGACTGGTGGCGGGGCAGGCTTCTCGTCGATCCTCGCGCAGGACAAGTTCTATCGAGTGATCGGCCTGAAAGCGTACGGAGAAAAACAGGCGGAGGCTGTGTCTGCGGAGACAAGAGCACTGGCCGACGCCTACACCGCCGGAGTGAACACATACATAAGCACGGCGGACAGGCTGCCGCCGGAGTTCGCGCTTGTGGGAAGGCCCGAGCCATGGAAATCCTCCGATTCGCTGATTCTCGGGCGGCTCATCGCCTGGAATCTTTCGAACAACTGGAAGATAGAGCTTGCGCGGCTTCTCGCAATAAAGGAACTGGGGCTCGCGCGCGGCTGGGAGCTGTTCCCGAGATACCCGGACCAGGGCCCGTATATAATCGACCCGGCAGTGAAGAGATATGATCCGCGGGGAAAAGTCATCGAGAAGACGCCGCTGCCCCTGCCGCCTGATTTCCTCTACGGTCCGCTCGCCACGGCGTTGCTGAACATAGACACAAACGCATACCGTGTTCTGCCGTGGCTGGCGCCGCCGTCGTCCTCGGCGGGTTTCGGCAGCAACAGCTGGGTTGTCGACGGCTCGCGCACAAAAAGCGGCGCGCCGATCCTGTGCAACGACCCGCATCTCGCACACTTTTTGCCTTCCATCTTTTTCGAAGCGCATCTCGTCAGCGAAGAAGGGCTCGACGTCATCGGCGTGACATTCCCCGGTATGCCGTTCGTCACACTCGGCCACAACAGGAACATCGCCTGGGGCGCCACCACCACACGCGCCGACACACAGGACCTGTTTGTCGAGAAAGTTAATCCCGACAACCCCGATGAATACATGCTCGACGGTGAATGGAAGCGGTTCGCGAAACGCGAGGAAGTGTTCAGGATAAAAAAGGCCGGAAGCGGGTATACTGAAGAGAAAATGACGGTTAGAGTGACAGCGCACGGGCCTGTGATAAACGATGTCGTCCCTGAGATCGGCGAAAAAGCGCCTCCGATTTCACTCAACTGGACAGGCCGCATAGTCGGCGACGACGCGGCGGGTTTCTTCGCTATCGCACACGCGGCCAACACCACTGAAGCCAAGGCCGCATTCGCGAAAATCGGCACCCCTGTACAGAACTGGATATTCGCCGACACGGCGGGCAATATCGGCTACTTCGCCAACGGCTGGTTCCCGATACGGTCGCGCGGCGACGGCACTCTCCCCGTGCCCGGCTGGACCGGAGAATACGAGTGGCAGGGCTTCGTGCCTGTCGACGAACTCCCGCAACTCGACAATCCCGCCAACGGGCTCATCATCACGGCGAACAACGCCGTCCTGCCTGAAAAGGATTATCCTTATGTCGTTTCCAGCAACTATTCGATTTACAGGGCGACACGCATACACGAGATGGTGGAGCAGCAGACCGGCCTGACTGCCGACCTGATGAAGACATTCCAGCAGGACCGCTACGCGAAGCAGGCGGAACGAATCGCACCGCTTTTCGTGGCCGCTTTCAACAAAGTCGGCGACAAAGATAACGCACTTGCGGTGAAAGCCGCGAAGATTCTCGCCGACTGGGATTACAACACCGGCTCCGACAGCATCGCGCCGACGATTTTTTATAACACTTACCGCGAGATGCTACTGCTGAGCTTCAGCGACGAGATGCCGGAATACCTGATAAAACTGGCGTTGAAGGCGGGGGCGATGGACGCGCCCTGGGACAAAGCGTTCGAGGCGGGCAACTTCAGTTTCTTCGACAATAAAGACACCCCGGAAGTCGAAGGGCGCGACGAGGCATTCGCCCTCGCGCTCGAAAAAGCGGTCGCGAAGATTGCCGAAAAGCACGGCGACGACACATCAGAATGGACGTGGGGTAAATATCATAAGCTGCTGTTTGTGCATCCGCTGGCGGCGGTGAAGCCCCTGGACAGGGTGTTCCCGAACAAAGTTATCGCATCCAGCGGCGGGCGCGGCACGGTTTTCGAATCATTTTTCCCGTGGACAAGCGACAACTTCACGGCGGGCATCGGCCCCTGCTTCAGGCAGGTAATCGACATGAGCGACATCGGGGGCGCGGAAATGATAATCGACACCGGCGAGTCCGGCCACCCACGCTCGAAACATTTGTTCGACCAGAACAAGATGTGGTACAACGGCGAATACATCCCCATGCGTTTCGACATCGGGGCGCTCGAAAAGAAAAACGCCGGGGTGCTGACACTCTCCCCCTCGGGCGCAGGCGGATAGTAGAACCTTTCAACATGTGCCGTGCTGAAAAAAAGCTTTTCCTATTACCCCTGGTAATCAGGAAACGTTTTACCCGCGTTGGTAAAATATCCGGGTTTACAGCCGGGTTACGGTACACGACAGCTATTATTCAGAACCCGTCAATGAATTATTGATTTCGGCCTCCCTGCGATCCAGTTCCTTTTCTTTGACCATGGAATAGACTACAGGTATCAGAACCAGAGTGAGGATCAGCGCGGTGAAGAGCCCGCCGACCATGGGCGCGGCAATACGCTTCATGACCTGCGAGCCGCTGCCCTGCGCAAACATTATGGGCAGCAGACCGATAAGGGTTGTGGATACGGTCATGAGCATGGGCCGGACTCTCATCACGGAGCCCTGGATGGTGGCGTCTTTTATGTCCTCATGTGTGTGCAGCGAATCGCTTTTCTCGCGGTCCTCGAAGGAATGTTTGAGAAACATGAGCATTACGATGCCTGTCTCGGCCGCGAGTCCGGCCAGTGCGATGAAGCCTACATAAACGGCCACACTTGTATTGTAGCCGAGTACGAAGAGCAGCCAGTAGCCGCCCACCAGCGAGAATGGAAGCGAAAGCAGAACGATAAATGTTTCCTTGAAGTTGCCGAAATGGAAGTAAAGGAGCATGAAAATAGCCAGGAGCGCCGCCGGGACGACGATTTTCAGGATCGCGGCCGCCTTCTGCATGTACTCATACTGTCCGCTCCATACGATGCTGTAGCCGGGCGGCAGCTTGATTTTTTCGTTTATGACTTTCTGCGCGTTTTTAACATAGGTGCCGACGTCGATGCCCCGTAGGTCGACATATATCCAGGCCGTCCGTCTCGAGTTCTCGCTTTTAATGCCCGGCGGGCCTTTCTTGATGGACACCTTGACGAGCTCGCCCAGCGGCACACGCGCTCCCGACGCTGATATAACCAGCACCCGTTTCAGGGCGGGGATATTGTCGCGAAGTTCTCTCTGGTAACGCACATTCACGGGATACCGTTCGAGTCCTTCAACGGTTTGGGTCACATTCATTCCGCCGATCGCGCTCATGATTACATCCTGCACATCGCCTGTTGTCAGTCCGTAGCGGGCAATGGCTTCGCGGTCTATTTTCAAGTCGAGATAGTTGCCGCCTGTCGTCTTTTCGGGATATGCGCTGAGGGTACCGGGTATTCTGGCGACTTCGGACGAAATCCGTTGCGCCAGATCGGCGAGCACCGCGAGGTCGTCGCCCATGACCTTGATGCCGACAGGTGTTTTTATGCCGGTCGAGAGCATGTCGATCCTTGTTTTGATCGGCATCGTCCAGGCGTTTGTGAGACCTGGGAATTGTACGGCGTCGTCGAGTTCTTCGATCAGTTTTTCCATCGTCATGCCTTTGCGCCAGTCTTTTTTATCCTTCAGCGTTATAGTCGTTTCGATCATGGAAAGAGGCGCGGGATCAGTCGGCGTGTCGGCCCTGCCGATCTTGCCGAAGACTGTTTTCACTTCCGGGAACTCCTTGATGATTCTGTCGGTCTGCTGCAACAGTTCCTTTGCCTTTGTGATCGAAATACCCGGGTCGGTCGTAGGCATATAGAGCAGGTCGCCTTCGTTCAGGGGCGGCATAAACTCCGAGCCGATAAATTTGTATGGGATGAACGTCAGCACGAGTATGACGACGGCAACAAGCAGGGTGGCGACCCTGTGCCTGAGAACGAAACGGATAACGGGCCTGTATACTCTTATGCAAGCCTGGCTCACGGGATGCGTCGCTTCGCTTCGGATATGACCCCGGACGAAATAGAACATAAGCACCGGAATGATGGTTATGGCGATCACCGAGGAGGAGGCCATCGCGAATGTTTTTGTAAAAGCAAGTGGTTTGAAGAGGCGTCCGCTCTGCTCCTGCAGCGCGAAGACGGGCAGGAATGAGATGGTGATGATAAGCAGCGAATAGAACAGCGCGGGGCCCACTTCCGTCGCCGCTTCGAGTATTATATCGAAGTGCGGTTTAGAATTGCCGTATAACTCCATCTTTTTGTGGGCGTTTTCCACAAGCACAACTGAGGCGTCCACCATCACCCCTATAGCAATCGCGATTCCGCCAAGGCTCATGATGTTGGCGTTTATCCCCATTATGTGCATCAGTATCAGAGTGATCATAACGCCTGCCGGAAGCGTGAACACGGCAACGAAAGCGCTGGGGAAATGGAAGAGGAAAATGATGCACACGATGGCGACGACGATTATTTCCTCGACCAGCTTTTCCTTCAGCGTGTCCACTGCCCGCTCGATCAGGGTCGACCGGTCGTAGACTGTCTTGATCGTCACGCCCGCGGGCAATCCCGATTTAAGACTTTCAAGTTTTTTCTTCACAGCTTCTATAGTTTTCAGAGCGTTTTCGCCCTGTCGGATCAGGACGATTCCGCCGACAGCCTCACCGCGACCGTTGAGTTCCGCGACGCCGCGCCTCAGCTCCGGCCCGATCTGCACACGCGCGACATTCTCCAATAGAATCGGAGTGCCGTTTTTGTCGGCGCCGAGAGAGATTTTCTTTATATCCTCGATCCCCTGTAGGTAGCCGAGGCCGCGCACCATGAATTCCGTTTCGCCCATCTCCATCAATTTGCCGCCCACGTCGTTGTTGCTGCGCTTTATAGCCATCTTTATTTTTTGAATCGGTATGCCGTAAGCGTCCAGCTTATTCGGGTCGAGCACGACCTGATACTGCTTGATATAGCCGCCGACGCTCGCCACTTCGGAAACACCCGGCACACTCGTGAGTTCATACTTGAGATACCAGTCCTGGATCGAGCGCAGTTGTGCGAGATCGTGTTTTCCTGTAGTGTCTTCGAGGACATACTCATATATCCAGCCGACACCCGTGGCGTCCGGCCCGAGTGTGGGCGTCACACCGGAAGGAAGCCTTGCCGCCACCGCGCTGAGTTGTTCGAGCACCCGGCTTCGCGCCCAGTAGAGGTCCGTGCCGTCCTCGAAAATGATGTAGACGAATGAGTAACCGAAAAATGAATAGCCACGCACTACCTTCGAGTACGGAACAGCCATCATCGCCGTGGTCAGCGGATAAGTGACCTGATCCTCGACGATCTGCGGTCCCTGCCCGGCATATTCGGTATACACGATGACCTGCACGTCGCTGAGATCGGGGATCGCATCGACGGCGATGTTTTTTATCACATATCCGCCGGCGACGAACAGGAACAATATGAGGATGATTACAAGAATCCTGTTTTTCAGAGAATATTCAATAACTTTATCAATCATCTGTACCCCTGCTTTCTGCGTCAGGACTTTTCAAGTGCCTGGGATGGAAACTGAAACTCCCGAGTTCCGAACTACCGGTTGCTGTCCTGCTCGCTGACCGGTTTCTCATTCTCCTGTTTATGTTCGGAGCGGCTTGCCCTGTTTTCGAATGATTCCTTTTCGTCCGATGTCATCATTTTCGCGATAGCTTCGCGCAGCTTGCTTTCGGAGTCGAGCAGGAACTGGCCGGATGTAACAACGATCTCGCCCTGCGCGAGGCCGGAGAGAATCCGTGTGTTGCCGCTGTCGTCCTCGACGCCTGTTATCACCTCGCGCGGCTGGAACTTACCCGCTTTCTTCGCCACGAATACTACGGTTCGTTCGCCTGAATGGATAATCGATTCCGTCGGTACAAACAGAGCGTCGCCGGATACTTCAGACGCTATCCTGACAGTAGCGTACATCTGTGGTTTCAGCACGAGAGCGGGATTCGGCATAACTATTCTCACTTTTATATCCCGCGTCTTACTGTCCATGTACGGATATACATAATCGACCACGCCCTCGTACTCCTTGCCCGGCAGATAGGAAAGCTCGATCGTCACCTTCAGTCCCTTCTTCACCAGCGGCGCTTCGTTTTCATAAATGTTGGCGTAAACCCACACGGTCGTCAGGTCGGCGATACGGAACAGGTCCGCGCCCTTCTTAAAGAACTTACCTTCGATAGCGTTCAGGTGTGTGAGGTAACCGCTTAGCGGAGCGGAGAAAGTCAGTGTTTTTCTGACTTTGCGGGTCTTCTCAAGTGTGCGTATTTCCGAATCCGGAATATCCCAGAACTTCAGCCTCTTTCGCGCGGCGTTGCTTATGCGTTTCGAGCCGCTGTCGAGGCTCAGGAGGTATTCTTCCTGCGCCGAGACGAGCGCCGGCGAATAGATGTCGTAGAGCGGCTGTCCCTTTTCGACATAAGCGCCGGTTTCCTGGACATGCACTTTTTCGATCCAGCCGGAGATTTTGGTGTTTATGACCGAAAGGCGGGTTTCGTCATAATCCACGTGTCCCACAGTTCTGATAACCCGCGAGAACGGGCCCTTCTCCACCTTTGCCGTGCGAACGCCCATGTTCTGGACGACGGACGGGTCTATCGTCACTGTGCTGCCGCCTGCGACATCGTTTTCATACACAGGCACAAGGTCCATACCCATGGGCGACTTCCCCGGTTCGTCACGGACATAACCGGGGTCCATCGGAGCGACCCAGTAGAGTATCTTGCCCTTGCCTTCAGGCGCGCGCTCCGGCGTGCTTTTCGACGCGCCGGCGCTTTCGCCGCCGCTTTCACGCACAGGAGTCAGGTTCATTCCGCAGATAGGGCATGTGCCCGGATTGTCTTCCCTGACCTGCGGGTGCATCCCGCAGGTCCAGTACAGTATCCTGTCCGCGGCTTCTTTCATCGGACTGTCCGGGCTTATACGGCTGAGGATATGCGGCAGGTGAACAAACTGCCCTGCCACAAAGCCGCCGAATACGAGTACGATAACGAATATAAATGTTTTAACCTTCATTGGGAGTCAGCCCCTTTCTCTACGGCTATTTTTCCGCCGACTGTCTTTTCCAGCAAAGCGAGATTGGTTCGCGCCTTGCGCCTTGCGCCTTCGAAAGCAAGTTCCTGGTCGAGCAACACCCTGTGCGCGTCCAGCAGGTCGATGAAACTTCCATCGCCGGAAGTGTAATCGCCGAGTGTCGCCTTATAAGCGTTGTGCGCTTTCCTGATTATTGATTTTTTATAAGTCGCCGCCGTATTCCTCGATGCGCTGTAATTCGCGAAAAACTTTTCAACCATCGAGTTCGTTCGATTCCTCATATCCTCGAGCTTTTGCGCGAGGGAGTTCCTTTTATCTTTCACTTCACGCAGGTAAGCGTTCTCGTCCGCGTAGTCCGGCATCGCGCCCGGCCCCATCGAGCGTGTCATGAAGGCCGCCGCTTTGCCCTGGGTGCCGAGCGAGAGGACTTCCCTGTTCTGGAAGTATGAAAAACCAAGCGAGTAATCGGGGAACAGTTTCCTGCCGCCCATCTCGATCATGATGTCCATACGCTCGATCATCAACTGCATCGAACGCAACTCCTGTGACCGCGACTGCGCCAGTGCCTGCAGAGCGCGAAGCCCCGGCACATCAGCCGGGCCCGTTTCGGCAAAGCTGCCCGGTTTCAGCTCGCCGGGCAGGCCGATCACTTCCCGCAGAGCGGTTATCGCGGCATTTCTCTTCCACTCGAATGTGTCTTCCATGGTCGCGAGTTTGTCGATCCGCATCGATATCTTCACCACGTTGCTGTATTCCGCCATTCCTGTTTCATAGAGCCTCAAGGCCACTTTATCTATGTCTTTCGCCAGCGACAGGTCCCGGCGTGTTATCTCCAGCGCGGCATCGAGATAGAGGACATTCGCATACTTGACCTTAACTTCGGCGAGAACGTCGCGAACCACCTTCTCGAAAGCTACTCGCGCGATTTCCACATCTTTGTCTACAGCGTCACCCTTCAGCGACACCATTCCGGGGAACGGATAGTTCATCTGCACCATGCGCCGGTTTTTCTTCGAACTCGTTTTCGTGTTTATGGATTCCGTGAACCCGAGATACTGCAACAGAACCTGGTCGAGGAACACAACCTGGTCGTACCTGTTGGCCGCCGCCCTGAGATTGTCTTCCGCCGCTTGAACCGCGGGACTGAAAACAATGGCCGAGGCAAGCAGCCTGTTCAGTGTAACAGTTCCCGGCAGCGCTCCCGGTGTACCGCCGTTTTCTATTTCCTTATTTATGCGTTCGAGTTCGGCCTGAATCTCCGGCGTCGTCGATTCTTTCAACAAAGCGGCAACGGAAAGCGGCGTTTTCTTTTTCGACACATCCGCTATAGCCTGCATCGCTTCATCAAAAGCCTTCACAGCATTTTCCTTATCCGGTGCAAACGAAGCCGGTCGCCCGGTCGCCTTCGCGCCGCTGAGACTCTGCCCGACGAAAGCGGGCCTGTATGTACCGGCCTCGCGCCGCATGTCGCCATACTGCGAAGCCGCCGCGGGCAGACTGAACGCCGCGATAAGTATGATCGGCAGTATGTGTGCGATTATTCTTTTCATTTCATTTGCCTCCCATCACCGGAAGTGAAGTGCCCAGAACCTGCTCCAGCTTCGCGATGTTCTGAACAAGGTCTGTGCGGGCTCTGGCCCGTGCCAGCTCGAAATTCAGCCACACAGCCTGAACCTCGAGCATCTCACTGAAAGACGCCTGGCCGGAGTTGTACCACGTTTCCGAAAGTTCCAGCGATTTTCGCGCCTGCGGCACAAGCGTCTTTTCGTAAAGTTCGATGAGCCGCCCGCTCGTTCTTATCTTGAAAAACAGGTTTTTTATCATCGAGTTTGTCATATTTATTCTTTCCTGTTTTGTGTCCGCGGCGGCATTCAATCTGAATCGGGCTTCCTTCACCGCCGCCCTGTTCCTAGTGCGCCACACGGGCAGCGACATGCCGACCGAAACACCCCATGCGTCGCGCCCTCCGTCCCGCAGCGAAGGGTTGATCGAGTCTCCAATCGTGTTGTACATAAGCCCGACCGTATAGTTCGAACTGCCGGTCTTTTTTGCGAGAGCAATCCCTATTTCGCCCAGCTCCTTTTGTATCTCCGCCAGCAGAATCTCCTGCCTGTTGGCTTTTGCCGTTGTGTAGAGAGACTCGATGTCGAGTTCCGGGAGAGGCGCTTTCGCGAGTTCCGAAACAGAGACTTCTGTCTCGGGCGCGCGGTTCAGGAGCGAGTTTATTTTCGTTATTTCAGTCTCCTGAAGTTCTTCGAGCAGCAGCAGATCATAGCTGACCTGTGCAATCTGCGACTGCGAGCGCAGGACATCCTGAAGCGGGCTGCCACCTGCCGCATAGTCGCGCTCGGCAACCGCGAGCAGCCGTTCGACCAGTTTCTTGTTTTCCTGTGTCAGTTGTATCGCCTTACGGAGATACTGGAGTTCCGCGTAACTGGTCCTCAAATCGGTGATAACATCGCGAACGGCGATCTCGTATTTCAACTGAGCGGCATCCGCCATCTTCGCCGCCCTGTCGCCCTTCAATCGCAGTTTTCCACGTGCCGGAAACATCTGGCTAAGTTTGAATTGGCCCCGGTTGGCACCGAGTCTCGTTTCTATCGGAGAAGGGAAGTAGGCATATCCCAGCATGGGATCGGGCAGAGATTTCGCCTGCGGAAACTTCTCGACCGCCGCCTGCCACTCCGCCCTCGCGGCGGATATCCCCGCATTATTTTCGTAGGCGGCTTCGATCAGCGAATACAGGGAGGATTGATCGCCGGGAGTTTCATCTCCCGCCGGTCGGGCAGTTGTCTCGACCGTTTGCGGCGCAAGGCGGACACTGACGGCGTTGCCGCCGCCAATGTCCGCGACTGCCGCCGAAGCCGCCGTCAACAGCACAAGCAGTGCCGCTGCCGGAATCACTGCATTATTCCTATTAAAAAACCTCATCATTATCCCTCCTGTGCAGGCTTGATCTTGATTTCTTACTGAACCGGCGCGTTGTATAAGTACGCGCTGGTTCAGTTTGTTGCAAGAAATCCGGGTCAGTGGGTATTTGTCATGTTGTCCATGCGTTCCGAGTGTTCATTCTTCCCTTTTTCAGAACCTTTAAACGGGCATCCGCATTTGCCCGACTGCTTTTCGCATGTGCAGTTGCCTTCGCACTCCGCGCACTCTTTCGCCCAGTCGATGCTCTGCCCGCACATAAGCATATTTCCCTTACCGTAATACGGGTTGCGGGTCTTCTTGTCTGTCTGAAGCCAGTACCCCTTCGCCATCGGGCAGTAGAACACTCGATATTCCGCCGCCGCTTTTTCGGGCAGGTGATTCTTCACCAGTTCGATGACATTATCACTCAAAGCATAGAACCCGTCCCGGGCTTCCTTCAGCTTTATGCCCTTTTTCGCGAAAGTCTTTGCCGATATCCTAACATTTCCGAGAGTTTTTATCAGCTTTTCATTTTTCTTCTTATCTTTTTCTGCAAGCTCGATCGTCGCGTCGACACTCTTCATAATCTCCCCCGCGCTTTTTTCCACATGCTCGACCGTGCTGTTTGCCAGATCGGCATGGACCTGAATGTATCCACTTACAATCTCCTGGAGATGGTCTTCAATCGTGGGGGCCTTTTTTTCTTTTCCAAGCGCACCTGTCGAGGAAACAAACACAATCAACACAGATGCAACAACAGTCGATAATACTTTAAGGTAATTCAATGTTTTCATGTTCTACACTCCTTTGGTTTTCTTCGAATTCTTTCCATTCGAGGTCTAATTTATGTTCAAACTGTTTGTAGAGATAAACAGCCAGGAACACAAGCAATACAACACATGCTGCGATAAATGTTATTTGTATTCTCATCATCCCGGATGCCTCCCTTCAAACCAGTGTCGGCGTCATATAAGACAAACTACATGCCAAACGAAACAAAGAAGTCGACTAATTGTGTCAATAAACAAAAACGCCTGTTAAAATCTTCTTTTTTATCGGAATTATTATTTCAAAACTTCATAATATCGCAAAGCCCCAACACAGGCACATTTCTTTTTGTGCGTTTTGAATCATCCTGCTGCTTGAAATGCAACACCTTTGCGTTCAGAATATGTTCAACAGTGTACGAACAGGGGCATGACGTCACAAGAATCTCGCAATATGAAAATATGCGTGAAATACCGCGTGGAAAGCACAGGGTACGGCAAACCCGTCACAAATTTATTACAGCATATTATTGATACGACAACAGATTGTTTTCATGCGTGAATTGTTGGCACAAAGATTGTTTCAGTAATTATAATCGCGGATTTACTGCCCATACTATGCAAATACTGAACCGGGTGATCTGAATGAACAAAAAGAAAGACCGGAATGTTATTATTGGAATAGCGCTTTTAATTCTCATTGTAACAACCCTGCATTTTTCGACCCCGATACACAGCGTTTTCTATCACGATATTTACGACAGGCTCTATTATATCCCGGTAATCATCAGTGCGTTCTTCTTTGGGATCAGGGGCGGAGGAACCGTTGCGGCATTATCCGGCGTGATATTTTTTTCGCACCTTTTCTTTCAATGGCGAGTGCATGAACACATGGACCTCACAGGGCGTTACCTCGAGATCATGATGTACATGGTTGTCGGCATTCTGATCGGCCTGCTTACCGACCTCGAGCGAAAACAGCGCAGAAAAACAGAGGTCGCTTATGAGCAGTTGAAGGATTCTTTTGAAAAAGCGAAGGAATCCGCGCGACTCGCCGCGCTCGGCACACTGGCAGCAGGTATCGCCCATGAGATAAGGAATCCGCTGGGCGGCATAAAGGGCGCGATGGAGATTATTTCCGATGAATTCGCACCGTCCCATCCCAAATATCGTTTCGTCGAAATCATCAATAAAGAAATATTGAGAATGGAACGCATAGTGGGCGATTTTCTTGGGTTTTCCAGGCCGCAGAAACCTGTTCTCGCGCCCGACCGGATAAACAGCGTCGTCCGCTCCGTGCTCGATCTTTGCAACAAAAACCTCAGTAAAAACCATATCACACTGAAAACCGAATTCGGCGAGGCAGTGCCTTCCACCTGCATCGACACGAACCAGGTCAAGCAGGTTCTCCTTAACCTCATCCTCAACAGCATCGACTCGATGCCGGAAGGCGGAGCCCTCGAAATCAGTACTCATCAGGTCGAAGACGGCATCGAGATAAGGGTGCTCGATTCGGGGAAGGGGATCGACCCGGATGAAGTCGATAAACTGTTCGAGCCTTTTTATACAAAAAAACAGAATGGGACCGGACTGGGGCTTCCGATCAGCAGGCAGATCGTCGAGCAGCACGGAGGCAGTTTGACAATCAGCAACAGAAGTGATTCGCCCGGAACCGTGGCCGTCGTGCGGATTCCACTCAATGTTTCATGTGAAGGAGGTGTATGATATGGCCCCGACAATACTTTTTGTCGATGACGATGAAAGCCTGCGCGAGGTTACAAAGTATCACCTCGAGCAGGAAGGTTATAAGGTCTTAACCGCGGAAAACGGACTTGCGGGCTTCGAGCTTTTCACAAAACTCAATCCCGATGTCGTGGTGTCGGACATCTCGATGCCGGAAATGGACGGTATCCAGCTCCTGAATAAGCTGAAAAGCGTAGCGGAAGACACCATGTTTATCATCGTAACAGCGCACGGCTCGGTCGAGTCCGCCGTGGAAGCGATGCAGATAGGCGCGAGTGATTATATCGAAAAACCGTTCTCTTCCGATGCCCTGAAATTGAGCATAAAGAAGGCGCTGCGCGTCGCGAAACTCGAACGTGAAAACAGGTATCTGAGACAGGTGGCCCAGGAGAAATTTCAATTTGAAAATATTGTGGGCACATCGAGCAGCATGCAACGTGTGTATGAAGTCGCCTCTCGCGTTGCCGACAAAAACACGTCGGTGATCATACTTGGAGAAAGCGGAACCGGGAAAGAACTTCTGGCTAAGGCGATTCACTTCAACAGCCGCAGAAAATCCGAGCCTTTCATTCCGATCAACATGGGCGCTATCCCCGAGCACCTCGTAGACTCCGAACTGTTCGGTCATGAAAAAGGATCGTTCACAGGGGCGTCGGCACGCCATACAGGCGCTTTCGAGCGAGCGCACAAAGGAACGATATTCCTTGATGAAATAGCAGAAATGCGGCTGGAACACCAGGTGCGGCTTCTGCGTGTTCTACAGGAAAAGGAAATAGTGCGTGTGGGTGGTGAAAAAGCTGTTCCGGTCGACGTGCGGGTGATCGCCGCGACAAACAATAATATAGAACAATTAGTGAAGGAAGGCACCTTCAGGGAAGACCTCTATTACCGGCTGTCGGTAGTTCCTATCAGGCTGCCGGCGTTGCGGGCGCGGGTCGACGACATCCCGTTGCTTCTCTCGCACTTCCTGAATAAGTATTGTGAAGACGCGGGCATAGCAAAACTCAAGGTGTCCGGCGACGCACTGAAAATATTGACTAAATACAGTTGGCCGGGGAACGTGCGTGAGCTGGAAAACACAGTCGAACGCTGTGTCGCAATGTCTTCTTCAGGAGAAATAACAGTGGACGATCTGCCTGAAAGGATAAGGGAAAAAGCGGCCTCGGGCGGAGCACTCGCTTTCAGTTTTGAACTGCCCGAAGAAGGCATCGTACTCGAAGATGTCGAGAAATCGCTTATCCAGGCGGCGCTTAAGAAAAACGATTACAACCAGTCCGCAACCGCCCGCTACCTCGGCGTCACCAGGAACACACTTCTCTATCGGATGGACAAATTCGGGTTGAAATAAGGGGGCCTGTAATTTGCAAATGCACCGTAGTGTCGTGTCAACGATGAAAAGATGTAATGTTGACGCGATTTAATATCGCGTATTACTGATCGACTGCCTGTTCCGATGTTTCCTCTTTCGCCGCTTCTTCCGTTTCTCCTGTTTCCGTTTCCTCTTTCGCCGCTTCTTCTTTCGCTTTTTTCTCTTCCGCAAGTCGCTTCTTATATGCTTCCATAGCCTTTTTATCGGCTTCCTCCCGCGCTTTCTTTCGGGCATTATCCTTTTCCATAAACGATTGTTCTTTCTCGTAATACTTTTTCATAGCATCCATATCTCTGCCCCTGCAGAATCCCGGAAGAATTTTTTCCTTATATATTGTCTCGCAATAATTTTTATCCTTCTCGTATCCTGTTGCGACACGCGGCAAAGATTCTGTGAATGACTGTGCGTACTCACGTCTGGTGATAGGCATATCCCGAAGTATTTTGAAAGCCAGAAGATATTCCATGGCTCTTTCGCTGGAATCGGATTCGAAGAAGCCGCTCTTCCCGGCGGTTTCCGCGTCCATCTTCGTAAATAACATACAGATGTCCCGGACATCCCCCTTTTTAATGGAAGTACACATCGTGGAATCGCTTTTATCCAATGCGTCCAGCAGAGTATTGAAAGCGCCTTCGCAGTTATCGCCCAGACCTAAACGATCGGCAAACCTCGAACATGCACCGGCTATAAGGCTCTTGCCAAGAAGGCTCCTGTCTCCTCGCATTATGGCAAATAAATAAGCATTGTTCAGGCAATTTTCCTCTGTTTTTTGTATCAATTCCTCTGTCTTTTGCCTGTCTTCCCGGGAAAGCGTGGCCTCGACATCGACAGTATCTGTCGCCTGTGCGAAGAACGGTTCATACTCGACACTGTCAACTTTGCACATGGGTTCATCCGTATACTCGATTTGCCTGCACAACATATAATCTCTCAGTCCGTTAATTAACGTTAGATCGTTTTCCTTCGAAAAACTGTTCAGAGCGAGATAGAATTCGTCGATATCGATAGGGCCCGCTTTTGCGATACAGGCAGCCTTTGCGGCATCCCAGTCGACATAAGAGAATGTCAGGGGGGCTGTCGCGGATTCCTCTTCGCCCTCTGCGACCGCCGTACCGGTGCCGTCAACTGCCCGGCCAGCCGTCGCGGCACTATCTTTTGTCTGGGAAACGACCTGCGATCCCGCCATCAATGTAAAAACCAAGGCGGTTATAATCAATAAGATGCTTTCTCTTTTCATATCGACTCACCTCATCATTTTAGAATCAGTTATTGTTAATAATGTCAGAACTGCAAGTATAATTATTTATTCTTTTCTTCCCACGGGACAGCAATGTTCAGAATGTCGTCAAGGTAAGATTCATCGCTGTGGGCGGAGCTCTCTTCAATAATCTTCGCTATGGACTCGGGCAGAGCTTCCTCGGGTTCTTCTTCCTTGAATATCTTCGGGTTTGATAGTGCGTTGTACACTATTTCTTCGCAGGTCTTGATATTGTTTTTCAGGATAGTTATCTGGATTTGTTTTTCGTAGAGAAGATTTCTGAACTCACGGGCGGCGGTTTTTTGTTTCTCCTCGTCCGGATCATCATTTCCGGCGTATGCGCTGGAGGTCACCAGCACATCGTAAAACTTACCGTCTTTGCTTTTCTGCAACAGAAACGACTCTTTGTCCGTCGCGAGTTCACAGCATGTTGCCAGTACGGCTTCCTTCTTAAACTTTGATTTCGAGACTGAAATTTTCATGTGTGGTTTCATAACCCTTTTCCCTGTGGACGACATGCCGGAACCGCTCTTGCTTTGTGAAAAACGCCTATACCAAAAGTCTATAGTCGTGTCTGACATGTGTCAACATGTTATCGTAGTTCACTCTAAGGGAGATCGGCGTTATGAGGGCAATTCGCCGTTGAGATGCCCGGCGCGACTAAAGTGATGTGAACTACGGCGCGTTCAGTCGATATAATTCGAGGCGGTGTCCCGGATCGACAAAAGAATATCCCGCGAACCCGTGCGGAGGGTAAAAAACTTCATGTATACGGAAAAAGGCACAAGTTCAGCTATAATAAAATCAGGAATACGGGTCAGCCGGGTTATTTTCGGGAATCACAATTATATGAGAATCGCGTTCGTATTTAATCCGTTCAGTTACAAGCTGCACGAGGAGAACATCAGGGTCGTTCAGAAGTACTTCGGGCTCTTCCCTCCGTTGAGTATGGCATGGGTAGCGGCGATAGCGGAGCGTGCGGGGCATGAGGTGATCCTTGTGGACGCGCGCACCCTCGGCCTCTCAAGGGAAGAAACGCTCGAGGTGCTCAAAGAGTTCGAGCCAGACCTCCTCGGCTTCATGATGACTACATACATGTTTCAGGAAACGCTTGGCTGGGCGCGGTATTTGAAAAACGAGCTGAAGGTTCCTGTCGTAATAGGCGGCTACAATCTCAGGGTATATCCGCGCGAGTCGCTTATGAACGACGTTGCCGACTTCGGTTGTTACAAGCAGGCGCTCAAGATGTTTCCGGCCTTCCTCGATCAACTCGGCGGCGACCGTGATTATGAAGGCGTTCCGGGCCTGATTTATAAAAAAGGCAACGATATTGTTGTCAACGCTCCGCATCCCGACGAGGAGAACTTCGACGAGTTTCCGAACCCGGCGCGGCATCTGCTACCCAATGAGATGTATGCCGAGTTTCCGACCGAGCGCAAGAATTTCACCGTTATGGTAACCAGCCTCGGATGTCCCCGGAAGTGTGTATTCTGCGAAGCGGGCGGCACCAGGTACGCACCAAGAAGTTCCGCCACTGTGATCGCCGAAATAGAGGAATGCAACTCGCGGTACGGTATCAGGGAAATCGACTTTTTCGATTACGAATTCACGATAGTCAGGAAGCGCACCGAGGCAATTTGCGACGGAATAATCGACCGGAAAATAGATGTAATCTGGGCGTGCAGGTCCAGAATCGATTCGGTCGACGGCGCGCTCCTCGAGAAAATGCACAATGCCGGATGCAGAAGAATATATTTCGGCATTGAAACCGGAAACCAGCAGGCTCTGGACGAGATGCACAAAGGAATAACGGTATCGCAAATAAGAAATACCATTGATATTACTATGCAACTGGGGATAAAAACCCTTGGATTTTTCCTTGTCGGCGTGCCGGGAGAAACCCGGAAATCGCAAAAAGAAACAGTGCGTTTCGCAGCCGGACTGAACCTGCATTACGCGCAATTCTCGAAACTCACAGCCAAGCCGCAAACACCCATGTGGCGCGAGCTTGTCGAGAATACCGGCGAGGATTACTGGAAAGAATATATACTTGGCCGCACAGAAGAAAAACAACTGCCGCGCCCCTGGACGTCACTTTCAAACGACGAGATCGATCACCTGACAAAATGGGCTTATATACATTATTACACGAGGCCGGGATTCCTGCTCCGGGCCATCCTGTCCGTCGCTTCCTTCCCGGAGTTCAAACGCAAATTATTTGCGCTGCTCGATATGGTTTTCAGTCAGGAAAAAGTGTCTGAGGCATGGAAGAAAAAGAACCGAAAATTCAGGATATACAACGATAACAGGCGACGCCGCCTGAAGACAGGCCGGGAGATGGACAAATGAAAATCCTTTTTGTTCATCTGGGCAGGGAGCATCTGGGACTCGAGTATCTTTCCGCAATGTTGAAACAGGCGGGCCACAGCACAGCGCTTGCCTGTGACATCGGTTTGTTCGGGATCAACGATAACATAATAATCAACAAACGCCTTGAACGTCTTTTCGACCGCTCGAATTCCGTGCTCAGGAAGGTCGCGGAGTATGAACCGGATATCGTGTGCCTCTCGGCCTATACCACGACCCTGCAATGGTGCTTCAGAATCGCGGAAGCGGTGAAGGAAATGAAGCACGACACCAGGACGCTGCTCGGCGGCACTCATGTCACGTTGTCGCCGGAGAGTGCGCTCGGTTCGGCGGCTATTGATTACGCGGTTCGAGGCGAAGCCGAATTGATTATCGTGGAACTTGCAAACCGCCTGGCGGCGGGAGAGTCCGTTGAAGACATGCCCGGAGTCGTCTGCAGGAGCGCGGACGGGATAAAAATAAACGCGCTTCCGCCGCATCCACGCGACCTGGATTCACTGCCTCTGCCGGACAAGCAACTGTTCGAGCGCGTAATCAACATCAGAGACGACTACATGACCCTGACGACCCGGGGCTGTATTTTCAACTGTACGTATTGCTGCGAACATTCGGTCAGGCGACTGTATCCGCCGGGCGAATATCGGCGCGTGCGCAGCGTTGGTTCACTTGTCGGGGAACTGGAAACGATGTACTCCAGATACGAGTTCAGGGAAGTATATTTCGCGTGTCCGCTGTTTCCGCCGGACAAGAAATGGGTAGCGGAATTCGCTGCCGAATATCGCGCGAAAATCGACAAACCGTTCTACTGCTTCAGCCATGTGAACCTTTTCGATCTCGAATATGCGCAACTGATGAAGGAAGCCGGATGCAGAAATATTGAGTTCGGCGTTCAGACGATGAACGAGGATATCCGGAGGAACAGGCTGGGCAGGCCAGAGACCAATGAAAAGATTGTCGAGACACTTTCGATCTGCGAGAGGGTCGGACTCCGCTTCGATGTTGACGCTATATTCCAGTTGCCAGGCGAGCGGGAGGAAGACTTCCGGGTCGCCATAGATACGTTCTCTTCTTTTAAAATGCTGCACCGGATCAAGGTCTTCAATCTGGCTTTGTTTCCGGGCACCGACTTGCTGGAACATTCGCTGACGGAAGGGCGGATAGACGAGAACGACCGCATGGAAATCATGGCGGGCGGCGGTGGCGACTTCTTCCACAGCAGGCAGCTCGAAAGCGGCGTGCCGCTGCGTAAACAAAGAGCTTATGAGAATATCCTTCGCATATTGCCGTTGTTCCCGGGGCTGTTTTCGGGGCGGCCGGCCGGCGGTTTCATGTTGCGCCTGATGTCGCTGCTGCCGCACCCCGCTGTCCGGTTTCTCGAATTTATCAACCTGGCGCGCCTGAGGGATTTAAGACTGTCTTTTTACATTCGACTTTATGCACGCAATTTGTTTGCCCGCACACCGGGACGTCTCCGCCGCGATTCCGGCACACGACCGGGCAAATAAATTGCGGCGATGGAAAGTTTGCCGATGAGTGTCTATTCGCAAATGATTCGAATCAGGTTCATGGGCGTTTTCCGGCCCCTGTTTATCAGTTGGATGATTACAGACCGCTGTAACCTGAAATGCAGCGCATGCAGCCGCAACAGCGGTCGCACCGGTGATTCTCCGAAGCAGGTAGCAGACAGAATAGTAGAGATTGCCGCGCGGGAGAGTGTTTTCAAGATCAATCTCACAGGTGGCGAACCGCTCATTCATCCCGGGATCGGCAGTATTATCGAACGGTTGCACAATAGCAACATCAAAGTCACAATGAACACCAATGGTGTTTATGCCGCCGACAGGATCGCTCTGCTCAAACCAGTGAACGGTGTAAATGTGAGCCTGGACGGGCGGCCGGAAACGCACGACGCATACCGCGGCAGTGGTGCGTATGGAGCGGCAGTCGCCGCAGTCGAAACACTTCGCGGGGCTGGCGTTCCGGTGAAAGTTACATGTTCGATAAGCTCGGCCGCCGGACTTGAAGACATACGGTCCGTACTCGAAACCGCCGGCCGGTTGGACGTTCCTGTTGTGTTCCAGCCCGGCCAGCTTTTCATTCTGGGCAGCAGGTTGCCGAATCCTGCCGCTCCCGCCCCTTCGGACTTCGGCGATCTCCTCGAGTATGTAATCAGTTTCAAACGCAAACATCCCGCCGCGATACTCAATTCACTACAGGGATTGAGTCATCTCGCGAAATTGCCCGCCGATGCGCGGCTATTCTGTGGAGCGGGGAGATTCTTCTGCAGGATCGACCCCGCGGGCAATGTCTTTGCCTGCAGCAACAGCCTGGGGCCGGAATCGCCCGCCGGCAACATTCTCTCTTCTTCGCTGTCCGACTTATTCGCAGGCTACCGGCACCCGCCCTGCACTCAATGCTGGTGCGCGGACAGGGTTGAAGCCAATCTTATTTTCGGGCTTAACCCGGGTGCCGTAACTAATTACATGCTGCACAGGGCTCGTTTCAATCTCTGATGAGCATAGAAAGGCCCGTGACAACTGCTGACCATGACGCATCCGGATAAAGACAATGCAGCCCGTGAATACCCGGCGGCGCGGGCGTTTTTTCCAAAAGCGTTCATTGCGATATTACCGGTTGCGCTTACGGTTCTCACGATACTTGTAGTTCTCAGGCATGTAGACCCGAAGACGGCATACGAGCATCTTCTTTTGATACATCCGGGCACACTTGCCGCGGTTTTTCTCGCCTCGATAATTTCAAAAGTATTTCTCGCATCCCAGAAATGGCGGATATGTCTTGCATCCGCAGGCTACAAAATCGGTCTCCGGCAGTCTATCCTTATTCAGCTCGGCTATCTCCCCGCTGCCTTGATTCTACCGTCGAAAACCGGCGAACTCGCCAGGATCATGTACCTCGAGCGTTGTCACAATATTCCTTCCGAAGTATCGCTGTCCGCGCTTGTCTATGATAATTTGATCAATATCATAGTGTTAATTTCCCTGCTCGCCGTTTCCTGGTCATACTTGCCGCGGGAGGGCGTCGCTTCATATCGTATTCTACTGCTGCTGCCTGTTCTGCTATTGTTTTCAGGCCGTTTCCGGCGTGTTCTTTTTCGGGCGGCGAACCACCTGCCCGGCACTGTCGGAAAACGATTCCAAAATGGACTGGATTTTTTCGGCAACATAGGCTCTAAAACTTTTCTCCTTCTCATCGCGATCGGCTTTGCATACAGGCTCGTCGCACCAGTTTTCACCGCCTTGTTGCTGATGAGAGACCTCGGCATCACAGCGCCCGCGGCGGCCGTTTGCGCGTCGACCACCCTGATCGATATCGCTGTTTCGTTTCCTATCGGAATCGGAGGCGTAGGGGCGCGGGAAGCTTTGTATATTATACTGTTCAAGGCCTATGGTCATCCGGCGGTTTTATTAGCCGCCGGGGTCGCCGCGTCGTTTGTCGAAAAGATATTCCCGGCCCTGCTCGGGTTGCCGTTTGTATATAAGCTGGTGTTGAATTATTTCGTTCACGCCGGGGACGATGGAAGCAGGTGAATGCCCCGGTAAACCGCTGATAATATTCCGGGGTGCACGCATCGGCTATGATGGAAAATGCTGTGACATGGAGTTAAACTTTTCTTATGAATCATGAGGCAACAGGGAGAGTGCTGATAATCAATCCGCCGGCGATTGTCGCTTCGGATTTCATCGACTATCCCTATTTTGCGAATATCGGTGCCCTCCAGCACGCTTCCGTTATTGCCGCCGAAGGGTTCGACGTGACCGTCGCCGATTCATTCTCACATACGTCGAGTGACACCGTCGCGCTGGACGACGGTTCTTTCCTTGTCGGATGCGGGCCGGAGGCGATGTCCGAGTTGTGGCGCAACGCGACTTTCGATGCTGTGATTGTATGTGTCGGCGTTTTTCACAGACCGTTTGAGCGCAACGATTTTCTCGCCGGTTTTTTCAGGGATTTAAGAAAAACATTCGTGAACACTCCGATAGCCGCGGCTGACGCGTATTTCGGCGGGATGCACTATGTGGATTATTCGGGAGATGATTTTATCGCCGATTATCCCGAGATAAATGTTTTAATCAGGTATGAAACCGAGGCGGCGGCGCTGCACTGGCTGAAAAATATCGGTTCGAGTGACGGGCGGGGCCGTGTGATTATCGGCGAATATCCGCGCAACCTCGACGACCTGCCGTTTCCCGCATGGGACCTGATTAATGTGGAAAACTACATGCGTTTCCTTACCTGTTTTCTTAAGTCCACCGGGCGCCGGACCGATTTTTCGGATATAATGCCGGTCCTGCCCGTTGTGACGTCCAGGGGCTGTCGCTACAATTGTTCGTTTTGCTCCGGGACCGATATAGCGCAGACCGGCAGCTACAGAAATGTCTCGAACGCGCGTCTGCGCCGTCATATAGCGGCCCTGAAAAAAGAGTACGGTATAAAAGGGATCGCGGTTCTTGACGGACTGGCGAACGATACTCCGGACGACTTCCACGAAAAGCTCGACATATTCAAGTCCGCAGATTTAAAGGTGTCTTTCCTGAACGGTCTTCGCGCCGACCGCCTGGAAAAATCACATATTGAAATGCTTTCGCAGGTTTCTCCGTCACTGACAGTTAGTGCGGAAAGCGCATCGGAAAAGGTGAGAAACGGCATATTGAACAAAAGGCTGGAGCTGTCCTCTATAGACAGGGTGGCGGCGTGGTGCGAAGAATTCAGTTTGCCGTTAAGCATTCATTACATGGTCGGAGTGCCGGGAGAAACCACGGCGGACGTGAATGCCACACTCGATCATGCGCACTCGACGGCAGCCGGGCACGGCGCGAATCCCCTGATTCAGTTTTGTGTGCCGCTGCCGGGTTCCGTCATCCATAAAAAACTCGCTTCGGACAGCGGAATCATATCGGCTGCCGGGACAAATTACTTCGGGCTTTTCAGCGGCGGCAGGGCGGATGAACCCGCGGATGCGCACTCCGCCCGCCTGAAGCGAATGCTTCGTTATTTCAAGATGAGAATGCGGGAGTCGACCCCGGAGAAACTGATAATCAATCTGACATACTTCTGCAACAACAAGTGCGAAATGTGCGCGGTGGGGGGCAGGCCGAGGCGCAACATGAGTTTTGAAAGATGCTCGGAACTTCTGACGGATTACAGGCGGCGCGGCGTAAAACTTCTGGACCTCGACGGCGGGGAACCGACACTACATCCCGACCTTCTGGATATAATCGGAGCCGCCCGCGACATGGGATACGACAGCATAAATGTGACGACAAACGGAAGGAAACTTGCCTCACGGGATTTAGCGGCGCGCCTATTGCTGAGCGGAATCACGGACCTGCACATTTCTTTATATGGGCCGGACGCCGCGACTCACGAGCGCATAACCGGGGTGAAAGGCAGTTTCGAAGAAACGCGAAAAGGCATCCGCAACATTCTCCGGCTGAAGCCGGGGCATGTTTCGTTCGCAGCCAATACGGTATTGACAAACAGCAACTACAGGATGGTTTCCGGGCTGGCGGAATGGCTGGTGGATACAGGCGTCGCGGCACTGGACGTACAGTTCCCGACACCGTTCGGTTCCGCCGTGAAAGAGCATCTCCCGCCGGTTGGGGAAGCTGTCGCGGAATTTGAAAAAGCAGCGGGCAGGTTCGGTGATGTCATGAGGTTCAACCTGATAAATCTTCAGCCGTGCATGATGCCGCGGGGTTGGCCCGGTGCAGGGGCGGACGCGGAGAAATACAGCAGACACATGGCGTTCGTGGACGCGCCGCCGCAGAGCCTGGCGGTTTATCTCGCATCGAAGCGCAGGCGCGGCCCGGAATGCCTGAACTGCGAATATTATATAATCTGCGAAGGTTTCTATATCTTCGATTGAGTGCGACAGACGCAGTGCGGGAAGTTCGTCCGTTAGAAATGCGGCAGATGCCGTCCGGTGGATTCGCCCGGTACTGAAGGAGTGGTCTCCCTGATAAAAAAGATAGAAATAGTCACTTGGTACAAATGCAATTGCCGGTGTTCCTTTTGTACTTCTCCATCCATGAGCGGAGACGGCATGACGACACGAAAGATCGCCTCGCTGCTGTCCGGGTACAGGGAAAAAGGCGTTGCGAAGGTGGATTTCGGAGGCGGAGAACCAACCGCGAGACATGACCTTCCGGTTCTTGCAAAGGCGGCCGCCGAACTCGGCTATAAACATATCGGTGTAAAGTCCAACGGGATGCGGTTCTGCTATCCTGATTATGCGGAGCAGTGCATGGGGGCCGGGTTCAACGACTTTTCCATTTCTTTGTGGGGATATCCGGCGGATATGCACGATCGTATGGCAGGCAGGACAGGCGCGTTCGACATGACGGAGATGGGTTTGAATAACCTTGTCGATTTCGGCGCGGATGTGTGTGTGGACCTCCTGGTCACAGTGCAATCGCTGCCGGCGCTGGGCGATGCTCTCAAGCATCTGAGCGGTGAAGTCGGAGTGAGGAAGTTCCGGTTGTGGGTGTTTTCGATATTCGGCGCGGGGGGCCTGTGCACAGACATGATGCCGCACCTGGCACAGGTCGGCGAAAGCGCGGCTGCCGCCTACAGCGCGGTCCGGCAGGATGTCGACTGGGTGAGAACCTCTCATGTGCCGCCATGTCTGCTGGGAGGAGCCCGTGAGATGTACTTCAACGTGAGTGAACAGGGGCTGCTGGTG
The DNA here is from genome assembly GCA_024278215.1 of bacterium. Classification (GTDB taxonomy): domain Bacteria; phylum UBP15; class UBA6099; order UBA6099; family JAJRTR01; genus JAJRTR01. The sequence goes on from JAJRTR010000077.1 coordinate 28,749, forward strand.
ATTACGCCGGGACATAGTTTCATGGGTGAAGATTCTCCGTTCGAGAAAGGAGTCCACGTTGCGGCGTGCCGCACGTGCCGCCTGATGGACAAGTGCGCCGGCCCCCGCGACGAGTACGTGAGAATCCGAGGCGACGGCGAATTGAAAACCGTGGAATAACTCCAATACCGTTTACTTTAACAACAATGATACGCAAAAAAGCCTGTATTTATCGCGAATATTGATACCCATACCCTCTTAAGTAAACGGTATTGCGCTTAGGCGGGGTCCGGTGACCCCGCCCTTGTCTGCACTTTTATTGTTTTTACACAGGCCCCCATCTTACATCTTTTCTTTGTTGACATGCACTACCTTTTATATAAACGCACAAGTTTTGATGTTGCTAATATCCGATAAGCACATTTCCACACGCAACGCCCTGTAGCTGCTCAGCTACAACGGCTCATCCCATATCTACAGGAATATCATTTTTTATCCACAACTTAATCATAGCCACAACGATACTGAATATTTCAAACAAAAATAGAATTTGTAAATATATAACTCGCTTCAGAAGAGGGAATGATTTGACAGTGCATTCAGGTGAAGAATACGAGATGGAACTGGAAGTCATAGCCGGCGTGATAGCCGAACTTGACGAGGATAATATCCACGTTCTGGATGCGGTGAACAATCTCCTGAACAATCTTCTCGCGAACAATACGTCAAAAAGCATCGACGTAAATATCCATAAATGTTTGAACATTATATCGGACATCCAGTCCGGCGGCATCGACTTCGTTAACGGCTACAGGGAACTTTGCAACACCTTCGAGAAGGTGCGTAATGGAAACGACGACAGCACGGATACGGCTCGTGCGGAGAAGGCGAGGCGGCCTCAGGCAAGCTTGTCTCCGGAAGACCGCGAAGACATGCAACTGCAACTGGACGTAATCGACGGACTGCTCGAAGATCACAGCGAAGTCGGCGAGCATGTATTTGAGGTAATGCGGAATCTCCTGAAAAAGGTATCGAGCATATCATCATTAGGTTCCGAAACAACAGACATGCTGGAAACGACCGATGATGTGCTGCGAAAACTCGTGCATGGGGATTTTGAGAGAGAGCAGGGTTTTTCGATATTGGACGAGACTCTGGAGAAACTCCGGTGTGTCTGCAACGAGAACCCGGCAGCGGCGGACGAGACCGGTGGTTCGGGTTCCGCAGTAGGCTCCGCTTTGGGGGTGGTCGACGCGGAGCCGGTTCCCGGAAGTGGAGAGCCCGCGCAAATAGAAAGCACATTGCAACTGAGCGATGGGGAAATCGCGGAATTCATAGCAGAGATATACGACTATATAGATTTCGCGGAAGCCGCCCTCCTGACTCTGGAAAAGAATACGGCCGACAAGGAGAGCCTCAATGAAGTTTTCAGGTGTTTCCATAACATAAAAGGAATCACCGGTTTTATGAATATCGCGGACATGAACGAGCTGGCCCATCATGCCGAATCCCTGATGGATAAGGCGCGTGACGGTCGGTTGGAATTCGCGGGAGCAATATCGGAAGTCGTTTTCGAAGCGCTCGATTTCATAAAAGAAATGACTGCCCGGATCGAAATATCCAACTCGGGAACACCGTACATCACGCCCGACGGACTTGAAAAGCTGATCGCCTCGCTGGAGAATCCCGATTCGTGTGCCGGCCCGGAAGCGCCTGTGAGAGCACCGCAGCGAGCGTATCGGAATGGGGATCGCGTTCGAGCGGGCGCGACGGACATACCCGCGGAAACTGAATCGGCACCGCAGCCGTGCTCAGCAGTGAATACGCCCGCGCGCGCCGCGACGAAAACCGGAAACATAAGGGTTTCCACCGAGCGACTGGACAACCTCGTGGATTCGGTGGGTGAGCTGGTCATAGCCAACTCTGTTGTTTTTCAGGGTATCAGCGGGCTGAACGGGCAGATAACAAAGAGGCTTAAGAGGAAACTTATCGAGAATGCAAACCACCTTGGCAAGGTGACACGTGAGTTGCAGGAACTCGCCATGAGTATGCGAATGGTGCCGCTCGCGGCGACGTTCAATAAAATGGCGCGTGTGGCGAGAGACACGTTTTTGAAATCCGGCGTATCCGGCGAATTCTCATATTCCGGCGAAGATACCGAAATAGACCGGAACGTGGTGGAAGAACTCGCCAGTCCGCTGATGCACATGATTCGCAACTCGATAGACCACGGCATCGAAGCGGTCGAGGACCGGCGCGCGGCGGGCAAGCCCGAAAAGGGACGGGTCCATCTCTCGGCGGCGCATGAAAGCGGCAATGTCGTCATCAGGATCGAAGACGACGGCCGGGGCCTGGACAGGGAAGCGATCCTGTCGAAAGCGGAATCGCTCGGCATCGTCATGCCGGGTATCGACATCTCCGATGAAGAAATCTATGAATTGATTTTCCACCCCGGTTTTTCGACAGCGGAGAAGGTCACGGATGTGTCGGGCCGTGGGGTCGGGATGGACGTTGTGCGACGGAATATCGAAAAGCTCAGGGGTGTCACGGAAATCGACTCGCGGCCCGGCGAGGGCTGCACTTTCACCATCAGGCTGCCGCTGACTCTCGCCATTATCGACGGCATGATGGTCACCGTCGGCCAGGAGCATTTCGTCGTCCCGACAATAGCGATACAGGAATCCATCCGCCCCACTCGCGAGCAGCTTTCCTCCGTGCTCGGCAAGGGCGAAATGGTGAATGTGCGCGGCGTACTCGTGCCGTTGTTCAGGCTCCACGACATGTTTTGTATAGAAGGCGCGAAGCAAGACCCCTGCGACGCGCTGGTGCTCCTGCTCGGCGGCGGCACCGGCTGTGCCCTGCTCGTGGACGAACTTCTCGGGCAGCAACAGGTGGTTATCAAGAAGCTGGGAAAGGTCTTCGACAATGTCGAAGGTATCGCCGGGGGCGCGATTATGGGAGACGGAAATGTCGCCCTGATAATCGACCCGGTGGGTATAAGCAAGACGGCACAGGCACAAGGCGCGGCGTCATAGTATGGGCTCCCGGGCTGTGTTAAGAAAATATTGTTCTGTGTAAGGAGCCAGTTGCAAAATTATGTTCGTAGCGAGGTCGAGCGAAATTGTTCAGAGCAAGGCGGAGGTGCAAAATCCTCGCAGGCGTACTTGTAGAGTACGTCGAGGACGATTTTATGCCGACAACGCAGCTATGGACAATAGCAGCCGACCGCAG
>JAJRTR010000078.1 GCA_024278215.1 bacterium
ATAGAGCGCAAGGACGGCATCGAAAAACGATTGGCCGGGCTTCACCTCGAGGAAGGCTCTCTCGTGCTCTACGATCTGACGAGCACTTATTTCGAGGGCCGCGCGTGCCCGCTTGCCGCGCGTGGCTACAGTCGCGACGGCAAAAAAGGTAAATTGCAGATAGTTTTCGGTCTGCTCTGCAACAGCGAAGGTTGTCCGATAGCGGTCGAGGTCTTCGAGGGCAACACGGCGGACCCGGCCACTCTGTCGACGCAGATAAGCAAGGTGCGCGATAGGTTCGGACTCGAGCAGGTCGTGTTTGTAGGCGACCGCGGAATGATCACGCAGGCACGCATCGAAAAAGAATTTCGCGGAGTCGACGGTCTCGACTGGATCACAGCGCTACGTGCCCCGCAGATTCGCAACCTCGTGAGTAGCGGCGCTCTGCAACTATCGCTCTTCGACGAAAAGGACATGGCCGCAATCACATCGCCCGACTTCCCCGGCGAACGCCTCATCGTGTGCCGCAACCCGCTGCTCGCACAGGACAGACAGCACACGCGCAACGAACTGCTCGAAGCCACCGAACTCGCCCTCGATAAAATAGTTGCCGCCACAAAAAGAAAAACACGCACCCTGCACGGAGCAGACGCCATAGGACTGCGCGTCGGCAAAGTCATAGACAAACACAAAATGGGCAAACACTTCATACTCGACATTACAGACGACAGCTTCAGCTACAAGCGTGACAGCGAAAACATCGACCGCGAAGCCGCCCTCGACGGCATATACATCGTGCGCACAAGCCTCGCCGAGAGTGACATGAGCGACCACGACACAGTACTCGCCTACAAAAGCCTCTCGCGAGTCGAACGCGCATTTCGCAGCATCAAAACAATCGACCTGCAAGTGCGGTCCATATACCACCGCCTGCCCGACCGTGTGCGGGCGCACATATTCATCTGCATGCTTGCCTACTACGTCGAATGGCACATGCGCCGGTCGCTCGCGCCCATCCTGTTCGACGACCACGCCCCCATCGCGCCGGACGAACGCGCATCAGCAATCGAGCCCGCGCAACCATCGGCCGCCGCCGCCCGCAAAGCCCGCACAAAACGAACAGACGACGACTATGCCGTACAGAGCTTCAGGCAAGTGCTTACAAATCTTGGCACCATCACCCTCAATCTCGTACAACCGAAAGTAGCTGGCGCCGAAACATTTTACAAAATAGCCCGTCCCACCAGATGTCAGCAACGAGCACTGGACCTGCTGGACATTCGCCTGCGCGTACCCAGTACGCGCACATAAGAAAATACAAATATCCCGATAAACACTGGCTTTATTGCGTTTTCACGTTGGGAAGTTCAGTTTAGCAATGATTGATTTAAGTGTTTTTAATTATAAGTTCAGCTACGATGTGTGTAACTTCTGTACAGAGAGCTCATGCTTCCATGCCGGTTTTATTGACATTATAACCGCCCAGCGACAGCACCTGCCGCTTGAATTCATCCGTTCTGATAATTTCGAGTATGAGCTGTATTTTCTCATCGTTGAAAACCGCTTCAGGGATCACCAGGTCGTAACGTTCCATTGTTACGGGAATGAAATCGAGATCGAGCGCCTGTGCCGCCGCGTGTATACCGAGCCCGGCATCGGCAGCTCCGGATGCGACTGCCATTGCGATGTTCATGTGTGTGTATTCCTCATTACGATAGCCGGAAATTCCGGTGGGTGCGATGCCGGCTCTGCCGAGTTCGTAGTCGAGCAGAATGCGTGTGCCTGAGCCTGGCTGCCGGTTGACAAAAACCACATCGCCGCGTTTCAGATCATCTATGCTTTTTATCCCTTTCGGATTACCGGCGGCCACCATGAGCCCCTGCCGCCGATGAACAAGCGTGATGAGCCTGACCGGGACCGATGGCAGATAGCGTTTAATATATGAATGGTTATAATCGCCGGTTTCAGTGTCCAGGAGATGAGCGCCGGCGAAGTGGGCTGTTTGTTTGCGAAGCGCGATGAGACCGCCGAGGCTGCCGACATTTGTTGATGAAACCTTGACTGCGCCGCCGGTTTTTTCCTTGAGCATACTGCCGATCAGGTCGATAGTCAGGTCGTGTGAGCCGATGGCCAGCAGGTTGCAGCCGATCATGTCGCGTGTGGCGAACAGTTCCGCGTCGACCTGTTCTCCTTCGCTGATACCGCCTGTTTCCTGTGGTATGCGGATGATGCCGTCGGCGCGAACTACAGATGAAAGCACACCGGCGCCGCCGCCGAGCGGCGTGGCGACAAGTCTGCCGCCGATGTCGCCTATTATCACTCGCACATGTTCTTCGAGCCCGAGTTTCGACGGCATTTTCCGGCCGACAGTAACCTTCGCTGTTTCGGCTTTCGGTGTCTGCAAACCCTGCAACGAATAGAGTAGTGGCCTGACAAATTCCCTGAACGCAACGGCAGCCGACACGGGATATCCGGGTATGCCCGCGACGGGGACGCCGCCGATGTCGGCCATCAGAGCGGGTTTGCCGGGCATGACGGTTACGCCGTGCACGAGCAGCCGTCCCATGCGTTCGAGCAGGGGAGGTGTGAAGTCTTCAGTGCCGGCGGAAGAACCGGCGATTATCATAATAAGGTCATATTTTTTTTCGAGTGCGTCGCCGAGTGCGCGTTCGAGGTCGGACTCGACGTCGCACACAGGCGGGTGTATCTCGGCGACCGCGCCGCATTCTTCCGCCATCGACGCCAGCATGCAGCCGTCGACCTCGAGTATAGCGCCCGCGGGAAGTTGCTCCGGTGCTTCCTCGGGAATCACAATTTCCGTGCCGGTCGGTATTATCAGCACTCGCGGGCTGCGCACGACCTCGATCTCATGCACACCGGCGGCAAGGAGCGCGGCCTGGTCGCAGGGGCGAAGTCGCCGCAGCGCCGGCAATATAATCTCGCCCCTGACGATGTCTTCGCCCGCTCTGCGTACGTTGCGCCATGGATATGCCGCCTCGCGGATTTCCCAGCCGCCGGCTTTTTCTTCCACCATTTCGATCATGACCACAGCGTCCGCGCCATCGGGGAGCGGGTCGCCGGTATCGATCATCATGCAGTGGCCGCTTTTTTTCAGGGTGACCGGTTTTTCCGGCAACGCACCGAATGTGTCGGACGCTTTCACAGCGATACCGTCCATTGCCGATGCGTGATAGGCGGGGACGGAACGAAGCGCAACAGCCGCTTTCGCAGTTACGCGCCCCGCCGCACGTCGCACACTTATCGTCTCTGTTCCACTGCTGAGATTCTTAAAGTTGTCCAATATGATATTCTTCGCTTCATCCAGCGGTTTCAGATTACGGTATATTCTCTTTTTTCTCTCCATGATGTATCCGTTCACAGGTAACTGTTCGCAATGGTACATCTGAAATTCCTGGAATGCAACGACTGTGTCGTTGCGACTGTGAAGAAGTCGCATTTCGCAAAAACTCACGTTTTTGCATTCCAGTATTTTCAGATAGTGCCGTTAAGCTAACCCGCATATTTCACCAATGCGGGCTAAAAACACGTGTGTTGTCATTCTGAGCGAAGCGAATATCTCCTGGTGTTTAACGCATTATTTCCAATGCCGCCCCGTGAACGTCCATGATTATGTCCCTTAGAACCAATACCGTTCAGATAAGGGCAGGGAAACTATAAAAACGCTGATAAGCACTGACGTTATTTGGCCCCATTAGGTCTTCACTGAACGGTATTGCCCTTAGAACAGGTAAACATCCACAGTTTCGCCGGCCGCCACTCCCTCGGAATGCACAGGCACCACAAAAAAACCGTCGGCACGCACGAGCGTTGTCAACATGCCTGATTTGCCGAACACCGGATGCGCCGATACGTTATTCCCATCGCGCGCCAGCCGGACACGCACATATTCCTCGCGCCCGTGCGGCGAATGTGTCGAAACGGCAAGGGTGGCGCTCACACGCCTGCCCGCCGGTTCGTTCGTGAGTTCTTCTCCTTCAATATATTTAAGAAACGGAAGCAGGAATACCTGCGCGACAACAAGCGCCGACACAGGATGGCCCGGTAATCCGAACACCGGTTTGCCGCCTACCTTAGCGAGCATTGTCGGTTTGCCGGGCCTGACGGCTATGCCGTGCGCGAAGATTTCAGCGTCCTGAAAACCGCTGACTACACTTACCATGTGATCTCGCTCGCCGACCGAGCTGCCACCTGAAATAACTATGACATCCGCCGTGTCGAAAGCCTTCTCGATCACCGCGCGCAGGAGTTCGGGCTCGTCCCGGACAATGCCGTATCGAACAGCCACCGCTCCGGCGCTCTCCACAATCGCGCTGATTCCGTGTGTGTTAATGTCCCTTATCCGGCCCGGTTCGGGTGTTTGAGAAACCGGTACGATCTCATCGCCTGTGGAGATAATCGCTACAGATGGCTGCTTGTATACATTGACTTCCGTGTATCCGAGCGCCGCGAGAATACCGGCATCATGTGGACGTATTCGCCTGCCGGAATAAAGGACTTCATCGCCTTCGGCTACATCGTCGGCACGTGCCATCACATTTTCACCGGCTGTAACCGGCCTTGTTATTTCAATCTCGTCATTGGTCAGTTTATTCGTATATTCGACCATCACAACAGAGTCCGAACCGTCCGGGAGAAACCCGCCGGTGGGTATTTCCGCCACCTGGCCCGTCTCCACCGTCATATCCGGCATCCTGCCCATAAGGATTTTGCCTGCGACATTCAGCAAAGCCG
>JAJRTR010000079.1 GCA_024278215.1 bacterium
AGACCGTGCGTGTGCCGTGCTCAAACCGTAGACCGTGCGTGTGCCGTGCTCAAACCATAGACCGTGCGTGTGCCGTGCTCAAACCGTAGACCGTGCGTGTGCCGTGCTCAAACCGCATTTGTTTGGGCACGAAAATGCGGCCTGTTTGGTTCCAGCTTTGCCGGGTTAGGTTTTCAAGGTGCAGCTTCGCCTGGCTAAAGTGTTACGAAAGCTATGGATCGGCGGGGTACGGTGACCATGCCCTGCACCTTCTTACAACTTAACTCGTGTGTTTTTAAAAAACGGGATACTTCGCTTCGCTCAGCCTGTTACGCACCGATGTGTGAAAACGGAATTACGTAGTAGAATCTGCTGAACTCCCTGAGAATGTTTTCCGCGCCTGCGCGTCGCAGTGGTTCGCAGTCGCCGGTGATGTATGTGAAATAGGAATAGCCGGCCTCCCGCGCGCCCCAGGCTTTCTTGAAACGGTACACACCGCATTCCCTGTCGGCGGAAGCGCCCCAGTTGAAATATTCGCAGCCCGCCGCGACGGCGTCTCTCAAGGCGGTGTCGAGCAGCAGACTGTTGCCCTGGTACTTCGCGTGCCTGCGCTCGAACACAGTCTCATGGCTCATCACACCACGCCGCGACAGGAAAACAAGCAGCCCTGAAACCATCTCGCCACCCGCGAACGCAAAATAAAATCGCGCCTTGCCCTTTTCGCACATGTTCCTCGCCACCGAATCGAAAAACGCGCGCGGTTTCGTGTCGAGGCCGAGAGCACCCATATTCGCGCAGTAAATGTCATAAAACAGTTTCATGTTGCCTTCTGACAACTCGCGCGAAACCTCGACACCCTGCTTCCGCGCTTTTCGTATGTGATTTTTTACGCTGGGTTTATATGCGAGCGGAGCGGTCAGGTCCGTCAACTGAGTGAAGCGGTCATAGATGTAATCGGGCGCGGCGGTGTTTATGTACCGGCTGCGCAACCCGGGCCTGAGCGGCGACATGACGAATGTTGCTGTCAGGCAACGACTCGAACGCGCGTAATCGAGCGCGGCGCGCTGAAGCTTTTCAAAAACCGCCTCGGGGTTCTCCGCGTCTTTGTGGAGACACACACCGCCATAGCTGCCGCTCAGAGGCAGTGAGTTCAGCACCGCGCCGAGCGTGGTTGTCCTCACGAACGCGGGTAGCACACCGGCAGGCGCGCCGGCGTCGTAACACACGAAATACACCGGCGGGTCGCCCAGCGTTTCCGCCAGCGCGTCACGCCACTCGATCGAATGCAGAACGGTGCTTTCGCGCGATGCGCCGATCACGCTGCGGTAGTCTTCTTCCGTTGCGCTTCCGGGACTTATTATTTTTGTTTCGAGATTCATCGTCGGGGCCGGGAGTGCTTCGCGCCGAAAATCCGGCGCCGCCGCTTATAAGAGATGCTCTCTGTACCAGTCGATAGTGCCCATCAGCACTTTGCCCACATCGTGTAAGGGCTTGAAATCGAGTAGCTTCTCCGCCTTCGATATGTCGGGCACACGCTGTTCGATGTCTGTGAAATTCACATCGCGGCAACTTATTTTCGACTTGCTCCGTGTCTGCGATTTTATCATTTTAGCGAGCCGGTACACCGAAAGCACATTGACCGGATTGCCGATGTTGAAAGACTCGCCGACGGATTTTCTCTTTGTTAGCATCGCCTCGAGCGCGTCCGCCAGGTCGTCGATATAGCACCATGCCCTGATCTGCGCGCCATCGTTATGCACCGTTATCGTTTTGTCCTGCAACGCCTGCAGAATAAAGGTTTTCATCACATGGTCGCCCACGCGCCGCGGGCCGAATATGTTGAACGGCCTCACTATCACCGTCGGCATTGCGTTTTCCCTGTAGAAGCTCTGAACAAGGTGCTCTCCGGCAACTTTGCTTATGGAATAGCTCCAGCGAGCGTCTTTTACGGGACCTAGCACAACGGGCGTGTCTTCACGCACCTGGTAGGCGTTGACACCGAAAACTTCGCTCGTCGAGAAATAAAGAAAACGCTCGAGTTTCGGCAGTTCCGCCGCAACTCGCAGAACACACGATGTGCCGGTGAAGTTCGTGTCGATGGTCTTCATCGAATTGTTGAGAACCTTCTGCACACCGACAACCGCCGCGGCATGTACAACATGTGTCACGTCATCGTCCACAACATCCGCGATGCGCTCCATGTCCATGACATCACCCTTGTATATCGTCACATTGGGATGATCGCGCAGACCGGTATATTTCAGGGAATTTCGCTTATATGAAACATCATACAGAACTACCCTGTTGTCGTCGGCCAGTCTCTCGGCAAGTGAACTGCCGATGAACCCACCGCCGCCTGTTATGAATATCTTTTTGCCTCTGAGAGCTATGACTGCCGTCTCCTTCTGCATTATCGAGTATGTTCTGAAGCAATTGTTTCTATGCGCTGGTACAGCATAAAGTGTAGCTCAAATGCAGACCATAAACAAGTTGCACGAGACCGAAAAGCGTATAAAACAGGGACGCTTACCGCTGTTTGCTGGTACTTGTTGTCTGCCGCGCCTTGTATCACAGGCGTTCTTCCGGTTTTTAAACCCGCATTTGTGAAATATGCGGGTTATACACAGGATTTTTCATCGTTCCCAGGGGCCACCCTGGAAACGCTTGAGGCTGAAAGCTTCAGTTTCCACCAGATCACCCCGAACTTAACGCCGCCAGGCGGCGCCGCCTTTCGGCGCGCATTCGTGCGGACCATGCTTCGAGAGCGCCGGAAGGCGTGTAGGCAACGATGGATTCGAGCGCGCAGTCGGGACACATAACCGCCGGCTCGCTTCTCTCGCCTCGCTCTACCGCCCGCATGAGAAAGTACAGTCCTTTCAACGACAGCGGCCTGCCGCAGCCCGCGCAGTGTGCAAGGCAATGGCCGCAGACAACATTTCCATATATGTCCCTGTTGCCATCGTCGTTTCCGTTTGTTTCGCGGATTTCCAATCCGCAGTAATCACAATTCATTATATTTTTCTCCTGTTTTATAGTGTCATGTCGCACTTGTAAGTGTGCATGAAAATAATTTAGTGGAAGGAACAGAAAGACAAGGGCGCGGTACGGTGACCGCGCCCTTGTCTACACTCAAACGTCGATACAAAGTTGACACGACACCATGTTGTTTCCCGATTTTACATACGAGCCAATTGCAAAATTCTGAATTTCTATTGATAACCGCTATAACACAAAGTTTCCCCGACGTTCTGTTCTGTACGGTAAACCACCCGTGCTATGTGAAATGGAGAAATGTTGAGATGACAACCGGCGACAAAAACAGACCGCGATTACACTTCCATATCGCACAGTAATTATACCAGATATGGTAGTTTTGTCAAGAAGAACAGCTAAAAAGCCATTTATGGTGGCCATACCGCTTTGGAGCAAAAAAATAAAAAAGTTTTCTCCACTTAACAACAGTATTCAGTAGCTTGCTATAGGCTATCGGCAGAAGCGACAGAATCGGGACTGCGGGGACATCCGGCAAAAGCGATAAAAACGATTACTACTAAAGGATTATTTCAACACCGGGGCCGTAAATATCTAAAAGTTCTGTCGTGAGAGAAAAACACGCCTGTTGTGAAGCCAGACAAATAATAATAACGCCGATTGAGGCGTTTTACCGCCGTTCGGGTTTAAATACAGGCGTGTTTTCCCGAGCGGCGGCTTTTTTTGTCACACCCTGATGTTAGAATACGGATACTGTACGCAAGTTCAGTCTTTCTGCAGGGGGGAAGAAATGGCAGAATATACTATCAATAAACAGATTACGGATTACACGGAAAAAAGAAAAGAAGAAATTATCGAGTGGATACTCGATGGGCGGGACATCTACGGTGACGACATAGAATACGTCGGCGACTGGGTCTATATGGCAGTCTACCTGCCGCAAAAGCCGGATTGGTGAACTATAGAGTCCGGCCCGACTCGGTTCTTAACCTGCCGCCCGGGTTCATTTGTTGCGTTCCGCAGACCTTTGTTCCTTTATTTTCCGAATCGCTTCAGGGCCGCGGGAGCCGGCGTGCTGTTTTGCCGACTTGACGATGTTTCTTATTGTCCGCCTGTCCAGCGGCGAAAGCACACCCCTGCGCTCCGCTTCCTCGATCTCCCTGGCGAGCGCCGACTGAACACCCGCAAGCAGGTCAACCTCGAAGTATTCCTCAAGCTGATCGATGTGCCCGACCGCCTTCCCTTTGAACCGCTCATAATTGTACTTGCTGGGCGCGAAATAGTTTTCCTGCAAACCCAGCGCCTCCGTCGTCGGCTTAGTACCGTGCGACGCAAGTAGTTCCCGCACAATACCGAACAACCGCTCCGAGAAACTTTTTTTGTCACTCACTTGACACGACCTACCATATCTGGTATTATTGATACCGTAACAGGTAGGCACTCGCTCCCTACCTGATTCGGAAGCGTTATTACCACTTATTTATCTGATTATAACACGTTTATTTTCGCCGCCGCTGTTTTTTTAAGAAAATCTTCAGGGCGGATGCTTCGAAAGGATGAAGCGGGACGTGCCACCGGCTTTTCGAGACGGAAACCTGTTTTCGCCCGGCGGCGTATCGAAAAGAACGTGAAACGGGAAAGGAATAAATCTTATGTCAGTTGCAGAGAAAGAAATAGTGATCGCCGGCAGTGAAAACGGCGCGGCCGGCGCTTATGCGGAGCAGCGGCGCATCGTATACCGGCGCGGTGACAGGCGATGCGCTCATATATGGCACGCCACAGGCGTTGTGGCGGGCGGCCACGCGCGTTTTCGATGCGGAAAATGCGGCGCGCTGATGAGTGAGCCTGTCTGCCAGGAGCCGCTGCGTTTTACACAATGTGTGGTGCCCGCGGGGCACGCGCTGTGCGCAGTGTGCGGCAGGGCGTTCGAGGCGGACGCGCTCGAGCGCGCCCCCTATGGCCGCGGGCGGCTGGTCTGCGGCGGCTGCCTGGACCGGCTCCTTGCCTATAACAACCACGAAGAGCCGTTTTTTTTCAGGCTGATATAATCGAAATCCGACCGCCACTACAAACAATCACATCACTGAAGAGGAAAAAGTATGAAAACAACAAGCGACGATTTTATACGATGCCGCGCTATAAGCAAAAGTACCGGCACGCAGTGCAGGCACGCCGCAATGCGGGGCAGCGATTATTGCCCGACGCACCGCGCGAAAATGCGCAAACGCCCTGTGCGGAATAAAACGGCGTCGGCGGCGCAGGATACGTCGCGTGCGGCGTCGGGAAACGCGCCGCGGAACGCGGTCCAAAACGCGCCGCGGGTCGAGTCCGAAACACCGGTTGCGACTGCATCCGCGAGAGCGGCGGGCGGCATGTATCCGGCACGCGGCGCGAGAGCGATTACGACGCGTATCATGGAGATGCGCGACGACCCGGACCTGCTGACGCTGCGCACGGAGGTGGCGACGCTGAAGGCGATGCTCGAGGACGCGCTGGGTCGGCTCGACGAGGCGCGCATGAGCGACGACGCGGAATCGGCGGTGCCGGCGGCGGAGAAACGGGTCGAGAGCCTGACGATGAGCATACTGTCGGCCGGCGAGAAGTTCACGCGGGTCGAGGAGCGCCGCCGGGGCGTGCTCACGGCGTCCGAGATCGGCGTTATTGTCGACAGAATAAAAGAGAGGGTGATCGATGTTGTCCGAAAAGCAGACGAAGACGATAGTCCTGAAGAGACCGCTCGACGCATCGCTGAGGCGTTCTCTGCGATCGAAATTGTCGGCAGCGGCGACTGACATACTGGAACGCGCCCTGCCGCGCCGAAGTTCGACCATCGGACGCGCCGACTGGGCCTGCCGCTACGCTTCGATAGACGGCCGCCGCTTCAGTTTCGAGCGTCACGAATACCTGCGCGGCATCTACGAATGCGACCACCCGAATATTGTGCTCGAAAAGGCGGCGCAGATGGGCGGGAGCGTGTTCGGCATCATCGACGCGCTCTGGGCCATCGACACAGGCAGGGTGAAAAAAGTCATCTACTTTTTCCCGACCGCCGCCGATGTCGAGGACTTCTCGCACGACCGCGTCAGGCCGATGATCCTGGATTGTCCCCGTTTGTCATCACGTGTGAAAGGGATCGACAACGCCGGCTACAAGCAGTTCCTCGATCCCGTGGACGGCTCGCTCCGGGCGGCGATATATTTCCGCGGCATGAAGTCGAAGGTTTCGACATCTTCGGTGCCCGCCGACCAGATAATGATCGACGAGCGCGACAAGGTGTCGGTGCGCGACTACGAACTCGCCCTCAAGCGCATCTCGCATTCCGAAAAAGGCTATCGGCGCGAGGCGTGCACGCCCACGGTGTCGGACTACGGCATCGACGCTGTTTTCCTTCGCTCGGACATGAGATGGTGGACGATGAAATGCGCCGCCTGCGGCGAATGGAACCAGCCGGAGAAGACGTTCCGCGACGACGGCGGCCCCGCGCATGTTCTGTATGCCGTGGACGGCGACGTATTCCTGGGCTGCCGCAGATGCGGCGCGCGCCTGGAACCGGCCGCGGGCGAATGGGTGGCCGACTGGCCGGACCGCTCGGATATCGCGGGCTTCCACATCTCGCAACTTTACAGCCAGGTGGTGCAGTCGGGCCGCCCGATACAGAAGGTGATACTCGACGACTGGCGCAACACGCGCTATGTGCAGGATTTCTGGAATTCGCGTGTCGGGTTGCCGTTCGAGGACAACACGACTTCGATCACGCGCGAGATGCTCAACGCTTGCGACGGCGACTACGAGATGAAGCGACGCGGCACCGCCTGCACGATGGGCGTCGATCAGGGGAATGTGCTGCACGCTGTCGTGTCTTCATACAGCAACAGCGCGCGCCGCGTACTGTTCGCCGGTGTGCTCGAACGGTTCGACCAACTCGACGAGCTGATGAAAACTTATGACGTGCGGACGTGTGTAATAGACGGACTGCCCAACACGCACAGCGCGCGCGAGTTCGCCGCGCGTTTTCCCGGTCGCGTCTATCTCTGTTTTTACAGCGCGAGCGCGAAGGGCGAAACGCGGTGGAGCGAGTCCGATTCGACAGTGTCCGTGAACCGCACCGAGGCGCTGGACGCGGCGCTCGAAAGTTACGCGCGCCGCGAGGTGCGTCTGCCGCGCGGCGCGGTGATCGAGGAGCAGTTCAAGCAGCAGATGTGCAACATGGCGCGCAAGCCGATCAGGGGCGAACTGGGAGAGATAACCGGTTTTGAATGGGTGCGGCGCGGTGCGGATCATTTTCGCCATGCCGACAGCTACGACTGCATCGCCGGTACGCGGCGCGGCCGCGACCTGGGTGAGATACTGCTGGGCGTGGCGTCCGAAGAGCCGCGCGCCGGTTTCCACACGCCCGGCTCGGAGTTGCCGGGTGGCAACAGCCGCGTTGCAGGCGGCAGCGATGAAAAGAGGAGTATGGATGAGTGGTGAAAAGGGGATGCACGGCCCGCATTGGTGAAATATGCGGGGCAGCCGGTTTTTGTACGAGTACTGCAAAGAATATGAGAACGTAACATGGGAGGTATTTTATGTATGGAACAAGATTGAAATGTGACAGGCGACCGTGTTGCGTGATGGGCGACATGATGGTGGAGGAAATTTTGAACACAATGGCGGCGCGGCACGCGAGCCGCGGCGTTATTCAGTACTGTGTGCTGCCCTACGCGCTGGACGATCTGATGGAGATCATAACCGACATCGAGGCGTCGCCCACCGGCGATTCCAGCCGTAACGGCCTTGTGCTCAGCCTCGTGAAGCGAGTGATCACCGACAGGCTGCGAAAAGCCGCGGGGTGCATCGGCAGGGCCATCGAGAACGGGCACAGGCTGGCGGTCGAGGAGTTGAAGTTCTGAAGTTGCCGCCGTGCACGCTACAACACGCGCGCGACATGTTGCAGGGTCGAACCGAAAAACCAATGTGAAAGGAACGAGGTTATGAACTACCCGCTTTTCGAGCGTTCTGAAGGGTTCTACCATTCGCTGGCACTGCTGCCCGACTGGGAAAACCGGCTGGTGCGACGGCTGGACATCGAGGAATTCGCCGTGAGCGATCTCGACAGCGCCGAACTGACTATCCTGCATTTCAATCAGCTCGGCTACACGATCAGGGAGATAAGCTGGTACTACGGAGTGAAGGACCGACAGGTGCGCCGCCGTCTAAAGAAGATATACCACCGTCTGGCTGTGCGGCAGGCGGATACGAGCGAAGACGAAAAGGAGTGTGATGCACATTGAAGTGTTACGGCAGGTATGGTACGGGGGCGGACTGCGCGAACTGCGAGTGGAGCGCGGGCTGCCGAAAGATCGAGGCTTTCGACAAGCGGATTTACAGGTCGAACCGAAAGTATGCGATTCTGAAACT
>JAJRTR010000080.1 GCA_024278215.1 bacterium
GAGACCACTACAAAATTGCTATCTACTTCCACTGCGGCGGTCTCAATCTTTATCCGGAAATAGCTCAATGAAAGGAATTATCATGCGCTCGGACTTGCACCACAACATCTTGTGGCTACCCACTCAAAACCCGGAAGCGCGGTTTCTGTTACCCAATTTTCACATTTATCATGTTCTTTTCTTCCTTTTGTACAGGCACAAGCTGAGGCGCGTGACGGTGGCTGCACCCTGCACTCTTATCGTTTTTACGCAAACCCGTCTTACATCATTTCTTTGTTAACAGGACACTGGAGCAGTTGCAATGATTTCAAACAAGCTATGCGTGAAAATGATTTTCAGAACTTCGAAGAGAAATCTATTATCAGGTCGTTATTTTCGACATTCCAGTAGGTGGTAAGCATCGAGCCGTAAAAATCGTAACGAAGGTTGTAGTTCTTAACACTGAAAACACCTCTTTCGAGATTATAAATCAGGTTCGATTGAAGCGACGCTTTCTTGTTCAGCTCGTAATTGAAAGCAGTAGAGAGAGAGCCGAATCTGTTTCTGCGCAAATTGTAGGAACTGGACAGCCTGACATTGAATGTTCGGCCCCTTGCCATAGAATATGTAGAGGAAAGGCTCTGCGAGGAGCTGGTTTCGCCAATGTCGCGGTTCTGATTGTATCTGTAGGACAGCCCGAAGGATTTCCCGTGGCCGAGATTTTGATTGAGCCTGACGGAACTGCCGTAATTGTTATGAATGCTGCCTTCAGTGTAGCCCCCTACCCCGCCGTTTAATGACGTGCTGATCCTCAACTTTTTTGTAATCTTGATAGCCGAACGGAACATGCTTAAGCCTACGAACATACTTCCCGCACTATCGTTGGCTCTGTTGTTTTGCCAGCCGAGTGAAGAACTCATGCGATACTTGTACTTGTCATTTCTCAGCACGGGGCGCGTTTTCCCCATGAAGCGCACCATTGCGTCCATACTCGACTGGCCCAACCCGTTATAGCTGACGACATGTTTGTTTTTGAATGCGCGGAAATAGCCCTGTATCTGTGTCGAACCCATCTTTGCGGTCGTGCCCAGCCTGAAAGACTGGCGCCCCTTCCTGCTGATACTCAGGTTCATATTCTGATTTCTCACACTGCCGCCGTGGCGCATCATCGAGATGGAATATGATCTGCGGCTTCCGAAAAGAGTTCCCATGCCGAGACTGCCTGAAAGGTTGTTCTTGAACTTGAATTGCTGACTGAGGTTGGCGACATAACTGTGGCCTCCGTCACCGTAATAATTCAGGTCTACAAATCCCTTCTTTCCTTTGGCGTCACTGTAACGATACCTCGTGCCGAGGCCCCAGTCGTTGTTGCTGCTATATTTGATTTTTTTAAGCTTGATATTGCCCCTTGTCAACTTGTTGGATGTGTTTGTCCAGTATGGCAGTTGTGTCAGCCGGTTGCCCTTAAACCACAATACAGAATTCCACGCTTCATAAGCGTCGTCCGGTGATATGCGCACTCTTTTTGCCGTTATAGCATTCGCCATAATATCGGGTTCTTCGTATAGATACTTGGGTTCGCCGATCTGAGGCATCTCCGAGACTTCATAGAGCTCTTCGCCCTGTAGATATATCTTCCGCACTTCCGACTTTGTCTTTATCAGCACCCCGGCCATCTTTTGCAGGTCGAATAAGAGCACATCGCCCTCATAATTCTGGATATTTCCGGATTTTTCGCAGGCATCTATTTCTTTGAGTTTGCGGTCTGCTTCTTCCGCCATCGTTTCGCCGTCCGATAGGATTGCGCCGGGCACCTTAACTTCTTTTGTCCCGCATACGGCTTTCTCTGTTCCAGCGACAGCCGGGGTTGGACTCCTTAGCATTGTCGAAAGCGTCACTGTTCCCTCGGCATGCAGTATGTGGGTCTTTGTGTCGACCTTTATATTTTTCGCCTGCACCCGGAGCATTCCGAATATGAGTTCTGCCTGGCCCTCGCAGTGGAGAATTTTCTTGTCAATATCAAACATTATATAATCTGCTGAAGCTGTATAGGGTTTGTCCAGGGAAAACGAAGGCAGGGCACACAGGCAGGCCAAAACACAAGCCAGCACCACAACTAGAGGTTTGTTATAATTCTTTTTAACCAAAATGTCTTTGCTGTCGTCTATATTGAGGCATTATTATGTTGTTGTTCACGTATGATGCCCCGACTGATATGTTTAACTTCTCTGAGCCAATTGCAAAGTTCTGATTCGGCTGCGGTCGGCTGCAATTGTCCATGGCTGCGTTGTCGGCACAAAATCTTCCTCAACGTACTCGACGAGTACGCCTGCGGGGATTCTGCACCTCCGCCTTGCTTCTGAAAAATTTCGTTCGACCTCGCTTCGAACATAAATTTGAAATTGGCTCCTCTATTATAACATAATGCAGTATATGAAAAACAAGATGTGTTATTAATTTAGTGATTGAACGAAAAAGTGCTTCTTCCGAAATATGCGCAAATTGCCCGCTTTCTCGGGAATGACTCTTTTCGCGGTCGAAAATATGATAAGATGGCGATGTCATCCAGTTTGTCATTCAGAGCGAACCGAAGTATCTTTTGTTGTTCACCGGATATTCGCTGATGCTACCCCGACGGTTACGTGTTTTCGGGATAAAGCTTATTATTAAATTGCGAAAAACATCAATAATTGTAATAATAAGCGAATGTATTGCAGGGTTTCAGCCAATATATTATTTATTGGGTCTAATAAAAATACGATTCAATACCTTGACAAAGACGCGATATCTTTTTATTATCTCTATGGTTTGGATGGATGAAGAGTATACGACAGTCTGGTTATCAGGGGACAGGCGGTTCTTTCTCCTGCAATCCTCCATAATGAACATCGGTAATTATTGCGACCGGTTAAAACGGTTGTTTTTTTGTGCAGAACAGCACGATGGCGGATGGTTCTATGTCTAACAGAGTGTAAACGGATCATCTGCGTAGGGATGTGAGAATATGATGGCACGACAGGCAAAGCGGGCGGGAAAAGCCTTTAAGAGCGGAGATATAATAAAAAGGATAGTCAGCAGGGTAGTGAGAGGATTCATTGTAGAGGCCGAAACGAGAGGGTCGGTCAAATACGACGAGATCGTGGATTTTTTGTTTCTCCACGATGAAAACAACGGAATAACAATAGAGGAACTTCTGAGTATTTTCTCTAAAAAGGGTATCACTGTTCTTGATGACAATGGTGACCCGATAATAACCGAGGATAAAGAAGAGGAAGAAGAGGAAGAAGTCGCATTTGTAGATACGAGTACTCCGATAGACGATTCAATACAGATGTATATGCGGGATGTCGGCAAGGTGCCGTTGCTTACCGCGGAAGAAGAGATAATGCTGGCAAAAAGGATCGAGATGGGTGATGGAACGGCACGCGCCGAACTCATCGAGGCGAACCTCAGGCTTGTCGTTGCAAATGCAAAGAAGTATATCGGCAGAGTGAATATGTCGTTTCTCGACCTGATTCAGGAAGGCAACCTGGGACTTATGAGGGCTGCTGAAAAGTTTGACTTCCGCAAGGGCACTCGTTTCAGCACCTATGCCACGTGGTGGATACGCCAGAGCATAATCCGCGGAATGGCGGATCAGGGCGCTACCATCAGGAAGCCCATACACATGGCCGACGCCATCAGGCGGCTTGTTCGCACTTCGAGACAATTGCGTCAGGACAACGGCAGGGAACCCACCGTTGCCGAACTCGCGGTCGAACTCGATATGCCCGAGCCCAAGATAAAGGAAATGCTCCAAGCGGCGAAAACGCCTGTGTCCCTGGATACGTCCATCGGCGACAGCGACGACACGCGCCTGCTGGACTTTATCGAAGACAAGGAAGCACCCAGGACTGAGGACAGCGCTGCCTATACAGCGTTGAAAGAGGACCTGTGCGACATACTCGGCACACTCGGCTACAGGGAACGGAGAATCATCGAACTTAGATTCGGTCTCATCGACGGCCACCCCCGGACCCTGGAAGTTGTGGGAAATGAATTCGGGGTGACACGCGAGCGTGTCAGGCAGATCGAAGCCAAAGCGCTTGATAAACTCAAGATGGCCTGCGACGGTCGCCGCATTCATCTCGATTATTTTCTTGACGAATAGTTTTTCAGATTCAGATAACGATATCGAATAATAAAAGGGCGGGAATCTTGATATAATTCCCGCCCTTATTGTTGTGTGCAGTAAAATCAGGTCAGAATGTGAAACCCGCCGGGAGTTTGCTCTTCGGTGTTCCCAGCGGCACCCAGCTCAGGTCTGTAATTGTGTAAGTCGGATTCTTCGTCCTGAAAATGGGGACCACTCTCATGCCGATCTCGGGTTCTCCGACCGACAGGTAGCTCATAAGGATTGTGCATACTCCGTCGAATTCTATGTTGATGAACTTTATCGGCTTTTTGAGCGTGTTGAATGCGCCCGTTCGCTCCGTGATCATGAATGTATGCACTCTGGCGGTTTTCTTGACCAATCCCGTGAGAGTGACTTTCTTCATCTTGCTGAGGCAGTCGGGGCAATGGATGCGGTAAGGAAGATATATCGAGCCTTTGAACTCGCAGTCTGGATTAACACACTTTGTGCCGAGAAGCACGCCTTTAGCGAGCGCATCGAAAAAGGGAGCTTCGCCTCCATAAGAGTGCATGTATGTCATATCCCTGGGATTGGTAACACCACAGAGTTTTCCTTTTTCGTCGAATATCGGAGTATTCGGTATTGCGACATGAAAACTTCCGCTTGGAACATATTTGTCTTTTACGACTTTGACCGTTCCTCTTTTGACAACCTTACCCGCAGTGTTTTTCTTCTTTGTGGTTTTCTTTTTTGCAACAGCCATTATTTCTTACCTCCCTTCCGTTTTGAAGAGGCTTTCTTTTTCTTCTTGCCGGATTTCTTCAGCAGGTGGTCGGGATCGACAAGTATCGTTGCAGTGACATGTGAGCCGACACCGGCATGGCTGATAGCCAGGGTGCGTTTGCAGTTCCTGACAGTAAGGTCCTGCCAGTCTTTAGGTTTCTTTTTGCCGTAAGCTTTCCAGCGTTTCGGGTCGCCGTGAATCTCGGCGTGTTTGTTCCATATATGCAGAGCGCATTCGCTGATCTGCATGAGTCCGGTAGCGCCGACAGCGTGCATGCAGCCGATGAGACCGCCCGAGAGATTTGCGGGCAGCCTGCCGGGTTTGCCTGTATTGGGGTTGGTGTGGTAGCAGTCGCCCGACTCGACATAGTCACGGCCTTCGCCGTAGGGCCTGATGCCGATGTCTTCGTAGGTCTGGATGTCGCTGATTGTGAAAGCGTCGTGGAGCTCGACCATGTCGAGGTCTTCGCACGGGTCGGTGACGCCTGCCATGCCGTATGCGTAATATGCCGCCATGCGCGCCGCGAGGAATCCTGTGAAGCCTGGGTACCGGTCTCCGCCGGGGAATCTCTCGCCGAGGTCTTTGTACTGGGACGGTGTCTCGTTGGGCAGGAGCGGTATGTCCATATCGCGCCTGTCCGCGGGCCGCAGCGTGTGCGAGCCGGCACCGACATAAATGCGCAGGGGTTTGTCCGTCATTTTGCGGGCGGTCTTTTCGTCTGCAACTATGCAGCATGATGCGCCTACGCTCATGAGGCAGCAGTCGAGCGCGCGGAGCGGATACGCGACAACGGGCGACTTCAGAACATCTTCCACCGTGATCTTCATCGGAGCCTGCGCGAACGGGTTGTAGCAGGCATAGCCGTGGTTCTTGACGGCGATCTCAGCCATTGTGCGCCTGAAAGAATCTTCGGATTTACCGAACACCTGCCAGTATTTCTGGGCCATGACAGCGTAATATCCTGTATAGATGTGGCCGAGAGGTGTCTCCCAGTCCTTGTCGGCGGCACATGAGATCAGGTGATTGCCTTCATCCGTGGGAACCTCATCCATTCGCTCCCAGCCCAGCGCGAGCGCACAGTCCGAGTAGCCGGACGCGACGGCTTTCACTGCTTCCCACATAGTCGAGCCGCCTGTGGCACCGCCTGTTTTCACGCCTATGTTCCCCAGCGGGTCGAGGCCAAGCCTGTCGTGTATGACAGATTCGCCGAGAAGCTGATCGCCGAAATGGTCTGCAAAATGACCGTAGTAACATGTGTGAATGTACCTTTTCAATTCCGCCGGCGACATGTCGATCAACTCGGCTGCCATCTGCATTGCATCCACACACAATTCTTCCGTTCTCTTGTGCGGGAACGCGCGGCGAAATTCAGACTCGCCGACCGTGACGAGGTAGACCGGTCTGCTCATTTCCGGAATCTTGAGCTGTTCCTTACTGAACTTGATCATTCGGTAACTCCCTTCGATAGTTGATAATAAAAAGCGGAGGTTGCAACATACGCCTCCGCCTGTTTATGCGTAATCCGGAAAATAATAACACTTCTGCAATTCGTATAAACTGTGTTTGTGAGGCTGTAAAACTACTTTCATTTTCTCCATATTATTTTAACGGTGTGTAGTATATCACAGCTTCAAAACACGGGCAAGTAAAATGTTGTTTGTGTTTCCTCGTTAATTCTGTAAAATAAAACTATCGTAAATACAGACTGATACGAAGTGGAAAACCGAATATGCGAAGGGTGATTGCAGTAATTACGGTCATTGCAGCGGCGGCTGCGTCGGGTTATGTCGCCCTGTGGATTCCTGTTGCCGCCGCGCCCGTTCTGTTGCTGCTTTTCTCCATTATTTCAGGGCCTCGGAAAGTGTCTGCGGAAAGTCTTACAGAGATAAAAACTATTCCATATAAAGATAACGCATCCGCCGGGCTCCGGCTCAACGGCAACTGGAATGTGTCGATACCCGGCAGCGGCAAGTATGAAATACCGCTACCATGCGACCTTGCGACAGTGAGGGGAATAGCTTCAGTCCGCAAACCACTCACCTTCAGCAGGAATGTTACAATCGAATCAATTGATGAAAAGCAGCGCGTTTTTTTATATGGATCCGGCGCGGGCGGCGAAGTCACGGTTTATATAGACGGAACACAGACTGGCGAAATCGCGCCGGGCTTTCTCCCTTTCAGGATAGACATAACTGATGCTGTCGATGCAGGCGTTGAATTTCTTCTCAGTATAGATGTCGCAACTCCGAAAGAACATGACGCTCCCGGCAAACTCGATGGAATCGGGCCTCAATATGCTGTCGGAATTTTCAGGGAATTATTCATCGAAACAGTTTATGCTGTCTCTCCTTGCAACGTATGGTTCGACAGGAAAACGGCGGGCTGCGAGCCGACCCTGTGTGTGGCGGTCGAAGGCGAAACCGATTATCCGACTGCTGTGTCGGTCGCAATCAAGGATAAGAAAACAGGCAAAAACATTTTCAACGGAACGGAGATTGTACCGGGCATAGGGGGACGTTCCGTGATCACGTTCTTCTTAATTGATGCCGCGATCAAAGAATGGGATTCCAACGATCCGCAATTATACGATGTGAATGTTGCCCTGGTATGTGAGGACATCCGTGCTTCTACGGAATTTATTACAGGCTGCAAAACTTTCAGTTGTTCTTCGGGGAAGATGCAGATAAACGGAGAATCCCGAACACTTCGAGGTGTCTCACGCTACGAACATTTTCCACCATACGGAGCGGCTGTACCGTCATGGGGAGCGGCAAAGGATGTCAGGTCGATTCTCGAACCCGGTTTCAATACAGTTTATTGCCCGGACTATCCGCCGCACCCAGCGTTCTGGAAAGCTTGCGACGAAGCAGGACTTCATGTAATAGCTGAATTTCCATACAGGCAGCTCGAGCGAACAGTGGGAAAAGAAAAAGCGCGCGCGATATTCAGACTCGAAACCGACAGGGCTGTCGCACATCCGTGTTTCCTGTTCTGGACGGTCGACGCACCTGCCGCACAGAAGCCGCTCCTTGATGATAACCACAGCGATAGAGTCTGCCGTCTTCATAAGGGACGGGCACACTCCGGTCATGCTGGAATGAACGCCGTAAAACTGAATGTGGACATGTACACCCGCGGACACTTCAGGAAACAACTCGGCGAATTCGTTGATTCAGGAGCCGACCTCCTGATAATGGATTATATAGATACGGCGGCAGGCAGCGAGAGCCACGGAAACAGGGAATTGAGAAAAGCGAGCCATGATCTTGAAACCTTGAAGGCGGCGGACACGCAAGGGCTGAAGGCGCTTGTGCTCGGGCAGTTCTTCACCTGGGGGCTACGCTCGGGCGTATACTCGATAAACAGGAAAAAGAAAGCTTCAGCCGATTCGATAAAGAAATATTTTGAAAGCGGCATAGCGGCGGAAGTGACTACAGGCCGACACACTGTCTATCTCCCCAACAGGATCCCGATAGTTGTACTGTCCGCGTTGCTCGCCTGTCTTATCATCGTGCCTCAGGCAGGTAGTTTTTTTGCCAGGGGGCCGCATATAATGACCCTTTTTCTGCCCTGGTGGTACGCCGCGGCGGTCCAGTCTGTGGCCTGGCTGATTATGGCCCTGTGTATGACACTTTACTTTGAATGGCGGCGCAGATTGATCCCGGGCGCGGCCTGCATACTCGGCTACCCCCTTTTTCTAAGGCTCTACACAACGCATACATCCAGATCGGCGATAGCGCTCGCGATGTCGGTATGGCTCATAGTCATAGCGGCGGTTGTGGCCAATGCGGTTGCGGGCGGCAACCTTCTTCAGGATGCGCTCGTGCCTGTCATGCTCGCCTCGGTTTTCGATTGTCTTGCCGCTGTCTATTTGTTTGTTCCCGTCAGTCCGTATATATTGCTGGGCAGTTCATTTCTGCTTCAGTTTGCGTTTCTCTCATGGTTTTTCGGGCCGCTCGGCGCACTTGCGGCTGCATTTATCAAGAACGCCCCGTTCGCCGCACTATTCGCATGGCTGGATGCAAAAAATATTTTTTCTTCATGATCC
>JAJRTR010000081.1 GCA_024278215.1 bacterium
CATAACGCAGGGTGCGTCAATCCCCGTGCCTCTGCAGATCGGTCTCGGCGTAAGACCTGTAGCCGACCAGAAAATGTTCCTCCAGGGCAACCTCGTGCAGACCGAACACCAGTACGACATAGCCATCGAGGGCGAAGGGTTCTTCCAGATACGGCTCCCCAACGGCGAAATCGCATACAGCAGGGACGGCTCGTTCAAGATCGACAAGGACGGCAGTCTCGTCACGGCGAACGGCTACTACGTGGAACCGGCAATGACAATCCCGCAGGATACGCTGCACTTCAACGTAACGGAAGACGGGGCGGTAACGGTCAATCTCCCCGGCCAGGTGGACCCCCAGCAGATCGGGCAGTTCACGCTCGTCAGGTGGATCAACCCCGCCGGTCTAAACAGGATCGGCAACAACCTGTTTGTTGAAACAGCCGCATCCGGCCCACCCATCGAAGGCCAGCCGACACTCGAAGGATTCGGCAATCTCAGACAACTATTCCTCGAACAGTCAAACGTCAAGATGGTCGAGGAAATGGTCGACCTGATCGTCGCACAGCGTGCTTATGAAGTCAACTCGAAAGCGATCCAGACTTCAGACGACATGCTCGGCGTAGCGACCAATCTGAAACGCTGATAGTCCATAGATAAATCTTTCGGGGAACCGCACGGGCCGCGCCGGCAACAAATGCAAGCGGGTGGCCCGTGCGGAAGGTGAATTCGGAAACCGGGGTGATAGACATAACAATCCGCCAGACGATTATCATAACAGCTCTTATTGCGCTGGCCGCGCAATCTTCGCTCGCTATGGGGCTTATTTCAGTAGTCGATTCGGCTACCGTAACAGCTCGCACGATAACAGTCGGCGACATCGCGTCCATCTCCGGAATCACTGATCAGCAAAAAGAAAAAATCGCAAGCCTGAGTTTCGACACGGCACCACCGCCGGACAGGACAAAAACCCTGAACGCAAGACAGATCAAAGGGCGGCTATACAACGCAGGTGTCAAGGTCGATAATTTCAAACTGGATATACCCGATCAGATTTCCATACACCGCGAGGCCACCATCGTCAAAGGCGAAGACATAATGGCAGCCGCCCGGCAGTACTTGCGGCGAAACATGATATGGAATGTGGATTCGGTGGAAATCGCGGTAAAACGTGTGCCACGGGATATTACGCTCGAATACGGGGAAGTTAACTTCGATTTTGTGATGGACACGGACCCGAAGAAGTACGGAGTGCAAAACTTCAGGGTCCTTATAAAACAGAACGGAGAAACTGTTCGCATAATCAGCCTTGCAACATATTTCCGTATCATGGCCAATGTCGTAGTGGCGGCAGTCGACATGGAAGCAGGACATGTAATCGGCGAAAACGATTTAACATACAGCAAAAAGGACCTCGGCACACTAAGGCCCGGCGCTTATGATAAGGCCGAACCACTGATAGGAAAACGTGTTTTTCGCTTGATAGGGAAAGGCGAATTGATCACACACACAAACGTGGAAGAGGTCCCCGACATAAATACCGGGGACATGGTCAATCTGGTAATCAGGGGCCCGAGTTTTGAAATCTCCGCACAGGGCAAAGCGCTGCACAAGGGCTACATCGGAGACACGATAAAAGTCCTGAATATACAATCGCGAAAAGTTCTGCACGGACTTGTAGTTGATTCGAGCACAGTGGCAATCATCGGCCCGTAAATGTGCCCGTAAATGTGAAGGAGTTTTTTTCATGAAAAGAATTATCATAATGATGGCAATTGCGGCAGTATTGGGCGTTTTCGCAGTGAAGGCACCGGCGACATCGCTCTGGACCGACACTTCCGACTCGCTCTACGCAGACCAGAAAGCACTTTTCGTCGGTGATATCGTGACAATAGTGGTAAGCGAACGAACAAGCGCGACACAGAACGCCAAAACGGGTATCAAGCAGAGCACCAACCCAACCGGCAAGTCCGGAGAAGGCCTCATCAGCAAATTCCTTCAGAATTTCGATTACAAAGCGCAGGACTCATACAGCGCGGACGGCAAAACCAATGCGGGAAGCACACTGAACACGACCATCAGCGCCGAAGTAGTCGAGATATTGCCCAACGGCAACCTGATAATCGAAGCGCGCAGATCACTCGTTGTCAACGCGGAAACACAGACGATGATCCTCTCGGGCATAATCCGCAGCCAGGATGTTGTGCGCGACAATCGCGTGTCTTCACAGCGGATTGCAAACCTCAGCATAAGGTACCAGGGCAAAGGCCCGATCTCGAATCGTCAGAGGCCCGGCATCCTCAACAAAATATTCAACATGATCTTCTAACACGGGAAGGGAAACAATGAGAACGTCAATAAAAGTAGTTCTAACAGCAATATTCGCAATTACAATCACGGCAACCACGACACTGGGCGCGGTCAGGCTCAAGGACATTGCGCGTGTCGAAGGCGTGCGCGAGAACCAGTTGCTGGGATACGGCATAGTCGTGGGGCTGGACGGTACCGGCGACGGCATAACCATGACAAAACAGACTGTCGCAAACATGATTCAAAGACTCGGTCTGACACTGGACATCAATCAAATCAATGTGGACAACATAGGTGCTGTCATGGTCACAGCCAACCTGCCCGCTTTCGCAAAACCCGGCGACACCATAGATGTAGTAGTGTCATCCGTCGGCGACGCCAATAGCCTTCAGGGCGGCACACTGATTATGACCGCCCTCAAAGGCGCGGACGACAGGGTCTACGCAGTGGCCCAGGGCCCGGTCTCACTCGGCGGCTGGACAACCGGCAAGGGAGGCGCCAACAAGAAAAAGGGGCATCCCACAGTCGGCAGGATACCGGACGGGGCAACGGTCGAGCGCGAGGTGCCCACCGAGATCCTCGAAAACGACAGACTCTTCCTCACACTGCACAATCCCGACTTCACAACCGCCAGCAATATTGTCAGGGCCATCAATTTCAGAAACGGCAACGATATTGCTAAAGCAGTGGATCCTTCCACTATCGAGATCATACCGCCTGCGGATGCTATCGACGATATTGTTCCCTTTATCGCCGATCTCGAAAATATTCCGGTCGAGCAAGACCAGGTTGCCCGTGTTGTCATCAACGAAAAAACCGGCACAATCGTCATGGGCGGCGACGTGACGATCTCTCCGGTCGCCATCGCCCACGGTACTCTCACAATAACCGTAAAACCACAGACCGACGTATACCTTCCCGGCCCGTTCACCGACGTGAACAAAGCGACAACCGTCGAAACCAACGATGTCACAGCCGAAGAGAAAAAAGTAGCATTCAACCGCGTGTCGACGGGAGATGTTGTTGACGCACTCAATAAAATGGGCGTATCCGCAAGTGACATCATCGCCATCCTGCAGGCACTGAAAGTGTCGGGAGCGCTGCAAGCAGAAGTAATAACAATGTAATATAAATAAAGAGGTGAACGACTTGAACTTTTCAGGAATAACCAGTCCGCTCGGAGCACCTAAGGAAACAACCGGTGATACATTTGCCGGAGAGCTCAAAAACCGCCTGGGCAACATACACACGCCGGACGCCGCGTCGGCGAAAGAAATGAAACAGCTCAAAGAGGCTGTCCAGGGTTTCGAATCCTATTTCCTCTACATTCTAATGAAGGAAATGCGAAAAACTGTACCGGAAACAGGATTTATCAACGGTGGAAACGCCGAAAAGATTTTCAGGGACCAACTCGACCAGGAACTGACTATACAGATGGCGAAAGCTCCGGGCGGTATCGGTATCGGAAAGATGCTCTACGATCAGCTCGCAAAACCCATGCTGAAACCCACCGCGACGGCGGACGTCTCCACGACACCGATACAGGGAGACTCGCTGCCGCTCCGGCGATGAATATTATGGCTATAAAAGTTCTAATTCTTAAATATCTGGGCCGCGCAGCGCCTTACGTGATGGATGACTTCCACGACTATTTCAACTCATGCGGCCATGAGGCGCTATTGCTGGATTTCCCCAGAATCAAGGAGAAATGCAAAACCGGAGAGGAAAAGTCGACGATATTGTACACAACCATGCTGAATGCGCTCAGCGAGTTCAAACCCGATATGGTAATGGGCTACGGAGCAACATCGGCATTCGCACTTTCACTTCAAAGCGGCAATATCATCAACCTTGTAACTATGCTGAAGATTCCGTGCGTCTCGATATACTACGACAACCCGCTTACCCCCAGTTGCTTCGACTCTTCGCATCCACTCATGGATAGTAACCTGAGCTACTTTTTTATCTGGGACAGGCACTATGTCAATGAGTTCAAGAAACTGGGCATAGAAAAATCATATTATTGCCCCATAGCAGCCAATATAAGAAGGTTTAAGAAGTTTCCCCGAAATGATGATGACGCACAGCGGTTCGGCGCCGATGTTTCTTTCGTGGGGTCATATACCCTGAAACGCGAACTGATCCTGCGCCCGCTGCTCGACGCCGGGCTCGACCTCGTTATCTGGGGTTACGACTGGGATAAAGCGGCCGACCCCCGCTTCCGTGCCGCCAACCGCGGCGTGGCCGACAACCAGACGGAACTGGTCAAAGTATACAACTACAGCAAAGTGAACATAAACATAACAGTGGACCAGGGCATATCGAGCCTCAACATGCGGGTCTTCGACTGCATAGCGTCCGGCGGATTCCTCGTCTCGGACTACAAAAGCGATTTCGACGAACTGTTCGACAAAGACGAAGTTGTAACATACAAAAGGAACACGGAATTGCCCGGCATCGTGAAATATTACCTCGAACACGAAGACGAAAGAATCGCAATGGCAAGAAAAGCACGGAAAAAAGTGCTGGCTGAACACAATTACGCCAAAAGAGTCGAATTTATAGTAAAAACAATGGAAGAAGAAGGCGCTTTCGACGGTGGAAAATGGTGGCGGAAACTTGGACCCGTAAATGAAGCGCTTTCACAGATTTTCACACTGGTTCCGTCAGGAGCAGAAGCTACAGAAGACGAACCTTCAAAGCTTGAGATAGAAGAAAATGAATATGAGGAGTCAGTCTCTCAATGAGTGAAAACACAATAGCGAATCCATGGAATGCCCTCTGCGACATAATAGACGGACTTAACAGCGAATATGAAAAACTGCAAGTGATCATGCACACAAAACAGCGACTTCTGATAGAAAACAAGAACAGCGAGTTCCAGGAACTGAACAAAGAGGAGCAGGCTTTTATAAACGAAATTGAAAAGATGGAAAACAAAAGACTGGAAATCTCAAAAGCCTGTATGCCGGATTCGGACGGGCCTCCGACGCTGCAACAACTTCTCGAAACTGCACCGGAAGACGTCAGGGAATCTCTCGAACTTAATGCAGTGAAACTGATGGAACAACTCAACGGCATAGCATCAGCGAATCGCGGAGTGTACGAACTGATAAATGAAGCAATGAATTTTGTGAATTTCCAGTTGAACCTGCTGGGCACCGAACAGGAAAAAGTAACTATATACGAGGGATCGGGCAAGATGCGTGACCAGAAACCCAAGATGAAAGGCATCTTCAACCAGAAAGCATAATCACCTGGCGGCATTGCTATAGCAGCCCGGCCCGCCGATAACAGCGCAGACTTCTAATCTGCGCACTATGACATGAAAGATGAGGAGAAACAATGAGATCGACATTTTTCGGAATCGAAACAATGAGACGCGCGCTCTTGAGCCAGCGCACTGTAATGGACACAGTCGGGCACAATATAGCAAACGCAAGCACAAAGGGCTACAGCAGGCAGAGAGTTTCCCTGACACCCACAGGCGCGTTCCCTTACCCCGGCACCAACCGGGTGTACGGTGCGGGCCAGATCGGCACTGGAGTTATCGTCGAGTCGATCTCGCGAGTGCGCGATCAATTCGTCGACGGACAGGTGCGAGTCGGCCTGACCTCCACGGCGCAGCTTAACGTCGAAAAAAGCACTCTCAGCCAGATCGAAAATGTCTTTATGGAACCGGCGACCACACAGGGCTTCAGCGGCGCGATGGGTGACTTCTTCGACGCATGGCAGGAAATCAGCAAGTATCCCGACAACACCGCCGCACGCAACCAGGTCATTGCCATGGGACAGAATATGACCGATGTCATCAGAAATATCGACCAGACTCTGCGCGACATCAGGGTCGATCTCAACGGCCAGATACAAAAAGATGTCGCGATCGTCAATGGAATATTAAAAGACATAGCGAGCCTTACCCCGGAAATCGCCAAAGTATTCACTCATGGAATGTCACCCAACGATCTGCTCGACAAACGCGACCTGCTGATCGACGAATTATCCCAGTATGTTAATGTCGATGTCCAGGACAGCGAATACCTCGGCGGACTCGCCATCAGTATCGGTGGTCGTGAGTTGATGCGCAACGATACTGTATACGACCTTACTCTCGAACCCAACTGGGACCATCCGTCACAAAATACAAAAACCCCTTACATGAACGACGTGTCACAGTCCGACTTTTACATGCTCTCGCAATTCAGCGCGGGCGAACTCAAAGGCGCCATAAACTCCCGCGACGTCATCCTCCCCGAAGTACAGAGCAAATTCGAGGAAGTTGTCAGCACCTTCGTCAATTCGGTCAATAATGTGCACAGCCAGGGACTCGGCATCTCTGTCGAGGATTACAGCACATTCGGTGCCGGCACTACAGCGAAGATCAGCAATAACGCCAATTACGCCCAGATCGCCGCCACCGATACACAATATTTCTCCGTAGGAGAACAGATTCAGATCGTCGACCCGACCGACGACTCAAAAACTATCACCGTCACAATAACCGACATACAGACCGACGGCACAGGCAACGGACGGCTCTACTTCGACAATATCGGCTCACTTGTAAAAACCGAAGAACAGGCCGCGGGTGTCTACACGGATGTTACTTTCGATATTGACGCCGGCGCAGAAATCAGGAAACTTGTCGTGGACAAATATAACTTCTTCGAGACCAACGAGCTTCTCTCGAGAAACCTCGTCGGAGACACAAGCCCCGATTATTACAACCAGATGACAAGCACGATCAAATTCCCTCCTGGCGTAAGCCTCGACACCACCATCGGCGAACTCGAAAACATTCTCGGCGTCCAGATCGCCCCCTCCAACGCCACAAACGCTCCAAGGCTCAGACTCGACAACAACGCCCTCACAGACACCATTGACGACAACATGACACTCGAAGAAGTTTTCCGCAGAATCCAGAAAGTACATCCACTCACAAACGACGGCAATGCTTTCGGAATCAAATTCGACGAAGTAAACCATAACGTCGTGTTAACCGGCGTCACCTATAACGCGCTCGCAGAACTTGGCGGTGAGAACGGCAGCGAGTGCAACCTGTTCAGAATACTCGGCTTTG
Organism: bacterium; assembly: GCA_024278215.1. Taxonomy (GTDB): domain Bacteria; phylum UBP15; class UBA6099; order UBA6099; family JAJRTR01; genus JAJRTR01. Next base: position 7,370 of record JAJRTR010000081.1, read on the forward strand.
AAGGCCAGAACCTGTCGAGCTATGCGCTTCAGGAAGGAACACAACTCAACACTACGCTCGGCGACCTCGGCATAAGCAATGGCTGGATTCAGATAGACAACACGCTCATTCAAATAGACAACTCCGTAACACTCCAGGCCGGCATCAACGACATAAACGCCGCACTGAACAATACAGTGGAAGCAAAATCGTACAACACACAGATTTTCTTCGACGAAGGCACGCGACGCCTGCGAATCGTATCGGATCACGCCTTTTCCGCCGACACCCCCGACCCGTCGATATTCCCGGCAACACCACCGAACGCCGCATCAAACTTCCTCACAGTCACCGGCCTCCAACAACAGGATTCCGCGCCGACCTATTCAAAAAAACAATCTCTCATTTCCACAACAACATCCGACATCGGCGCCCGCCTCTCTGTCAATTCCGCCCTCATCGAAGATGTCAATAGAATAGCTTCGGCGTCATCTTACGCAGGCATACCGGGCGACAACTCGATTGCCCTCGAAATAGCCTCCCTCAAAAACGCAATGCTGATGGGCGATTCATCCACGGGCAGACTCGGTTCACCGACTCTGACAATCGACGATTCCTATAACGACATAATCGCCGATGTCGGCGTGAAATCGGCAACAACCCAGAACTCCGCCGACGCCGCCGACAAGTTCCTCGAATATTATCAGAACAGGCAGCAGGAAGTATCAGGCGTGTCGCTGGACGAGGAAATGACAATACTCATCGAAGCCCAGCATTCCTTTCAGGCAGCATCAAGGATGATCAATGTCGTTGACGAAATGCTAAGCACTGTGATCAACAATATGGGACTGGCGGGCAGATAAAGGAGCCAATTGCAGCCAGCCACAGCAAAATCGGAATTTTGCAATCGGCACAAAGGTAAAGTAATCGGCAAATATGCCGATATATAATATAGATAAAAACATTCGAATGGAGTGGGCTTATGCTTACAGGAGGATACTCAAGAGTAACAAACACGATGATGACGAATACTTTTATTCGCGACATCCATCGCAATCTCAGCACAATAGATAAATTACAACGACAAATATCCACAGGCAAGAAAATACAATATCCTTCCGACGATCCTGTCGGGGCAGACCGCGCGCTGGACTATCGCCAGACAGTAAACGAACTTGACCAGTATTCAAAAAATGTCGACGATGCGAACACGCTTGCCAGCAATATCGACACAGTGTTCCAGCACATGGAAGACCTCCTGCTGCGAGTTCGTGACCTGGCGGTCAGAGCATCCAATGAAGCGCCTCAAAACCAGGCGAACAGAGACACCATCGCCGACGAAATCAACAGCCTTCTCAGCGCAATGGTCTCCCAGGCCAACCAGAAATTCGACGGCAAATATCTTTTCTCAGGCCTGAAAACCGGCACGACACCTTTCGAGGCAAAAACCAGCATCACATTCAACTATACGACAGGTGCAGGCGGCAACATGGAGATAGAGATGCCATCTACCACCATAGAAGGCACCACAACACAATCCGATGCCATCACCGACACCAACTCGGTCAAAGCGGTTCTCGTCAACGGGCAAAACTATGTAACGGCACTCGGCGGCTCGTACACTGTGGACCCGACAACAAATATCATCACGCTGGCCGGCGGCCCTGCATTAAACGATTCAGACGTGGTCGAGCTGAGATTCGACAAAGTCGTCTCTGTCGATTACAACGGCGACATGGCAACCAGAGAAGTGGAAATCAGCGAAGGCACAACAGTGAAAATGTCCTACGCCGGTGCCGTGTCCAACGATGCAAACACCCAATCAGTATTCGGAAAGTACAGCGGCGAAGGCACCGACATGGCATCGGTCGAAGCATTCCAGAAAATGATGCAACTTAGAGACAATATTTACAAATACGGCAACGGCGGAACAATAGATGATATCATGAAGGGCATCGACGACATCGACGACGTCAGGGAGACGATAACCAACGCGCGGTCCGAACAGGGTGGTCGCGTCAACCGGCTCGAACTTGCAAAAAACCGTATAGAACAAATGAACATTTACACATCAAAAATACTTTCAGACCGTGAAAATGTCGACATGGCCGAGGCAATCAGCGAACTCGTACTTGCCCAGAATATCTATCAGGCATCCCTCCAGTCCGGAGCAAAAATTATTCAGACAACACTACTTGACTTTTTACGGTAATGGAGTATAATAGGATACAATACTAATATTAAAGCCACAGGCTGTACGTGAAGTAAGCGTACTTATGTCAATCCCTCACAGGTTTCACCCAATCGACAACAAAGTCAAATTTTAAGGTATGCGGCTTTAGGATATAGCCGTATTGATATTTTTCAAGGAGGATACCTTTGAAGGTAACCACCACTCGATTTGGTGAGCTTGAGGTAGCAGACGAAGAAATATTTGAACTTACTTCACCGCTGCCCGGATTCCCGGAAACAATACATTTTTTCTTGATCCAGAAGGACAAGATAGCGCCCTTTCAGTGGTTGCAATCCGTTGAAGAGGCAAATTTAACTTTTGTAGTAGTAGAACCATATCATTTTTTTCACGACTATTATCCTAAAATCAGCGCTTTCGACGCCGGTGAGATCAAAGCGGAACGAGCAGAGGAAATAAGACTATTCGTAATTGTCGTTCTGCCGGAAGATATGACAAAAATGACGGCAAACCTGCGAGGACCACTGATCATCAATCCAAAACAAGGCAAAATCAAACAGGTTTTTATCGAAACAGACAGATGGACTGTCAGAGAATCAATTGTAGAAGCCATAAAAAGAAAAGAACAGGCAACAATAGAGAAAAATAAGCAGGAAAAAGCATAGGAAAACAGTCGTTTATGAGCCAGGAGGGCCGGGAGCTTGCTCGTTCTATCACGAAAACTTGAAGAAAGTATAATGATCGGCGACGAAATAGAAATCAAAGTCATAGCCGTTCACGGAGAAACCGTAAAACTCGGGATCACTGCACCGAGGAGCATACCGGTACACAGAAAAGAAGTCTATGTGGAAATAGAAAAGGAAAACATCAGAGCAGCCGCGATGGGTGCGACAGTAGACAGAATAGATCTGCTGGAACACATTTTCAAAGAAGACAGGAAGCTCTGAACCGTTAAATAGATTTAATAAACTCGACGCGGGAGTTATAAGAGAAACTCCAGGCGGCATGAACCTTGAAAACTGCATACCACAATTATTTAAATGACAGGTATTTAATTATTTATCTCACTACAGCAGGTAAGACTGCGCATCCGAAATATTAAAACAAACGGAGCGCGGACTTAACCATAACAGCCGGCTTCACCCGGATTCGGGGAAGACCGGAAAAGCCTGAACAGTTTGAAACCTTATACGGGGTTAGGAGGTGAAACGGCTACCTGTACTCAAACATAGTAAGGCGAATGAGCTAAGGAATAGCTCGCAGTAAGTTTCTGGTGGCTCCAGAAACACGAAAAACAGGGAGGAGATAAACCATGTCAATTACTAGGATTAATACCAATGTCGAAGCCTTAATGGCTGGCAACAACCTGAGGAAACTCGAGTTCAATATGAACCGGACGATGAATCGTCTTTCAACCGGTCTGCGGATCAACACCGCGGCTGATGATCCGTCCGGAATGGGAATTGCGAATTCCTTCAAATCTCAGCTTTCCGGCATAAGAGCGGCGACACAGAACGCCGAAGATACTCTCTCGATGATGAACATCGTCGATACTACTCTATCAGAAATTTCGGACATTATGATCCGGATGAGAGATCTGGCCGTTCGCGCCGCAACGGACGCGACAGTCACAACAACGCAACGTGCCAACATGGAGTCTGAAGTAGTAAGTCTCAAAGCGGAGATCACACGCAAACAGGGCGCAATTTCGTTTAACTCGAAGGTTCTGTTCAACGGCTCATTGAGCGGTGGTACGGCTACAGCGCAGGTTCAACTCGGGCCGGACAACATTGCTGCACAAAGGTTCAGCATAAACATCCCGACTCTGACGGCCACAGGTATTGGCGGTGGAATGAGCTTTAACAACGGCATGCACATCAGTCAGTCCACAAGTGCTCAAGTCGCCATCGATATCATGAACAGCGCCATCTCCAGTCTCGGTACGACAATGACCGCGATCGGCTCGATGGAACAGGAGATCGAACGCAAGATCACCGAACTCCAGGCCACAGAAGTCAACACTGCTGCCGCCCTCTCCCGCGTACAAGATGCGGATATGGCCGGCGAAATCACAGAATTCGCCAAGCAGCAGATCATGTCTCAGGCTGCCACAGCTATGATAGCACAGGCAAATGCACAGCCCCAGTCTATACTCACGTTACTTGGAGCATAAACTGGGCGAATATATCCTGCTGGCATTTTGCTGTACATACTATCATTAATCGTCAGTTTGGATTAAAAGCCTAGGGTGTTTCGTTCTATATAATCACACAAAAAGCCCTCCCACGGCGGGAGGGTTTTTTTTTGCACTTTTTTCTTGACTATTTGCTAAACGACATTTGTTGCGTGGAAATATATCAGAAGTCGGCCCTGAATGTGCTTTCAAACAGGTGGCCGGTGTAATCACGGTCGTTGTCATCCGCTTTTCGGAATCTCGACATCCTGTAAAACAGGTTCAGTGAAATAATTTCAGTTAGTTTCAACTCGGAGCCGAGTTCGAGCGCCGAGTTGTCTTCGTTCAGGCTTCCGCTCCTGGAGACCTTCTGAAATGAAAACCACTGCGACAATTTTTCGCTAGGGATTCTGCCAATGCGTGTATTTATGGTATTTGTGTCATAACCGGAGGACCTCGACGATGAGTACGACTCGTTTTTCAGTTGCGCCGAGTAGTTCCATACGGGGCTCGGATTGTAACCGGCGACAATATTCCAGTTTTTGTTCGACGATGTGCTGTTTCCACTCAGATTGAACGTGTCCCGGTCGCTCCTGACGAGTGTGAAGGTGAGGTGATAGGGTCTGCCCGGCGGTCTGTAGTCGAATTTATAACGCTTTATTTTACTCTCGGTGCGCGAGTCGTCGCCGGTGAAAGAATCAGACACTGTAAATATCGGCATAAAAGTGAGGGCTTTGGTAAGGGCATAGCCGAATGTGTATGTCTCGGTTTTCGAACCGGACGACGGGCCTGTGATGCTTGGCCGGTCCTGTTGACTGTAACTGTATGAAAGCGCCTGTACTCTTCCGGTCGGCCTGGTGCTGATGGAAACTCTTGACGAATGAATAACGCGATCATTCACAGCCGGTCTCGTGTCGCTCGTGTTCTGATCGTCGATGTCCACTTTCACCATGACCATTTCGTGCGGTCGCCAGCCGACACCTATCTTCTGCGACCTGTTCGTATTCGTATATGTCTCACCGCCGCTCGCCGTTTCGGTTTTACTTGTATCGAACATTGTTGTGAGCTTGAGATTCTTCGTCGGGCTGTAGTTGAATCCGATCTTTCTGCTCGTGTTTTTGCGCCCTGTATTTGTCTTCACATTATCGGTCTGTTTCATGCCGGTATAACCGATAGTCAGGTCGGCTTTTTTCAGCATCGGCACAGGGATCGCCGCATTGAGCCCTTTCTTTGTTTCCGATGTATCCGCCCTGCGAGGCGAATAGTCGTCGAACCGGTCTCTCGTTTCATAAGTTACCGCAAGCGTTTTGAAGAAGGAATTGCTGAACGTCAGTTTATGTTTCTGCTGTTTTGATCTTGTATTGTGAAGTTCGAAAAGGTCCTGCGCGGTATCGACATCGACATAATCGGACTTGAGTGTCAGGTTGCTGAGAATCTTCCGGCTGATCCCGATAGTGAGTTTACCTGTTTCGAGATTGCTCTCGCCACCGATGGGCGTAAAGAATGTGTCGCCGTTCCACACGCTGAGGTTCACGCTGGTTTTACTTCCACTGTATGCCGCGTTCATCTGAACGACATTCCCGCTCTCGACACCGATAAACGGGGGATAATACTGGTAGTCCGCGAGAATCACTGTGCCGGCCGGAATCAGAACCCGCATCGTCACCCTGCCCTGCGTGACCTCCAGACTATAATCTGTGTTGAGTCTCAGGACAGAGTCGTCGGCAAGCCTGTCGTCGAAATACAGGATCACCGTGCCTGGCACAATATCCTGCTGACCGAGGTCGAATGTGCAGGCCGCGGTATTGCCGGCCTCGGGAGTGCAGTCCAGGTCCGCCGACGCCGCATCACGAACCACTATATTCAAGTTGTTAATCGGTTTGGCCGATATATCCGCATCGCTTCTTGCCGCCTCCAGCGCCACTTTCACTTTACCGCCGGGCTTAAACTCCATCCTGAAATCATCTACCGTATGATCGTAATCAGATTCAAGCAGCGTGTCCGACGGATAAGAATACGCGTCGATACGGAGGTAATCATAAGTCTGGAATTCCGTGCTCGCGGCGTCGATGAACTCGACTCTGTTAAAATCCTCGTCGACTATGTAGTCAACACCGCGCGTTTTCTGAACACATAAGTTCAGGTCCTCGTCGGTACAGAAATAAACTTTTTCGGAGCCGTAATAAATCGTACCGCTCATCTTTGTTGAATCGGGATAGGCGTAAGGTTGTCCGGATTCGTCATGAAAGAGGTTCACTTTCGTGTTGTATTCAGTGACTTCGCTCGGATAGTAGAAATAAGTGATCCTGAAGGCGTCGCTTGCAGAGGATGTCGGCTCGGCGAGGAGAAACTCGAAGTTTGCATAATATTCCGCGATTTTTGCATTGCCGAGCAGAAAATTCGTGTCTCCCAACTCGGATAACATGTTATAATCCTGATTCGCTTCCAGCGTCACCCCGTTCTCGGTAATTATCTCGGAATCCTTTACTATCAGGTCGCCGCTTTCGAGCCCGACAGACAATATCCTGGAGGAATCGAGCCCCGGTATCTCCTCCACAACTTTTTCACGCAGTTTCTGTGTCGACCTGTTCGCTGCCTTCACAAGATGCGAATAACCGTAAGACCACTTTCCGCTCCTCGTCTTCCTGTCGACGGCAAGACCTTTCAAGTCGCCCTCACTCAGCGAACCGGTCAATCGTTGTTCATAAGTAATCGTTACAATATCGGTCGGCCCGAGAATATCGAGAAAAGAAATCTCACCGAGAAACTCGTCAAGAATATATTCATTAGCCGGAAGCACCCTGTCGTTGAGTTTGACGGCAGCTTTGTCTGCTATAATGTCTCTTGCGTTCAGATCATACGGGCCCTTGATATTCCTTCCCGTGAAGGAAGTTGTGCGCGTCTGGCTCTCGGACTTCGACATGAGAAACATAATATTGGTAAGGTCCGTGCTGTAATCGACCTGAAATCCGTTTGTCTTCTTTGCAAAAGGAGATAGTCTTCCGCCTTCAAACTTCGCCGTAAAGTCTCCATAAGTCGCACCGTAGTGACTGTGCTCCATGCGAAACATCATGTCACGATCCTGTCTCGGCATTTCATAAAATCTTCCGGAAAGTTTCGTATTGTCGCCAACTTCAGCGAATACGGAAAGATTAGTGCCCTGCTCAATACTTTCGGACTGGTGGGTTAATCCCTCGCGCGACAGAAACTCGCTCTCGCTACCGCCGGCTGCAAAAGTCCTGTACTTCAGATACCGGAAACCGGAAAGTGTAATATTATCATTTTTTTCTTTTTTAATTTTTGTGCCTGTGTTGTCGACAATCGAAGGGGAAGCGGGTGTTTGCGCCGCTGCTGCCAAAGGCAGAGTTGCTGTTGCGGATTCGGGCTTGGATTCTGGTGCCTGTGCAGGTGCGGGTCGAGTCGCTGTTTCATTCACAGTTGCAGATTCCTCAACTGTCTTTTTCGCTGTCGTCGCTTTCTTTTCAGGAGCAGGCGAAATCGGTTTTTGTGCTTTCTTAGTGAAAACAGATTCCTCATTTGCCGCCAGTGGGCCTGCCTCGGCAGTGGTTGTTTCAGGGGTATTTACATCAGTTGTTTTTTCAACTTTTCTTTCTTTTGCGTACTCCTTATTCTCATCTGCGGTTTCGGACGGTGAAACTTTTCGCGGCGTTAATTCAGTTTTTTTTTCAACCGGCTGCTGTTGCTTTTCAGCGTCCTGCTTCTGTTCCTTCTTTTCCTCCGCAGGTTCCGTAGAAAAATGTTTTTCATACCATCGAAGGCCGGAATCAGGTGTCTTTCCCTCGACCGGTGTTTTCGGTGCTGTTTTCTCAGACTTTTCCTTACCCGCCATGTCGATGTCGTATATCAGCCATTCGATGCGTTCCTGAAAATCAAGTCCCTGCCTGTCCTCTCCCTGTTCAATTTCCTTTTCGCCGCCGAGTTCGCCGATCAGCCTGTCAACAGGACTTTCTTCCTGCTCTTCGCTTTCCTGTTTCTTGTCGTCCCCCGTAGCTTCCTCAACTTTTTTGTCAACCTTTTTCCTCACGACTTTCTTTTCCGGATTCTTTTTCTTCGCAGTCGTGGCGGGAACGGCTTTTCGGAGTTCCTCTTTCTTCGCTGCCGGTGGAGTGTCCGCCTTTTTCTGTTCCGCATTTTTCGGTAACGGAGCAGGGGCGGCTTTTTCCGATTCAACTTTTTTCGCAGGAGGCAGCTTTTCAACTTTCTTAATTTCCGTCTTTTTAACGGGTGCGCGAGCGGCGGATTTCTTCCGCCTCTGTGATGTCTGCGCCTTTGTTGTTTTCGTAGTTTCAGTGATCTTTTCCGGTTCAGGCTCCTTTTTCTCCTGCACGGCAACTTTCGATGTCGTCTCTATCTCGATACTTGTTTTTTCAGTCTGCTGCCTTTTTACACCGTGCTTTGTTGCAGTCCGTTTTTTCACAGGAACCGGTACGCTTTCCTTTGCCGATGTTTCCTGTTTTTTTTCAGGACTCTTTTCCACTTGCTCGATCTCTTGTTGTTTTTCAACCACAGACCGGGTTTCACTGCGCGGCAGAGCTTTCGTTTTTTCCGGCTTTTTTTGCGGCTCGACCTTCTTTGTCGGCGCCTTCTTTTCTTCCGTTATCTCTTTATTCAGTTCCGAAGCGGCTTCCACTTTCTTTTTCTTTACAGGCTTCTTTTTTGTTTCAGTTTGTTGAGGCGGCGGCGGGCCTGGAACGGATTCGTCTTTAACATCGAGTTCATCCAGCAGCCTGTCCACACGCGGGAATTCTATACCCAACTCTTCAGCCGTCACATGAGGCGCTTCGTCGGATAGAAGCCTCTTTTCTTTTTTTACAACAGGTTTCGGGGCGGGCAAGTCTTTGTTTTTTACGACTGAATCAGGTTTCGGGGCCAGGGCGGGCTTAACAGCTTTTTTCACAACAGGAACCGCCTTCGGGATTGCCTTCGCGGGCTCTGACTTCTTTAGCCCTTTTTCTGTTTTCTTTTTCGATGGAGTTTCCTGTTTCTTCGGTTCAACTGTCTGAACAGTTCTGTTCGGCGGGGTCTTTTTTTTATGCTCGGTTTTTGCCGCGGCTTTGTTGACTACTGTTTTCGCTGGTGTTATTTTCTTCTTATCGCTTTGTTTTGCCTTTTTACCGGAAGGCTTCTTTTCGAGCACTTTCTTCGCTTTTTTCGTCTCGGATTTTTTTGCAAGTGTTTTCTTCGGTTGTTTTTTCTGTTTTTTCGGTGCGGCGTCTTTTTCGGAGCCACTTTTCCATTTATGTTCTTCTGCTTTTTCCTGCTCTTCTTTCTGCTGTTTCGCGATCTGTTCTTTCGCCGCGTCGAGCCAGGTTCTTGTTTTCCTCTTCTTCCACATTTTCTTAACAGCGTCATCAAGGCTCTGAAGAAGCTTGTCGACTTTCGGGAACTCGACATTGAGTTCTTTCGCAGTGTCGCCGGCGACAGAGTAGTCCACTTCGGGCTCGGCGGGTTTCTCTTCCGGTTCTTCCGCCGGAGAAGGAATAACTTCATCGAGGACATCTACAAGGTCGTCCACTTTATCGTCGAATGTTTCATCACCGACTGTACCCGCGTTAAGAGCATCGTCGATTATTCCGATAAGTTCCTCGTAATCGACTTTCCGTTTATCTTTTTCGTAGTGTATTTTCGGTTTCACCGGCGCACCGGGCACATCGGCATACACAAAAAAACAGTCCAGATATAATATTGTTGCTATAATGAGAATTGATAGAAGTAAGTATTTACGCATGTCTGTCTTTCTTCACATGGTGGCTGCAATGACCGCCGACCCGGAATTGCCCCGCTGCCGCCCTGCCTGATTATATATGAATAACATCCACATTTATTAGTCTATTTTGCAATTCTTAAATCAATACCGACAACCTCAATGTTACAATACATTATTATACATTAATACATCTACGCTATGAAGTGTTTCCTGTGATCCTCTGAACGCGGTTCCGGCTTTGTCATAACAACAGGTTCTGTCACTACGATATGCCGTACTGCTTAAGTTTGTAGAAAAGGCTGCGCCTGGATATGTTGAGAAGCCCGGCAGCTTTATCTTTATTGCCGCCTGTTTCCTTGAGCGCTTTCTCTATAAGCTGTTTTTCGACACTTCCGACAACCCTGTCGACGGCTGCTTTCATCGAAAAGCCGTCTTCTTTGACATCGCCGGAAAACAATGATTCGGTATCGGGCTCTTTGCCTGTAACATAGTCAGGCAGGTCGGCAGGCGTGATCTCATTCCCGTTCGACATTAAAACACAGCGCTCGACGAGGTTGTGTAATTCACGAACATTGCCGGGCCAATCGTAATGGATCATGTAATTAACAGCTTCCGGCGTGAAGTGTTTCAGCGGCAGTTTATCATCCTTGCAAGTCAGATCGAGGAAATGGCGCAGGAGAAGCGGTACGTCATCGCGCCTGTCCCTCAGAGGTGGCATCTGCACGGGAATCACATTCAGCCTGAAAAAAAGGTCCTTTCTGAATCTTCCATCATTTACAGCCGCCTCGAGGTCGACATTTGTCGCGGCGATAATCCTGACATCCACTATCCTTCTCCGGTTCTCACCGATTCGGCTCAATTCGCCGTTTTCGAGGACTCTAAGCAGTTTTACCTGTATTTCTATCGGCAATTCGCCGACTTCGTCAAGGAATACCGTGCCGCCGTCAGCCTCCTCGAATCTTCCTTTTTTTGCGGATACGGCATCGGTGAAAGCGCCTTTTACGTGTCCGAACAACTCGCTCTCGAGCAGTGTGGGAGGGATCGCCGCGCAGTTTACAACAACAAATGAACGTTCCCGCCGCCGG
>JAJRTR010000082.1 GCA_024278215.1 bacterium
AAGAATACTATCATTCGCTTATTATTGTACCTGAGAATTCGGATACCTACAGTTTTGACGACCTGAAAGATAAATCCTTCGCCTTTGTCGACCCTCTTTCAAATTCGGGAAGATATTACCCGCTTTCGTTGTTGATAGAGCGAGCCACGGACCCTTCCCGCTTTTTCTCCAGCCACACTTACACATACAGCCATTCGTCATCCATCGAGATGGTGGCATCGGGAGACATAGCCGGCGCCGCGGTAGACAGCCTCGTGTTTTCCTACATGGTGAAAAAAAATCCGGTATTGCGTAAACAGATAAGGATTATTGATAAATCTCCACCATACGCTACCCCGCCGATTATTGCTCTGGACACTCTGGATGACGGTATCAAGCATAAAGTAAAACAGGTTCTGCTCACAATGCACAAAACGATCAGGGGAAAAGAGATTCTGGATGAACTTGGAATAGAAAGATTTGATTCAATAGAAGATAAGCAGTATGACAGTGTTAGAAGACTCAAGACAGAGATTATTGAAAATGGGTTTTAATGATTAAATTCAGAACACTAAAGTCGAAATTCCTGTTTTTCTCGGTGGGCGGGACCCTTGTTTTCGCGATTCTGATTTCGTGGATGGTCCACTGGAATTACAGGAATAACATGACCGCCGAACTGCGCCGAAGAGCGGATGTACTCTCCAGCGGTTTGAGCGCCTCGCTGCACAAAGCTGTTCTTACTGAAAACAAATCTCTTATCAGCCAGATTACAAATGAATATAAACAGATAGATAAAGACATTGTATATATTTTCATAACTGATCTTCATGGAGATGTTGTTTATCATACTTTTGACAGCGGTTTTCCGGAAGATCTCCTTGAACTGGCAAAGACGTGCGACAACACTACTTCCATAGAGACGGAATTCGGTCCTATAGAAGAAGTTTCAAAAGGAATGATCGGCGGCAAGGCGGGATGTGTCCATATAGGCATTTCATCGGCAAAGATAAAACATGAAATATTGTTAAACCTGCAAAGTCTTATTCTTATCCTTGTCATTATCTGGGTTGCCGGCCTCGCTGTAATCAGCTATCTCGCCTCCAGCGTTACGAAACCGATTTTAAAGGTTATCGACGCTTCCAGAAAACTGGGTGAAGGCGAAAACAACATTCGTATCGAGGTCGACACAGAAGACGAAACCGGCCAGCTGGCTCAAGCATTCAACTCGATGGCCGATTCGCTGGATGAAAACCAGCGTAGAGTCCTGCAGGCCGAGAAGCTCGCCGCGATAGGCAGGCTCGTTGCCGGGGTCGCACATGAAATCAACAATCCCATAATGGGAATTCGCAACTCTTTTGATCTCATAAAAAGAATGGACGATACACCGGAAAAAGCAAAAAAATATATCGGTCTGATTGAAGAGAGTCTTACGGGAGTAGAAAAAATCGTCAGGGAACTTCTTTCATTTTCTCGCCAGAAGCAGGAACCGCTGAAAACATTCACACCGAAAGAAGTTATTGAAAAATCAATTGATTTCATCGAACATTTGTCGAAAAAGAAAGACGTTAATATCCGTTTTGATTATTGCAGCGAACATTGTATGCCCGTGTATGGCGCGCCGGATGAACTCAGGCAGGTAATCATGAATATGATAGTAAATTCGCTGGATGCGATGCCGGACGGCGGCGAGATCAAAATCAGTACTCACTGTTCCGACGGCACGGATTTTGCAGAAATTACAATTAGCGATCAGGGGACGGGTATCCCGGATGATGCGCGCGACAAGATATTTGAACCGTTTTATACGACCAAGGATGTCAGCAAAGGCACTGGTCTCGGACTATACGTATGCCATGAGATTGTTGCCAGGATGGGTGGCTCCATCAGTGTCGAAAGCAACCCGGAAAGAGGAACACAGTTCACTATAAAGCTTCCTGTGTGCAAGGGTGAGCAATGAGAGTTTTTGTTGTCGATGACGAAAAGATCAACCGAATAAGCCTGGTCGATTTTCTAAATGATACGGACCGGTATGAAGCCACAGAGTGTCCGAGCGCGGACGAGGCGCTTGCGTGCCTGGATATTCGAAGTTACGACATAGCTCTTGTCGACTACAAAATGCCGGGCATGGACGGCCTCGAATTTTTAAGTATAGCAAAAGAAAGACATCCGGATATGGACGTTGTGTTGATGACGGCGTACGGGACTGTCGATGTGGCCGTGGAAGCCATGAGATGCGGTGCCCTCGATTTTATCCAGAAGCCGTTTACAACGGATGAACTCCTGTTGAAACTTGATCGATACGCCAGACACAAGGAAATTGTAAAAGAGAATATCCTTTTAAAAAAAGAGCTTACGGATCGTTACAGTTTCCATGAAATGGTTGGAAAGAGCAACAAAATGGTCGAGTTGTTCACACAGGCCATGGCTTTCTCGGAGAGCGAGTCGCATGTTCTTCTTATCGGAGAGAGCGGCACCGGGAAAGGCCTGCTCGCCCGCGCCCTGCATTATTCGGGCAAGAGCAATAAGAAGCCGTTTGTCGAGATACATTGCGGTGCTATTTCAGGCAGCGTTCTTGAATCGGAACTTTTCGGACACTCGAAAGGAGCTTTCACGGGTGCTATCAGAGAGAGAGAGGGCAAGCTTGAATCCGCGAAGGACGGGACAGTATATCTGGACGACATTGATTCCATGCCGCTCGAATTGCAGACTAAATTGCTGCGTGTGTTGCAGGAAAATGAATTCGAGCGGGTCGGGTCCAACAGGATTATCAAGCTGAAAGCCAGAGTGATCGCTTCCGTCAAACCGGATATAACCGAGAAGGTCGGAAACAGGGAATTTCGCGAAGACCTGTATTACAGGTTGAATGTTCTTAATCTGGTAATACCGCCGCTCAGAGAGAGAATCGAGGACATACATATTCTTTCGGAATACTTTATAACTGGACAGTACCAAGTTTACCATCAAGCTGCAAGGCGAAAGTCAGGTAATCTACCAGGGTCGGCGTTTTCGAGGATGAATAACGCAAGGTCGGCCTGATTATCCCCGGCAAAGAGAAATTCGGGAAGTGAATGCCT
>JAJRTR010000083.1 GCA_024278215.1 bacterium
CGAAATTGTTCGGAGCAAGGCGGAGGTATAAAATCCTCGCAGGCGTACTTGTAGAGTACGTCGAGGACGATTTTGTGCCGACAACGCAGCTATGGACAATAGCAGCCGACCGCAGCAGAATCAGAATTTTGCAATTGGCTCGAACGAAGTGAATATTGATGTTAAAGCATCTATCCCGGATTTCTAACAACGAAATCCGGTTCGGTGTTCGGCAATCGGAGTTCGGACCTCGGTAAAAACAAGACGCCGAACACCGGGAAGTGAATTCTTTTTATCTGCTTAGCGACAACATCTTGTTGCTTACGACAGACAAAAGGTCTTTTTTGACCCCTAAAATGAAATGTGATAAACTTGCTTCTGCCGAGTCAAGTGCAAAATTCTGATTCTGCTGAAATACAAGATCGAAAACTGAAAGGGGAACGGGGACATGGTGAAAAAATATGTCCTTGCAATAGACCAGGGAACGACCGGTTCTACTGCAATTCTGATTGATAAAGGCGGAAAGACATTTGGAAAAGTCAACCTGGAATTTCCGCAATATTTCCCGAAACCGGGTTGGGTGGAACACGATGCCGACGAGATATGGCAATGTACGATGAAGGCGGTACGCGCATGTCTGAAACGCGCGAGAGTGAAGTCCGAAAACATAGAGGCTATAGGAATAACAAACCAGCGCGAAACTACATTGTTGTGGGACCGCGAAACGGGCGAGCCGATACATAACGCAATAGTGTGGCAGTGCAGGCGCACGGCGAAGACATGCGAGAATATGAAGAAGGCCGGTCTTACCGACGCGGTTCGACGCAAAACGGGTCTTGTGATAGACGCATATTTCTCGGGCACAAAAGTCAAGTGGCTTCTCGACAAAGTGAAGGGTGCGCGGGCGGCGGCGAGAAAGGGTAAAATCGCTTTCGGCACAATCGACTCGTGGCTTGTGTACCGTCTCACAGCGGGCGAGGTTCATGCAATCGAGATATCGAATGCTTCGCGCACGATGCTGTATAACATAGGCAGCTTGCAGTGGGATAAGGATATACTTAAAGAGTTGAACATACCGGATTCGATACTCCCGGAAGTTGTGCCTTCGAGCAAGATAATCGGATACACAAAGGGAATAAAGGGCCTCGTGGACGGGATACCGATTGCCGGAATAGCCGGCGACCAGCAGGCGGCGCTTTTCGGCCAGACATGTTTTGAACCCGGCACGTCGAAATGCACTTACGGAACAGGTTCTTTCATTCTAATGAATACAGGCACCGAAAAAGTCATATCGGAAAGCGGCCTTGTGACGACAATCGGCTGGCAGCTTGACGGAGAAACTGTGTACGCGCTCGAGGGCAGTGCATTCATATCAGGGGCGGCGGTACAGTGGTTGAGGGACGGACTGAAGATAATAAAGAACGCGGCGGATACGGAAGCGCTTGCGAATTCAGTCGATGACTCCGGCGGCGTATATTTTGTGCCTGCGCTGGTGGGCCTCGGCGCGCCGCACTGGGATATGTATGCACGGGGCACAATAGTAGGTCTCACACGAGGCACGACCCGCGCACATATAGCAAGGGCCGCTCTCGAAGCAATAAGTTTTCAGACCCGTGACATGACTGATGCCATGGCCAGGGACGCGAATGTCAAACTGAAATCGCTGAACGTGGACGGCGGTGCAACAGCGAATAATTTCCTCATGCAGTTCCAGTCCGACATCCTCGGCGTGGCGGTCGACCGCCCGAAGATCATCGAGACTACGGCACTTGGCAGCGCATTTCTCGCCGGGCTGGCCGTCGGTTTCTGGGACAGCAGGAAGGAACTCGAAAAAGCGCGTCGGACTGACAGGATTTTCAGACCCGCGATGAAACCCAAACAGAGAAATGAACTGTATGCGGGGTGGTCCAGAGCAGTAGAACGTGCAAAGGGCTGGGAGCAACATTAGCCCGGATTTTCCACATAGGAATCCGGAAAGTTTAACAATAGCGATTGGAGTCCTTGCCGGTGAAGCCGCTTGTAATATGTAAAAACATCATCGTTTTTTATGCGATGCTGTTGATAATGTCCACAGGTTTCTCCGTGGCTGCACATGCCGGTGCACTGCGATATTTCATGCGCGGAGGCACACGGTCACTTGCCATGGGCGGTATGCCTGCGCTCGCTTCCGGTGTGTCGGACTATCTTCCTGAACATCCCGCGCTGGAAATGCAACGGCCAGATTTCAGCCTTCGTTTTTCTGCGGAATATGAAGATATTGCGCGGACCGAGGAGGACGGTGTTCCCACATCGGATGTCAGCGCAAGAGCTAACAACATCGAGTTGGTTTTGAACGATGAAGACGAAAGGCACCGCATAACTTTTATGGCGTTGTTTCGGAATGAGATATCGAGTTCTTATGATATCGGCAATGGAACCTATATAAGGACTACGGGTGAGCCGCGATTGTTTTCGGCAGCGATGCGGACCGGCAAAATAGCGATCGGCGCAGGGCGCGGCGAGAGCGACGCCGCAATTTCGGGGTTCTCGGATTATCTCAAACAGGAAGTATTCGACTCGGCAGGACCGCCCGTCTATGAAGGCGGCACGCGGCAACCGGAAAGTTTTATCGAACTGGCATACATCCATTCGGACCACATGCAGTTTTTCTATAAACGCTCGTGGGCGGAGAAATCATTGTCCCTTACAATATCAGGTGACGACCCGGCAACGGGCAGATGGCAGTTGGACATGCCATGGAATCTCGAGGGCGGAAGCAGGTCCGCGGGTACGATTGTCGAACTGGGCGACAGGCTGACAATGACAGTCTCTGATACACGCTATTTCTTTTACGGTCGCGACATCAGCGTTCTCACATACAGCGACGGGCTCGGCACATATAATCCTTTCGGCACACATAAAACATCGCTGCATTCCAAAAGTACCGCCGTTGGAATCGACTACAGGAAAAGCGACGCGACACTTCTCACATTTGGATTTGCGCAGAGCAGGATGGACGTTTTTTATGATGGGAAATTCATCGCAGTGCCGACCGGATTTTACGATGTGGAAGGCGGGTTATATCTAAAACCGGCATTATTCAGTATCGGAATGGAAAAGGAAGGTGCGATATACGGCACTACATTCCGGGCCGGCCTGCAATATGGGAATCTGCATCCCGGGGGCGGCATAGCGGTGTCGGGCAATGCCTGTCCGTTTCTCATCGACTGCAAGCAGACATCCTACGACGAATGGCTCATGCCGTATACATCGATAACGCAACGAGCGCTGACACTTGGACTCGAACGTCGTGTCGGAAGGTTCAACATTGCTTATGCTCTGGGGCAGATGTTTCCGAAAGCTGTGCGCAGGGCCGACGAAGACAGTACGGGCGGCTCTCGCGAGGGCAACAACATCCAGGCAAAAGGCAAGGAGGGCCGCGGTGGTATGCTGCACGTTTTCAGCATTGAAACAACTTTTTGACAAAATGATTGATCGTTCACCTGGTGAGCCAATTGCAAAATTCTGATTCGGCTGCGGTCGGCTGCAATTGGCCATAGCCCGCATATTTCACAAATGCGGGCTATTCATTTTCTTTTTCGCGCAGCAGACGCGCCCGGCCCTCTTCGAAAAAAGTTTCAGCGAATTCGGAATCCCACGTGCGATCCTCGAACGACCTGTTTTCGACAAGTTTAAGAAAGTTGTCGATCTCGGCGAAATAGGAGCCGTATATGTGAAAGCTGTCCGAGACATCCACATAGCGTCCCACAACAACTTTTTGATCCATTTCTTTCGAAATTCTTTCCGCAACAATGCGCATCAGGTCCGTGAGCGCGAACATATTCATAAACGCGGCCTTATAGGCGTCTCGTGAACGCCAGTGGGTGTTCATGTTCAGAACCAGCGTGTTGTCCTCACCCTCGGCGAGTCGGAACCACAGGCGCTGGAGACACGGCGGGTCATCAGTGGGCGTATCGAGTATCGGGTTCCAGGTGATCGCCTGTGCGCGCCTTGTGATTATCGAGTTTGAAAGTCGCTTCACAGCATACAGAATCTGGTCGACGTGCTCGCCGCCCATTTCATAATCAAAAAGTCTTTTATGATATGTATATGTCCATTTGCCGGCTTCAGGGTCTATCCAGTGATCGTGCACACCGTCCACAACTTCCTGGCGATAGACTTCCAGTTCCTCGAGTCCGGCGGGGAACGCCCTGTGTATTCTCGGCTCCGCGAACGGCTCCTCGACAACGATTGTCATCGTGCAGTCGCGGCTGGGCGGGTCGCCCCTGTGATCATATTCCGTATGGATCGGGATTCCTTTTTCCCATGTCTCCAGTACTGACTTTTCCCACGCCTCGGGCATTGTCCTGCCCGTGACTTGCAGTACTGGTATATTCCCTTTTTTCATATTTATATGTCCTTGTAATGGGCCTCAAACCGCGGATGAGAGCCGGCGCTGTTTCCGGCGCGTCGCCAGACTTCTGAATTCTGCCCGGTAGTTGTTATTTGCCGGTGATAGCCGCGATGAAATCCGCGCCCTCATTCATACCTCTTTCAAGCGCATCCCGGTGGCTTTCAGGATAGTCGAGTTCGAGGCGTAGCACTTTACGCGCTTCCTCGTCTATGTTCATCACCCTGTAGACATCTTCATCGCCGAGCCCGCCTATCTTCATGATCTTCACGCCGATGTTGGCCACATGAACAGTAGAGACGAGCGGGAAGAAATCTTTTGACGGGTTTGGAGCATGGTGATATTTTATCGCATATAACAGCGGGTCGGGCAGGTTCCACTTATTAGCGAGCATCTCTCCGACTTCGCAGTGTGTAATGCCTAATTCCATTTTTTCGGCCTTGTAAAGCTGTATCTTATCCTTAAGCATTCTGTTATAAGCTTTTGCATATTCTTTCGGCATATATTGATCGAGTATCAGTATGCCTATATCGTGCATCAGGCCTGAAACGAATGCTTCCTCGGCAATTGTAGGGAAAGACTTTTTTGCAATAGCGCGTGCCATGATCGAAGTGGCGATCGAATGCTTCCAGAACTCGCCGTAATTCAGCCGTTTGCCTTTGCCTCCCGTAAAAAATTCCACCATTGAAATGCTCAGGGCAAGGCTGCGAACTGTATTGAAACCCAGTATTACAATCGCCTGTGTCAGGGTCTCGATCTTTTTGGGGAAACCGTAGAAAGCGGAGTTCACCAGTTTGAGAACCTTCAGCGAAAGCGCCTTATCCATAGAGATGGTAGCATTGAGATCGGAAGCGGAAGTGTTAGGGCTGTCTACTATTTCTATGATTTTATGCACAACCTGCGGCAATGTCGGTATGTCTTTGAGTCGGTCTATGACTCTCTGTACG
>JAJRTR010000084.1 GCA_024278215.1 bacterium
CACCATAAAAACTTCGGCACGTTCGGATTGAGCCCTGTCGCTCACGGCGTGTCAGGCGGCATGGGCGGCACATCTGGTGTTGTGACTTCCGGCACTCCCGTCGTCGTGTCCGTAAGATCGTAACCGGCTTCCGCTGCGTTTTCGATAACATCGTTTATCGAATTTTCCATATTGTCATTCACTATTGCATCTATTGCGTCGCCCGAATCACCTGCGCCGGACAGGTCCGCCGAGTCATCGCCGCCGCCTCCGGCGGATGCTCCCAACTCTTCGAGTTCAGCGCTGATTTCCGCGGATATGCTTTCCATTTCCGTCCGCACTTCGGGAGCGACTTCTACAGGTTCAGGCGCGCCCTGCATTCCGGCGGCGACCTCCACCGCCTGGTTTTCTCCCAGCACAATATCCCCGCTTTCGGCAGAAATGCCGAGCAGCCCCGAAAGCATCGAAAATGACGATGCACCGCCGCGGACATCGACGAGAAACTCCGTGCCGCGCACTCCCGCTATTGCCGTGGGCGTCCTGATGGTGAATGTAGATTCTTTCTTCAGCAGTTTTTTTGCCCGGACGAATGCCTTTCCTTTTAGTATATTCATGGATGTCTTCTCGGACGCTTTTTTCAGCGAAAGTTCGTCGAGTGTCAGGCGGGTAAGTTCAAATACCTTCACAGCGTGGCCCCTGTTCCACACTAGCAGAGCCTGCGAATCGGGGCCGGTCTTCAGTTGCGAGCCCTCGAACAGTTTGTCGCCTTCGCGCGCGGCGGTCCATTCTTCGTCGCCCGCGCCGCGCAACTGCACTTCGCCCTGGATGTTGTGTATGGACGCGACGGGCTTGTCTGCGGCATAACCTGTCCGGATGCAGAAGGAAAGCGCTGCCGTAAAACAGAGTGTAAAAACCAGTGTGGCGATGCCCGGCATCCGGCAAACTGCCGGTGTCTGTATATATGACAACTTCGTTTGATGTCTCATGGTTACCATCCTTTTCACGGGTATACGGCGCCCGGAGTTCACGGACTCAACGCGCAAGCTCGATTGTACACTCGGAAGCAGCCTTCAGCATGTAGCCTTTCCATGTTTCGAGCACGTCGCCGGGTTCAATCGCCGAGTAGCCCGAGCCGGGCACATAACCGAACAGCTTCGCACCGATCCGGCCCGCGGCTATCGCGGCCGGAAGACTCAGCGATTGTCCGCCGCATTCAATAGTTATATTGTCGCCCCATGTGAGCGCGCTCTCGAACGGATTGCCGATGAGGTTCCAGCCTTTGGCGAGCGGCACAGATACCGTCTGACCGGGCAGCGATGGAACACCGTCGATATCTATCTGTGTCGCTTCGTCCGCATATATCCAGTAGCCCAGACCCGACTGGATATCCACGCCCTCTTTCGACGATGCCGAATAGTAGTTGTTCCCGAAATACTGGAATATATCAGCTACATCCAGATCGTCGCCCAGAAGTGTCAGCGCCTTTGTGATCCGCGGCTCGACAGGCACAGAAATAAGATTCCAGCCGGGGGCGAGTGTTGTCGACACGGTTTTGAGTTCAGGCAGACGCGCGACGAGCACAACCTGGAAACTGCGTGCGGTGCCGTCGGTGGTGTAAGAATATCTTGTCTGTTCGAGCATATTGATTTCGTTGTTGTTGCTCATGTCTGTGAGATAGAGATCGTAGTAACCGCCGAGTTGCGGTAGTTGGCCCCACTCGATAAGCATAGTGGTTCCGGATTCATTCGAGTCGACAGAGAAGTCCCAGACCTTGCAGACACCCGCTTTCGCCTCCTTCGGGCAATCCGGGTCAATGCCGAGGAGGTTGCGGAAATCGAAAGTGTACTTGCCGGGGTGCCTGGTCCATGCGCCGTGTGGGAAGTAGAGAGACGTGCGGTACGCGGAGAAGCCGGCGGGCGGCTCGAACAGGTCGCTGCCGTCGAACCCGTCGGCGGCATTCGCTGCCAGACCCAGCCGGTTGTCGCGGTCCGCGCTGTGCGCGCCGGTCGCGGAAATGTTTATGTTCACGCCCGGTTTGTTTCTTATGATACGCGCCACGCCGTACTGGTTTTCCGAGCCGGGATCGTACACAAGCGACACGCCGCTTTCGTATACATATAGAAGGTAACCCGTACCGGCCGACATCGCCGTAGCGCTCAGCGCTGTCCAGCCTGTGTCGTCGTGGACGAAGGGTTTCACCGCGATAAGTTCCTGCGTATAAACGGCATCTGAATAGCTGTAAGTCGTTCCGTCTTTCTTTACTTTTATATTGCTCCACGTGAAGTCCCAGTTGAAGGGCGGTCCGACCTGGTTCCAGCCCTGGCCGACCGAATACGCATAGTCCGCCGTGGTATCGACCGGCGCCCCGGTGAGAGAAACCTGCGACGCGCCGTCGAGCGGCTTGATCCAGAAGCCCTGCCCCGCGCTAAGCGATGAGGGCTTTTCATACTTGCCCATCACGGGATCGTCCTCGTTCGTGGGGTCCCACACGTACACAGTGTAATTGCCCGAGTCGAGCAGTATGTTCAGTGAAGTCGCGTCCGGCGTCATCGGCAGCGACAACTGTGTCCAGGTCGACGGCGACACAGTCGCCACGCCTGTTATCTCGTTGCCGGAGATGGTGAATGTGACCGTGTCCTGTGACGAGTTACCGTGGTCGTCCGAAGCTGTGAGTCTTATCGTGTAGCTGCCGCTGAGGTTGCTCATGTCGATTGTACCGAGCGTGCCTGCCGAAACAGAAGTGGACGACGAAACCACCTGTTTCCACTTCGCGGGCGCGGATCCTGTTCCATATTCAAGTGTGAATGACGAGAAATTCGTATCGGCGGCGGTGCCCGTAACAGTCACGGTGCCGCTTTGAGTCGAGCCGGTCGACGGCGCGGTTATAGTCGCAGTCGGCAACGTGCCGTCGTAGCTGACTGTCACACTCATGGACGCGGAGTTGCCGGCGGCGTCGGTGGCGATGACAGTGATCGTATTCGAACCGTCGGAAAGCGCCGTCGTCGCGGAATAGCCTGTGCCGGTCACCGTTGCCTGCGAACCATTGACGATAACTGTCGCGCCGGTCTCCACCGTGCCTGTTACGGAGACGGGAGACGAGTTCGTTTTTGCACCGTCCGCGGGAGAAGTTATGGTCGGCGAAGGAGAGGACGTGTCGACAGTCAGTCCGTCTGAGGTAACGACCGCGCTGTAAAGCCCCGCCCCGTTTTCGGCCTTGACCGAGAAATAATACGTCGTGCCGTCGACAAGAGAGAGCGCGGATTCGGTGATGGATAAAGTCGAGCTTGCGACGGAATCCCAGCTTACTACATCCGAAGCGCCAGCAGTTGTGCCAGCTGAATACCAGTACGCGCTTATGCCCGATTCGGTGTCTGTCGCAGCGGCCCAGTTTGTGGAGAGTGAAGTCGATGCGGAAGAGAAATCTATGTCGGCGCTCGTGCCGTCATAGACATAAGCGGGATCGGAAGGAGGTGTAGTGTCCGCGCCGGATGTGGGAGTCGCCGATTGTTCCGACGTATTCGTGTCTTCGTTTCCGTAACTGTCTTCGGCGCGAACGACAAAGTAATATTTGACATCCTTTGTGAGTCCCGTGACAGAGTAAGTGGTCGTGGCCGACGTGGTAGCGTTGGCGGTCTCGAAATTCTGGCCGCCTGAATCTGTCGCGTAATAGATGTTGTAGGTGATGGGCGGCGAGTCGTCCGTCGCCTCGGTCCAGTAGAGAGCGATGCTGTCGCCTGTTTCGGCATCGGTCGCGGAATAGAGGCCGCTGAAGACCGGCGGTGTAGTGTCCGCGCCGGATGTGGGAGTCGCCGATTGTTCCGACGTATTCGTGTCTTCGTTGCCGTAGCTATCTTCGGCGCGAACGACAAAGAAATATTTGACATCCTTTGTGAGTCCTGTGACAGAGTAAGTGGTTGTGGCCGACGTGGTAGCGTTGGCGGTCTCGAAATTCTGGCCGCCGGAGCTTGTCGCGTAATAGATGTTGTAAGTGATGGGCGGCGAGTCGTCCGTCGCCTCGGTCCAGTAGAGAGCGATGCTGTCGCCTGTTTCGGCATCGGTCGCGGAATAGAGGCCGCTGAAGACCGGCGGGGTGAGGTCGGCGGCAATAGTGATAGTCGTCGTAGCGAGAGTTGCCGTTATGTCGGTCGCGCCGTCGCTGCCCAGCATCAGCGTTTTTCTGTTGGTCGTGTAGTCCGTCGAGAAGGTGACGGATGTCGAGCCTGTCGCCTGCGCGGTGAAGTAGAATGTCGCGACCGTTACTGCCGTGCCGCTGGACGACACCGGCCCGGTCGTCAGGTTCCAGTAGTTCAGGTCGATCGCGCCGCCAGTGTTATCGACAGTGTTGAAATCAAACAGGTTTTCAAAATTATCTGTGTCGGTAACGTCGGTTACAAGCGTGCCCGTCGCGTCCGTCACCTGGAGCATCGCGGGGTCGAAGTCGATGAAAGCGTCCAGCGCCAGCGCGCTGTCTCCGTTGTATGTCACCGTGAAGTCGACAGCGAAAGTCTGCCTGTTCTCGACAGTTGTGTTGCAGTTCAGCGCGAGTATTGCTATCGGATTCGTCGCGAGCTGATCGGAAATCGAGTCCGTTGCATATTTCCAGAAATCGGGTTTCATAATATCTATGTCAATCGCATTTATAGTCTGATCACCGTTGAAATCGGCGTCCGGGTTGTAATTCGGGTCCTCAATTGATGTATTCCAGGCATCGGTGAACGGCCCGAGGTCGGCGACGTTTATCTGCTCGTTTCCAGTCAGGTCTCCCACAGCATCCAATGCGGCAGCCGGCCTCGCCGTCGCGACGAAAACCACCGTAATTATAACCACTGCGATTGCGATCAGGCGCTTGCTGAACATGGCTGATCCCTTCCTTCTACCGTATTGCTAATAAGTTATCGTATAAATGGCGCGGAACACTTCGTCCCGGTCATCGCCGTTGCCGTACACGCCGTATTCCCTGTCGATGATCCTGTAGCCAAGCGTCACTTTTTCCTGTTTTCTCCAGGGAAGCGTATATTCAAGAGTATACTGATTGTAAATATGCTCGTCGACATCGAAACTGTAGATGTAATCGTAACCGGCGTTCCACCTGGTTTTGTTTCGCAGGTTCATATAGTAGTCCAGGCTGATTGTGCCGGATTTGCCTTCGTCGAAATCTTCATCCGTGGCGTAGCTCGCCGCGAGCCGGTAATAGCTGTTTTCGGTCCTGTCGCCCCTCATGGAAAGAATCCAGTTGTAGGCGAAGAAGAACGAACCGCGCGTGCTGTTGTCATTATTGTCGCTCAGCGGCAACGAATAACTCGCTGATCCGTATTCGGTCGGTCGATAAAATCTTGTATAGTTTATTCCGACCCTCGTGTTTCTGTAATCATCGTCACGGTCGGTTTCTATCGCGTTGTAAAGCCCGAAAAGCGTTATAAGGGTTTCATTGTGAATTCGCGTCGAGGACACGACTGCCGTGAACACGCTGTCCACCGAACCGGCATCGCCGTCGTGCGACTCATATCTGAACTGAAGATTGTTTATGGGACCGTTCCGCTTATTATTTTTTGCCTGCACATCGACCGATTCGCCGGTACTTTTCCCCGACGGAGTATTCGTCTGCACCGCTACCGCCACAGAGCCGCGCTCAGCTTCGTCACGCCTGCTCCTGCTGCCCGATCTTTTTCGAGACGACGAGCCACCAGCCCGTTTTCCTTCAGACGATTGTCCCGCGCTCGCGCTCCTGCTGCGCCCGCCGCTTTCAGCTTCGTCCGCATCGCCTGCATCGCCGTCGTCTCCAGCCAGGATTATCGTCTTTTTCTCCTTTTTATGTTTCGCCGCTGTTTTTCGCGCGGCGTTTCCCGCTTGTTTTTTCTCCGCGCCATTGCCCGCCGCCACGACCATCCCGCCGTGCCTGGGCTCAGCCGGTATGACATTCTTCACCTTGAGTGTTTTCAGATCGTTTTTTATTTCATCCGGTATCACCTTATATTCGTGCGTGAAATCCACAAGCTCCAGTGTCTTTCCTTCCAGATTCAGATTCAACTTTCCTGCGATCACCTTCGCGGTCGAATACGTAGACTTCACTTCCGTAATCTCTATCGTCCCCGCTTCACTGCCCTTGTAGAAAACGCGGTACTTCTTTCCCGCCGCAAGCTCGTCCGCAAGTTTCGGATTCTCCGTGTGATATATCAGCACCCGGCCGTCATCCGTCACTATCGCAAAGAACGCCGCCAGACCGCTGTACCCGGACGAAGTATCCCAGACGACCGATTGGCCCCGCGCGGCGAACGCGAAAAAAAACACAGCGGCGGACAGGATCGAAAAAAATGCTGAAATCCGCCTATTATATTGCCCTGTCATCAGGTATGCATCCTTTGAAAAATACATACATTAATAATATCAAACAAGTAACCAAAAGACAATTAAATATTTAACGTATTCAGAATATTAGAGTGATATTACACGACCTGCTTTGTGTCACGTAAATGTCGCCGGCAGCTTCATTTCCCAAATTGATATAAAATGGTGTAACATTGAAGGCAACGAACTCAAAGAGAGTGAATAACATGGGAAAACACCTGCGGCTTGCAAGACTGATCGAGATGATGATCCTCATCAAGTACCATCCCGACTACGGCCCGAAAAAACTCGCGGAATATTTCGAGATTTCCGAAAAAAGACTGTACGACGATCTCAACGAACTCAATGCTGCTGGCATCCCGATTGTCTATAACGGAAAAGGCTATTCTTTCCTGAGCCGCTCGCCCATGCCGCCTGTCGAATTCTCTATCGACGAGACACTCGCCCTGTGGCTGCATGTCACCATGATGCGCAAACACAGGGAAGACATCTTCACGGGGCCGATCCGGAGCGCGGCGACAAAACTACTTGAGATGCTGCCCGCGGACATCAGCAAGAAACTTTATATGCTCGAAGGCTCGTTCGCCGACGAATCGCCGCGCATGAATGACAATATGGATAAATTTCTGACCACGATAAACCAATCCGTGATGGACAGGAAAACAATCGGGATAACATATTACACGTTCAGCAGGGACGAAACCACGGACAGGGAAGTTGATCCTTACGGCGTGATCTTCAGGGGCAATTCGTGGTATATGATAGGCTACTGCCACAAGCGCGGCGAACCACGCACGTTCCGGATAAACCGGATAAAAAATATCGTAGTCACCTGCAAAGGTTTCGATTACCCGGCGGATTTCTCGATCAGCGATTATGTTTCGCAGAGCTGGTCGGTCTTCAGGGGCGAGGAAACGGATGTCGAGATCGAGTTTTCGGCGAAGCTGGCTCCGCTTATCGAGGAACACCAGTGGCGGCCCGGCCAGAGGATCGTAAAACACGCGACCGGCGGCATAACATTTTACGCGAGTATGCGCGGAACACTTGAGATTCGACGCTGGGTGATGAGCTGGGGAGAAGGCGTGCGGGTGATAAGGCCGGATTCGCTCCGCGAAGAGATTGCGGCGCACGCCGCCGCGCTCGTGGATGCTCATTCCGGCGAATAGGCACCTTGAGGTCGCACCGACAGCACTATGTACAGGAGCATAACAAATGAGATTCATCGTAAATAAATGCAGCGTCGAAGGCGGCGCGATAGATATCCCCGGCTCGAAATCGCATACGATACGGGCACTGTTTTTCGCGACGCTCGCCAACGGCGTCAGCGTGATCGAAAAACCGCTCGCCTCCGCCGATACCGCTTCGGCGATGTATGTGTGCAAAGCACTGGGCGCGCGAATCGAAGAGCACGGCGACCGCTGGGAAGTCGCGGGCACAGGCGGCGACATACAATGTCCCGAAGACGTGCTCGACGTGGGCAATTCAGGCACGACGATGCGCCTGGCGCTCGGCGTGGCCGCACTTTGCGGTGGCGGCAGCATTACTCTCACAGGCGACGAACAGATACGGAAGCGGCCGGTCGCGAACCTTGTGAATGCACTGAATGATCTGGGCGCTGAAGTCTGTTGCGAAAGGGAGAATGGCTGCCCGCCGGTGACCGTCTCGAAACCGCTATCCGGCGGCAGTACCACACTTGCGGTGCCCACTTCGCAGTACCTGACGAGCCTGCTTATCTGCGCGCCGCTCGCGCCCGCGCCGGTGGAAATCACCGTGACGCAACTCAATGAAATACCTTATGTCGAGATGACGCTGTGGTGGCTTGACAAACTGGGCGTAAAGTACGAGCGGCGCGGCTTCGACTGGTTCAGGATCGAAGGCGGGCAGCACTACAGGCCGTTGAAACAGCGTATTCCGGCTGATTTCTCTTCAGCAACATTTTTCGCGGTCGCGGCGGCTGTGTCGGGCATGCGGATCACACTTCGGGGACTCGATATGACGGATGTACAGGGCGACAAAGCTGTGCTGGATTACCTTGCCGCGATGGGCACGCGCGTCGAGACCGTGCAGGGCGGTGTGCGTGTCGAGGGCGGCCCACTGCGGGGCGGCACATTCGACCTGAACGCCACGCCCGACGCGCTGCCCGCGATGGCTGTCGCGGCGTGCTTCGCCGACGGCGAAACCCGGCTGGTGAATGTGCCGCAGGCGCGCATGAAGGAGACGGACCGCATAGCCGTGATGACCGCCGAACTGCGAAAAATGGGCGCGCGCGTCGAGGAATTGCCCGATGGAATGATCATCAGGAAAAGCGATTTGAGAGGGGCGGTAGTCGATGGACACAGTGACCACCGTGTAGTCATGTCGCTGGCGGTGGCGGGTACGGAGGCGGAGGGCCGCACGATCATCGACACGGCGGAATCCGCTGCCGTCACCTTTCCGGGCTTCTTTGATCTGATGAAAACTATCGGCGCGGACATATCGAAAGCGGATTTCTGATTAGCCCCAATACCGTTTACTTAAGATGGTATGGGTATCAATATTCGCGAAAATACAGGCTTTTTTACGCATCATTGTTGCTAAAGTAAACGGTATTGTGATTAGCTGGATTTCTCACAACGAAATCCGGAAAATCGCGAGAATGTCCATTCTACTGCATTGTGTTTGTGACTTTTTCCTTTATTAATAGGCTTATTATGGTTTTCGTTCAGTCCCTATATAGGCATTCTCACGATTCCGTCCCGCATTGGTGAAATATGCGGGATGAGCAAGGTGCGCGAGAGGTTCGGACTCGAATATGTTGTGTTTGTGGGCGACCGAGGCATGATCACGCAAGCACGCATCGAAAAAGAATTTCGCGGCGTGGAGGGGCTGCGGTACTGCGAGCCCCGCAGATTCGCAACCTCGTGGGCAGCGGTGCCCTGCAACTTTCTTCGACACAACAGACATGGCCGCCATCACATCATCCGATTTACCCGGCGAACAGCGACTATGATTCTATTACACATAAAAAAAATGCCATCCTGTACAGGATGGCAAGAAGGAAGAAAGAAAAGAAGCAAAACGAGCTAATTCACAATGTTTGTCAGTCCTGTCTTGCAGACCTGGGCCTGAAGAAGGAAGGTATGTCCGGATCATTAACAGCAGCCTTTTTCTTCTGCTGTTCCTGAGGTTGAATGTTATATGTCTTTGTGCCGGTCTCGGCTTTTGGTATTGTACTCGTCGCGGCTTCACCGAAACCTGTCGCCAGTACGGTGACCCTGATCACTCCCTCTATTGTTTCATCGACGACAGAGCCGAAAATAATATTTGCGTTTTCGTGCGCTTCATTGGACACGATCTCCGCTGCCGCGTTGACTTCGTGCAGCGTCATGTCGCGACCGCCTGTGATATTCAGAAGTATACCCTGCGCACCTTTTATCGGCGTGTCCAGAAGAGGACTGTTGATAGCGTTTTCGGCTGCTTCAATCGCCCTGTGCTCGCCTTTGCCTTCACCGATACCGATTAGGGCAGAACCTGCCCTGGTCATGATTGTTTTAATGTCGGCGAAGTCGAGATTAATAAGGCCGTTAATTGTTATGAGGTCCGAGATTCCCTGCACGCCCTGCCTGAGAATTTCATCAGCCATCTTGAACGCATCCTTAAGGGCGAGTTTGGGATCGGCGACTTTGAGAAGCTGGTCGTTTGGAATCACAATCAGCGTATCTACCTTACCTTTGAGGACGGCTATGCCTTCCTCGGCGGTTGTTCTTCTGTGCTTACCCTCGAAGGAGAATGGCTTTGTGACCACGGCGACAGTAAGCGCCCCGAGTTCTCTTGCGACATCGGCGACGATAGGAGCAGACCCTGTGCCTGTGCCGCCGCCCATGCCGACAGTGATAAAAACCATGTCGGAGCCCTCGAGTGCCTGTTCGATCTCGTGCTGGCTCTCTTTAGCGGCGGAAAGACCTATGGAGGGATTCGCACCGGCACCGAGCCCGCCGGTAGTTTTCGGTCCGAGCTGAATCTTATGCCTCACCTTTGAGGAACACAGCGCCTGTGCATCTGTGTTAACAATGTAAAAATCAACTCCGCGAAGCCCCATATCTATCATTCTTGTGACAGCATTACCACCGCCGCCGCCTACACCCATGACCCTGATTCTTACGAAGCGATCAATTTCCGGGTTTTGATTCGTTTCCATTCCCCCGCCTCCTAACAATTCACAATATTTCATATTTTAATATATAATACATGCTTTATGATTATTTATGTTCTGTAATTCGCTTAAATCGCATACAACTTTGTTAGAAATTAATTGTATAATCATATACAATTTCCTGTTTTCTGCCTTTCATGATACATGGTGTCATGATGTTGACGAAACACAGATAGATTTTCAGTAGATCATCCCTTTCAAGGTTTCTTAGCTTACTTAAGTCTTAGTGCAATTCTGTAAACAACTCTATTTTTAGTGAACATATTTCTTGACAAAATATTATATATTCAGCAGTTCAATCTTTTTGTTTATTCACCGCCTGCTGAAAAATTATCCGCAAGCAGCGTTTTTATTCTATGAAAATCTTTCTGATCCTGAGCAATCTTCTGCTGTGTTACGGAGAGCACCTTTGTAGACATGTCGTACTGAAGTTTTGTCAGGTAATATATGTTGTCGAGAAGTTCCTCCAGCTTTTTTATCTGTTTTTCAAAAGAGTCCGACTTAGCAATAAGGCTCCTCAAGGCTTCTTCGACATCGAGCGGCTCCCTGTAATCTATATCGACCTCATAGATTTTAGCCAGTTCCTTGCGAATCTGGTCATTGTCATACTTGTATTCTGTTCTAAACCTCCTGATTGTCTTAAAGACATCTATTGATGTTTTGCTATACCTTTCGAGCCTTCCTTTCCCTTTACTTTTCAGGAATTCCTTAAAATTATCTCTGTAATTTCTGAGTGTTCCATCAGGAATTCCCATTCCTTCACTGTCAAGAAGTTCCCGAATTTCTTTTAGCGAATAAAGCTTTTCCATTAAGAGAAATCACAATTTCTAATTATTGTTTTGAGTTTCCCCTTCATTTTTCGAATCGAGATTGAGGGTTAACTGGTGAATTTTATCGTGATATTCCTTTACGCGCGCAACATCTTCATCTAACCATACTCTCCAATTACGCCCGTCCCTGTGTTTCACATCGTCGATTTTTTTCTGTTTAATCCAACGCAGAAGAGTAGATTTATCAACTCCTACAGTGACAGCTACCTGTTTGGTGGTGTACTTATTGTGCATGAGTGAATGTAACCACTATTACCTATAGTTAATAGCAATAGTATTCTGTTTATAAAGTTTTGTCAACACCTTTTCAAATGTTTTTATTTATTAGTTATTGTTGGTTATTATTCTTATGAGCCAATTGCAAAATTCTGATTCTGCTGTGGTCGGCTGCTATTGTCCATAGCTGCGTTGTCGGCGCGAAATCGTCCTCGACGTACTCTACAAAAGTACGCCTGCGAGGATTTTACACCTCCGCCTTACTCTGAACAATTTCGCTCGACCTCGCTATGAACATAATTTTGCAATTGGCTCTTATAACGCTCTGTCTCAATCAATTGTTGTTACTGCTGCAAATGGGGTAGCAATAGCCTTGAGATTAAAAGTATTGATTTAATTACCATTTAACTATGAAAGATATTGAAATCCATATCAAGTATAGTTAAGTATACTTGAAAAATCAATGGTTTTAGATAATTATTGAGCTTTTGTGTATTTTTTATCAAGAAGAAGTCGTCATATCCTGAAAGCCGCGCCCGCGATGCCTGTTGCCTGGATTCCCGGTTGTGCAGGCACGGGATGATGGATTTATGCGAATTGCAATGTGCCTGACAGCTCCATGTCGATCGCGTGAAACAGGGGGTACGGCAGAGTTGCTTAATATGTGCTATAACTGTAATGAACGGGTGAATGAAAGACGCTAAAACATTCTGGATGATATGAATTCATGCTATGTTTGCTAATGTGTGTATTTGTTTCAATGTATTCATAATCTTGACGAAATGGCGGCACAGGGTAGAATATGGATATAATATGGAATCGCAAAACAGATTGTTTGCCGACGCTTATTTGTATTATTGAAAGATGAGGTGCATCACGTCGTTCAGTATGGCAATAGCTCAAGTGATGGAAGGCAATAAAAGACCGTGATCTTCGCAACAGCATCTTAAAAAATGGAGAAAAACATGTATCTTGAAGATGTGATCGGGAGCAAAACAAAGGTCAGAATACTCTATACGTTATTTTCGAATGAGAACAGGGCGTTTTTTGAGAAAGAGCTTGCAATAACATGCGGTTCTTCTATTTCCGAGGTCAACAGGCAGATAGTGTCGCTTGTGGAATTCGGGTTGATTCATCATTACCGGGAAGGCCGCCTGAAGTTTTACAGGATAAATCCCGCACATTTTCTTTATAAGCCTTTGAAGGATTTATTTCTGGTGTCACTTGACTGAGCCAATTGCAAAATTATGATTCTGCTGCGGTCGGCTGCTATAGTCCATAACTGCGTTGTTGGTATAGAATCGTCCTCGACGTACTCTACAAGTACGCCTGCGAGGATTTTACACCTCCGCCTTGCTCTGAACAATTTCGCTCGACCTCGCTACGAGCATAATTTTGCAATTGGCTCGACTGAGATTTCATAAATTTCGTAGTTCCTCGAAATGTTGTTGCAGCACAAGACTACTGTTTACAGCCAATCCTCAAAGATGTTGAGCACCCGGCCATATATAATTGACATTGATGTGTTAAAAAAATAGAATATCGAAGTGTTGGTCCGCATATTTCGCCGTTGCAGGCAAAAAAGCGAGCGGAAGAGCTCATGATCCTGGTGGTCCTAAGAGATTGTTTATTCCTGTTGACGACAATATAGTAGCCGGCTGGGACGTGATAGGCAGAGCGGTCGAGGAGAAAGACGGGAAGCTGATAAGGGAAAAGGTTCGAGAGATAGAGGTGTGTGGAGCGAGTGCGCTGAATGTGAGCGGCGCAATGAGTGACGGAGACGAGTTTGAGGCGCTTTGCCGGCTTTTATCGAATATATGTGAGGTGAGCGAACTTCCGGTGTCGCTGGATTCCGCCGAGCCGGGGATACTGGAAGCTGCGACGGAACATTACCTTGAGAAGAGCGGAAAAAACATACCGGAGACGACAGTTGGCGACGGGGTTCCGTGGCTTATATACAATTCGATAACTGCTGAGAAACGTAAGTACGATGGTGTGTTGCCGTTGATTCACAAGTATAGAGCGTCGGTGATAGCGCTTACGCTTGATGGTGGAGGGATGCCGGTTGGAGCGCAAAAGCGTGTGGAAATTGCGATGGAACTTGTGGGCAGGCTGAGGGAAGACGGGATAGGAGAGGAGCGGATATTTGTTGATCCGCTGGTGATGCCGACGGCGGTCGACACGAGACATGGAGTTTCGATAATCGAAGCAGTCCGAAAGATAAGGGAAACATATAGAGGAATACATATAACGTGCGGATTATCCAACGTATCGCACGGGTTGCCGTCGCGGCGGATATTGAACAGGACGTTCCTGGCGATGCTGGCGGCGGTGGGGCTTGATTCGGCGATACTTGATACGACGGATAAACTGCTGATGGGAACGATAGCAGCGGCGCAGGCGCTTGCGGGAAACGATCCGTATTGCGCTGAATATATCGCCGCATACCGCAGCGGGAAGTTTGACTTCTAGAAGAATAGCATTCACATTATTGTGGCTGGTGCTGTATATCGGCGTATGCTATGGTTTGAGCCTGAGCGGATTTTTTGTGTTCTGGCAGGCGGCCATACTCATGCTGCCTTTCGCGGTGCTCGCTGTGGGGCTTTCGTGGACAGGTTCCAGACCTGATTTCAGTCTCCCGCCGCCCGGTGTGTCCGAACCCATAGAAGATATTGCGAACCCATCGAGAAAAGTTATCTGGCTCAACGGTCTCTGGGAATTCTGCACGGCAAAAGATAATCGTATGCACAGGATAGAGATACCCCGACCGTGGAACACGATCAAAGGGTTGGAGTATTATGCGGGCGAGGGACGCTACAGGCGTCTTTTTTCGGTGCCGGAAGGCTGGAACCGGGGCTGTATATTTCTTAATTTTCGTGGAGTCAATTACCGCGCGGTTGTCTCGATAGACGGTCGGCAGGTCGGCGCTCACGAAGGCGGCTTCACTCCTTTCAGCATCGATATTACAGACCGTATCCCCGACAGCCGCGAGCGGGAAATCGAAGTTATTGTCGATAATTCATTTACCGAATCGACAGTCCCTAATGTGGCCGGGTGGAACAATGACGGCGGCATACTACGAGAAGTCTATCTCGAGACCCGCAACGAGGTACACATTGAAGATACCTACATCTATTCGCGGCCCGACCTGAAGGGGCGGGCGGAAGTTGCGCTGATAATAAAAATCCACAACCCGGAGTTGAAAGCCAGGGATTACAGGATCGAAATTGTGTCGCCCCAGGGCGC
This sequence comes from bacterium, assembly GCA_024278215.1. Lineage (GTDB taxonomy): Bacteria > UBP15 > UBA6099 > UBA6099 > JAJRTR01 > JAJRTR01. The sequence continues at coordinate 14,809 of JAJRTR010000084.1, forward strand.
GGTGGTCCATACGCACAGGATAGAAGGCTGGACGATGCAGACGCTGCAGCACCGGTTGCAGTTGAACTTCGCTTCGCTGTGGAGCCCGGACTCGCCGCTGCTGTACAGTTGCCGGATATCCGTCGAAGAAGAAAACGGGGACATATACGAGCAGAGTTTCGGAATCCGCACGCTTGAATTTGCAGAGAAGGGGCTCGAGCTCAATGGGAATCCGATCAGAATTCGTGGAACAAACCGGATAGAGGAATCGCCGTTGCTGGGAAGAACACAATCCCTGGAGTTGATAAAGAGAGACATCGAAAAGATAAAGGAGGCGGGTTTCAACACAGTGCGTCTGGGAGCGTTCGCGGTGCATCCGAAAACACTGGAGTTGTGCGACCGAATGGGACTGCTTGTGCTGGAGGAACTACCGGCGTGGCACACGCTTGTGCTAGACCTTGGCGACCCCGGCTATCAGCAGGCGGCCGAGACGCAGCTGCGGGAGATGATCACGCGCGACAGGAACCACGCATGTATCGCGATGTGGGGTCTGGGCAACAGCATGGAGGGCGGAGCGAGCGAGACGAGATGGTTTGTGGAAAGGTTGTCGGGGCTGGCGCGAGGGCTTGACGACAGGCTTGTGTATGTTGCCACGTATGATTATCGCAACGCGCACTATGAAGACCTTGTCGACTGCCTTGTGGTGAATATGTCGGGCAGTTCGGTCGAGGAGTTGAAAAAAGAAGTCGATGCGGCAGGTTTTGATTCGTCGACCCTGCTGTGGCACAAGGGAGTGGCAGCGCACCGGCCAAAGGGTTTGCGGTATCCGTCTGTGTCCGGCTCGCAGGAGCAGCAGGCGGCGTTTGTTCAGGATTTTGTCGATGCGTTTGATGACAACGAGCAAATATCGGGCTGGTTGCAGGGTTACCTCAGCGACTACAGGGACCCCGGCAACTTCGCCGGTGCCACGCCGTTCGTAGCGCACACCGGCTTCATGCGCCGCGACCGCAGCGAAAAGCTGGCATATCGCGTAATAAAGAAAAGGCTCACCGAGGGGATCAGAACAGAGATCCCAATCCGCGACAGGTTTGTGCCGATCACGTCATTCTCAAAAGCGCTCGCGATAATTTTTTCTATTGTTGTGATTTTCTTTTTTCTGTCGAATCCGGCTCTTTTCTCGAAGCTGGCATATAACCCGCCGGGTTTCACAGCGGTATTTCCGGCCGCGTGGCGGGTGCTGCTTGTCGTCACGCTTCTGTCTTCCATTTCAATCGCCGTAATAATAAACCGTTATTTCCAGAGTGTGCCTTCGCGCGTGTACGGATCAATCGACATGTCGTTTTTTATCCTCATTTCCATCGTTTTCAGGAATGAATTCACTCTTTTTCTCTGCACATACTTCGCTATCATCCATCTGTGGATATTCGCAACGACACTGACAGCTTTTGTCTTACCCGACACCAGCTTCATCGAGTTGATGAACCTCACGGCGGCAATGTCTCTGCCCGAACTGCTGTTTGTAATATCCGCTTTCCTGCGAGTTCCGTTCAGGTACATAACAATCCCGTTCAATATATGGAAAATGACACTTGCCTACATAGCGCTGGGGCCTGTCGGAGCGCTGGTATATATTTTAGTTGCACCGTTTATCTTCATTGCCGCGCCGCTTACCGCCTTCGAGATGAAGTTCCACATCCTCCGCTATCTGCGCCGTCATATCAAGTGATCGGACCGCGACTTATGCGATTTGAAGTTTTCATAAAAGTTATATCCGACAGACGACCGGATGTTATCCCGGATTGGTGAAATATGCGGGTTATACGGGCAATCGCTTGATTGCGAAAAAGGGACACGGCAAAATGGTTGGACAAATATTACATTCTGCTCTGTTTATTAAATGCGATTGATTTAATAGAACTTTGCTCCTATTATTGGAGTTAAACATTTCATTTAAAGGAGCCAATTGCAAATTATGTTCGTAGCGAGGTCGAGCGAAATTGTTCAGAGCAAGGCGGAGGCATAAAATCCTCGCAGGCGTACTTGTAGAGTACGTCGAGATGATTTTGTGCCGACAACGCGGCAATGGACAATAGCAGCCGACCGCAGCAGAATCAGAATTTTGCAATTGGTTCAAGGGATTAAGACATATTTACATAAACAGAGGTGCCGCAGGGATGACAGATAAGAGAGAGTATCCGCGATACGAGATGAAGGGCAAGGTCAGGTTCAGAGTGCCCGAACAGATGGACATCAGCATGGCGAGTATAAAGAACATAAGCGGCGGTGGGCTATGCCTGCTGACGGAGCCGAAAGTGAAGGCAGGCCAGAAGCTGTCGCTGGAATTCGGGCTTCCCGGCGATGTGAAGCCGATACTCGGTGTCGGCAAGGTATGCTGGGTGGAAGAGTTGGATTATCCGCTGGGCCGCTTCAACTTCCGTGTCGGAATCGAGTTTGTCAAAATCGACGAAGAACGACAGGCCAGAATAGACAAATTCGTCGTCAACTGCCTGAAGAGCCAGATAAAAGAAGAAGTGGGCCGAAAAGAAGGCGAAAGAATACCCGACTCGGATAAGATCACAATCCTGGCGATCGACGACGACAAGGTAACTCTCAAACTGATAAAGGATGTATTCAAAGACGAGTTCAATGTGATTGTCGCTACCAGCGGACACATGGGTCTGGAAAAAGCCCGCGAACTCGACCCCGACATTATTCTACTCGACATCATCATGCCGGATATGGACGGTTTCTCGACCCTCATGCTCCTGAAGGATTTTCCCGAGACGGCGAAGATTCCCGTCATTATGCTTTCAGTGGTACGGGAAAAAACAAAAGTTTTCCAGGCGATCCAACACGGAGCGAACGATTTCATGATCAAACCGTTCACATCTGAAACTATCATTAAAAAAATCAAGAAATACAAAAAGAAGAAAAACTGAATAGCCGGTTGAGCAATGATGATAAGGTGAAAGCCGGAGCTTTCAGTTTTTGCGTTCCCAAAGTGGACCCTGTGAACAATGGAAATAGTTCTACTTCGTTTCAAGGATTATAAATGTCGCAATTGGCTCTATTTACTTAAACTTGTGCGTTTTTCGATATTATGTGAGAATTTCGGGGACATGACTGGAATTTGTCCTGTAATTCCGGATCGTGTCAAATTTGAAAGTTTTGTTGTCGCTGTGACACGGTTACAGGCTTATGGCTAACGCTGTTTCCTTAGTGTGGACTATCATAAATGTGGTCGGCACGATTTTTGATAGCTATACATTTCAACATATTAAGCGGGAGGAACAGAAAAATGGGAAAGCCGTTTTCAGGAAAACGAATCGGTGTGCTGATGGGTGGAAAATCAGGTGAGCGGGAAGTATCGCTGAGATCGGGCGCGGGCGTGCTGAACTCGCTGAAGAAGCAGGGTTATGACGCGGTGGGTATAGACGCAGTCGGAGATGTTGACAAAAAGCTACGGGCCGAAGGTGTCGAAGTCGCTTTTCTCGCGTTGCACGGGCCGGGCGGCGAGGACGGAAAGATACAGGGGCTGCTCGAAACGCTCGAAATCCCTTATACAGGTTCGGGAGTCACAGCGAGTGCGCTGGCGATGGATAAGGAACTGACGAAACTGGTTCTCGCCCACAACGGGCTGCCTTTCCCGGCAACGGCATATCTTGAAAACACACGTGATATAGACATGCAGTGTGAAAATATCCTGAAAAATGTCGGTCTGCCGGTTTTTCTGAAACCCACTTCTGAAGGTTCCAGCCTGGGTTGCGCAATCGTGAAAGAAGAAAGAGAACTCAGGCAGCAGGTAAAAGAACTTCTGGCGAGATTCCCCCGTATGCTTGCCGAGCAATATATAAAAGGCGTCGAGTTGACGGTCGGCGTAATAGGGTCGGGCGACGGCCTGAGGGGGCTGCCCGTGCTGGAACTTGTACCGAAAAATGAGTTTTATGACTATGAAGCAAAATATACGGAAGGCCTGACCGAACTGATATGCCCGGCGCGCATCTCGGACGAGACACGCGATAAAGTGCAGGCGCTCGCCCTCGAGGCACACAGTGCACTGGGGTGCAGCGGAGTGTCGCGCGTCGATTTTATTGTGGACGCCGAGCCCGGCGACGCCGTTATTCTGGAAGTCAACACAATCCCCGGCATGACCGTCACCAGCGACCTGCCGCGAGAAGCCATCGCCGAGGGCGGCAGCTACGACTCACTCGTACTGGAGATACTCGCGTCGGCGGCACTGGGGAAATAGAGGAAACCCTTAGTTTTTTCATACAGCGAGCCGATTGCCCTGTTGGCTCGCGCATAGATACAGGCATATGATATAAGAGCATATAATATATGGAGGTTGATGCGCGTGAGAACAACAATCGATCTGCCTGAAGACCTTCTAAAAGAGGCTATGGAAGTGACGGGCGCTAAAACAATAACCATGACGATCTGCCTGGCCCTCCAGGAATTGATCAGGAAAAAAAGAATGATGAAAATCCTCGACTACAGGGGAAAGATCGATCTTGATCTGGACACTGTTAAGATCAGAAATGAGCGTGCAGTACGATGATGCCGGTTTTGATCGATACATCGGCATGGGTTTCATATTTTCGGGAAAAGGACAGTACCGAGGGAGAAATAATAGACGGTCTTATAGAAGATACGGCAGTATGCACCACGGGTATTGTGGTCGCCAAACTTGTTGCCGGAGCGAAGAACAACAGGGATAAATCAAAACTCGAAAAGATTCTCCGTACTCTTCCGTTTCTTAATATTACGGAACCGTTATGGTGGAAGGCTGTGGAATATCGCTGGAAAATAAGACTCGACGGATTTACAGACGGATTGCCTGACACTATTATTTCCGCCGCCGCCATCCATTTCGGCGCGCAACTCTTTACCCTCGACAGTCACTTCGACCATATTGCCGAGTTTATACCTCTTGATTTATTCAAATAACGCCTTGGAAAACATTTCCTTCACAGGATGACAGACGGTGGCCGAGGAAACGGTTCATGTTTCATGTATGGAAAGAGAACTCGAGTCTGCCGGAGGCGAGGGCGAGGGCGAAGAGGAAGTAGAAGTCGGCGAAGACGCAGGAGCAGTCGACGTCGATTTTCGCGGGTTTGTGGAAGCAGACATGAGCGATAAGGCCGGGCTCGGATTCGGGTACGAGGCAGTTGCCGATCAGCGCCCGGAGCCATTTGTCGGCGTGTGATATGTATTTTTCTTCATCCAGCATAAGCAATGCGTGAGTAACGATAGCGAGTGCGGAAGAGTCGCGTGGTTCCTTCTGCCATTCGTACTTTGCGCGCTCGGTTATATCGAGGTCCCACAGTGGAATATTATCGTCGGGCAGGTGGTCGGAGAAATAGGTGAGGGTGAGGTCGAGTTGCTGTTTGTAATTGGGTTCGCCGGTGAAAAAATAAGCGTAGGCCAGCCCGGAAACAGCCCATGCCTGACCGCGTGCCCATGCGGAGTCCGGGGCGCGGCCCTGCCATGTTTCTATTTTCATCATCTCCCGTTTGTCAATGTGGAAGTCGCCGATGTGGCAGGTGGAGCCGTCGCTGCGGACGAGATGCTCGATTGTCGTGTCGACGTGATTGCGCGCTGCTTTTTCGAGTATCTGGTTGTTGGTCGATTGTGCGGCCCACCAGAGAAGCGGCAGGTTCATCATCGTGTCGATTGCGATGACGCGGTCAAGAGGTTCGCGCCTGAAGATCGTCATACAGCGGTAAAAAGGAGAGTAGCAACCGAAAAGGCCCGCCGCCGCTTCCATAGCCGTCCCGGCAAGCTCGATGTCGTCTGTCAACTCCGCGCCCAGGGCTGCCGAAGGAAAGAAAAGGAAACCGAGGTCGTGGATACCCTCTTTTTTTGCGCGGGGGCTTAATTCCGCAAACCATTTTCGGCCCCAGTCGAGAAAGTCCTTCTCCCCGGTGAGTTTGTATGCGAGGAATAACATGCCGACCCAGAAACCGCCGGTCCAGTAGCCGTCGATCAGTTTTTTCCATTCTTCCTCGCCGGATGTGGACCAGGTTCCGCCGGACGCGCTGTGCGGGAAACGTGGGAAATCGTCCTGCAATTCGATGGCAGTGGCGCGGATTTTCCGGATACAGGAATCAAGAACTTTATTATATTCTTTTTTGTGTTCGGTTGTCGGCAAAGACATTCCCTCAGAATCAATACATTGCCCTGTACATGCGTCCGTAAGAAGTGCGGCGAGTAATAAAGTGTTACTTATTGCAAGTGGTTCCTTATCTTTTCATTCTTCATCTTTTCATTCTTCCTGATTTGCGAACGGACTTTTTTCCGGCGGCTGCCAGTCGCTGCCGGACAGCATGCCGGTTTCCCTGTCTATGATTCTCTTCGCGCTGATAGTTACCGGGTCTCCCGGACCGGCCAGACCCGCGGCG
>JAJRTR010000085.1 GCA_024278215.1 bacterium
AGGCGACGTCTTCGTCTATGAGTCCGTCGCCGTCGTTGTCGACACCGTCAAAACCGCCCGCCTCTTCGTCCGTCGAGCCATCGCCGTCGTTGTCGAGGTTGTCGCCGGCCACTATCTGCGCTCCCAGGTAGTTGTCCAGGTCGAAAAGCGGCTCCGAGACTATTATGCGCAAATGTATATACCTGTTTGAGGATATGTCACATGTATCGGTTGCAAAATGGCAGGGGTCCGTCGTGACGATGGGATTGCCAAAGTCGTCTTCGGTAAATCCGCCGCTGTATCCATTGACAGCGTCGAAATCGGTGTAATACTCGACTTTCGTGAATTCCGGCGCCTGGCCGTCTGTCAGAACACATTGCTCATGCGCCAGTGTGTCCGGGTCGGTGTTGATGTCCAGATAACTGACACTCCAGTTTCCGGCAGAATCCTGGATTCGCGCAACATAGCAGAATTTATCGGGAGATTCCGCGAGCCTGTTGTTTGTCGTCGTCTGGTCGGTATCGGTAATGTAATACAGAGCGCCGTCGGTGGAACCGGCGGATGACGTCCCGTACAGGCTGGGGTCCAATCGCCTGAATATCTGCCATTGAAACCGCATGTCCGTTTCGTTGCAGTCGTACAGGTGCCCGGAAGGCGCGTCACACATCGTTCCGTTTGTTCCGTCGGTATCGGGCTGGGTACCGGGGTCCTGGAAAAACCACGACCAGTATGCCTGGCCGCCCGCCTTCGCAACCAGAGGGAATGTCACAAGGTTGCTACCCGATATATCAGGCGGCACCCTGTCCAGCAGCATCGCGTCGGGATATTCCCATACACATCCCGATTCCTCGGGTAGATACAGGGTGCACCAGACCGAGTGCACGTCAATACTCGGCGATATGTTCTCTTCACCCGTATAATCAGTAATTGTTATCGTATCGAACGTGATCGTTTCGTTAGGCGGTTCACCGTTTGTCTGCATGTCGGCACCCGTATGAGACAGGTCGACGCGCGTCCCGTTACACATCAGCCATGCCGTGCTGGCGACTATCGAAGAATCTTTAGTGAAGCCCTGGTCGCCCCGCATTGTTCTGTAAGGGTCCCCGGCCTGCGCCCTTGTTGCATCGGTCGCCGACAGGCGGATGACGGAACCGGCGTTGTTCGGACATCCTCCACCAAGCACACTGCCCTCGATGCTGACTTTTATCCTGTCGGCAAAGGCTGTTGTCGATACCATGCCTGCTGCAAAAAAAGCCGCAAGCACCACTATGACATACGTTCTTCCGAGTTTATTCACTTTAGTAGATTCTCTCTTTTTATGCTTATGTATATTGTAACCACTGATATACATTCTATATTATACATAATTATGAAGAATATGCATCTTTTTTTTACTCTGTGGTCCTGTTGATGATAATTACGCCTACTGTTTTGGATAAAGATGAAAACTCATCAACCTGACCCGGCATAACCGGTATCTGGCCAGGATAATATTTCAGCTCACATCTCGAAACGCACCGCCCCGGTATCGAAACCACACATATTTCTACTCAAAATTTATGCCATAAATAAAACTGCGTTTTCTGCAAAATATTGCTGTTTTCTGATGATTACACGCTCTATATATGTAATGTTTAACATATACGACATCGTTTGAGGCATTAATGCTTCACAAATGTGGCATTTATGCCTCATTTGCTCGAATCTGTACTGGAGAATTTTGCAATTGGCTCTACAGCATATTTTACATGACGAGTCGATTTTGTAACGGAAGAGAATTCATCGGAGTTTGCTTCGGGGTCGAGATGATACGTGAGTACCGTGCTTAAATGGTATGTGAGCGGTATCGGGGAAGACCGCATATTTTACCAATGCGGGTAAAAAATCGTGAGAATGGGGGACTCGCGATTTCCCGGCTCTCTTTGTGCGAAATCCGGGATAGGTTTTCGAAAAAACCGGACTTTATCAACAGCGTCAAATCCGAAAGGTTTCCGGACAGCGTTCAGTGTTATATAATTCGTAAGCATCAGCGAATCGGGGAGAATGAAATAATATGAAAAGAACAATATTGGTAATGGTAATTATGTCGGCGGCTGCGATGTTCGCGGTCGTGCGTGCGCAGGCGTTCAACATTCACGAACTCAACGGCTCGGACCTCGGTATGGGTGTGGGCGCGCGCGCCATCAGCATGGGCGGGGCGTTCACCGCGCTCGGTGATGACGCATCGGCACTCTACTGGAACCCGGCGGCGATCACTGAAATGGATCACAATGAAGTCATGTTGATGATGGACATGGACCCGACGCGATATTCGTATAAAGCGGTTGTCTACAGGCCCGGGAGCCGGGCACGCAATCCGTACCACATGACATTCGGGCTCGGTCGCACCAACAGGCTGAAATACATCGCGGACGGCGACTGGACCGAGGGGAACGCGGGCCACCTCATCGACTTGAGCATGATAAATGTTGAACGCGATTATGTCGGCGGTCTCAATTCGAGGACAAACGACTGGCGCGTAACTTTCGCTTCACGTGTCCCGCATTATGAAAACCTTTCACTTGGTTTCACCTATATTGACTTTGAATGCACTACTACTTTTTACGGAGCCGGCGCGGGCCGGATATGCCAGACTGTAGCCTACGACACGATCGACTTCGGACTGCATTACCGTGACAGCGAAACACGTCAATTCGGACTCTCTCTGCGCAATCCGATGGAGGCCACCAAACCCAAGTATATAAATATCGGCTCTGCTTTCTTTCGTGGCGACGACACTTTTACTTTTGATATCGAACACATCTTCGGTAATTACAGCCAGGAGTACCGCTCTGTGAATTTCCTTATGCTGCGCGCGGGAATGGAAAGGGACATGGGCAACGGATGGAAATTGCGCGGCGGCATCATTTATCCCATTCGCGCGCGCACGTCCACACTCGGCAACATACGCTCGAAAATCCCGTCTCCCAAGTTCGACGTAGCCGCAGGCGCGGGATATACATTCAGGAATTATGTTCTCGACTTCGCGATATATGGAGACCCGGGCTGGGGCTATGTGAAAGAAGAGTTGCGGGCCCGGTCTCTGCTTACACTTAGATATAAGTTCTGAGCCGCTTGCAGTATTTTCAAAAATGGTATTCGATTAAAAAGCAAGATGCTATTACGAGGATCGCGCTCTGTAAAATCGCAAAGAATTCCCCAATACTTGCATCGGGGTTATTATTACGTTGGATCAGCACAGCATTGAGAGAAGCGCTCTTTTTGCGCTTCCGGGCGAAAAGTTTTGAAAGAGTGTGAGGCCGGCATTGCCGGCTTCTTGTGCAAAGGGCGAGTATGTGACCGATCCCGAGTCGCCACCGCAACGCGGTAGAACATGTGTTATCCCGTTTTTCCGGATTTCTTCGTGAGAAATCCGGGGCTAAATATTCCCGGGGATATCCACCTGGTCGCCGATGTCGATGCTATGTTCATCGCAGTAGCCGCCGTTTACTTCGAGGACATATCTTGCGGGTGCGGCGGATGTGAAAGGTTCGAGCGAGAGCGGCACGGCGTCGTGATTGATATCGACGATACTACCAGATGAATTGATGAAAATCATGTCGAGCGGGATAAGGGTGTTCTTCATCCAGAAGGATCGGGTCTGCTCGTCGTCGAAGACGAAAAGCATTCCGTCGTTTTCGCTGAGTGATTCCCTGTTCATGAGGCCGATCTGGTGTTGCTCATCGGTTACAGCGAGTTCCACGCCGACAGAGAAAACTTCCGACGAAGAATTCGTTATTGTAACAACTTTGAGGCTGGTGTCGCGGGATGCGCCGGTTGGCGACCCTGTGCCGCAGCCTGTGATACAAACAGCTATGAGAATGAGACTATAGATTACTTGCGGCATTTTGCGAAGACTCCGCGGCGGGATCACCGCAACGGGCTTTCTTCAGAGGTCTATTTCCATACCTTCGCGTGCTGCGAAAACGTGCACATCATTCCGGCCCATCTTCTTCACTTTCAGTTGGCAATCCTTTTCTATCTGTTCCAGTTCTTCATCGTAACGTGTCGGGTCGTGGTGGAAGAAAGCCAGCCTTTTAACATTCGCCTGAGTCGCGACATTTATGGCATCGTCGAAGGTGCTGTGTCCCCATCCCACCTTGGTCGGGTATTCCTCGGTGGTATACTGCGCGTCGAATATCAGCAGGTCCGCGTCCCTTGCCAGCTCTACAACACGCCGGTTCATGTCATCCGCTACCTTGCTTCCTTCGTTTATGCTTTCTTCATCGGAAGTCACATTCGCCGAGTCTTTTCCACTGCCTCCGAAAAGGAAGTCGTCCATGTCGTCGCCTTCCTCCTCTTCGTTGAAGATGTTCGAGTATGGCTCCGTGTCGAATTCCGTTACAACGATTTTGCCGTTATATTCGAACCTGTAGCCGAGGACAAGAATCGGATGATTGAGATATTTCGCCGTAACTTTTACGCCTTCAATTTCGAACGGAGGCCCTTCCTTAAGTTCGATAAACTCCATACTTGACGCCATGTGGTCGAGAGGCACGGGAAAATATGAATACTTCATCTGTCCAGACACTATATCCTCGAGTTTTTCATTCAGCGAATTTACCGGTACGTACATACGGAACTTGTTGCCGGGAATAAAAGCGGGAACAAAAAACGGGAACCCGTGAATGTGGTCCCAGTGCGTGTGGCTCAGGAAAATATGTGCATTGACCCTTCCGATGTTTCCGCGGCCCATCATATCCAGGCCGAGTTCCCTGATGCCCGTACCCATATCGATAATGAAATGTCGGTCACCGCCCGGCAGTATTTCCATACAGGATGTATTACCGCCGATATTCATTGTTTTTGCTCCCGGCGTCGGAATCGACCCCCGGACTCCCCAGAACTTAACTTTCACACGAACACCCCACTTTAATGGATATTAGGAACCACTATACATTGGAGCCGATTGCAATAATATGTTTGCAGCCGGACGTGGTAGAACATAATTGTGCAATTGGCTCGTTAAGTGAATAGTTTACGCAATTACGAGGCGGTTTGCAAGAAAACGGATGCTCTTTCCACTCCCTCGACCAGCATTCCTTCCAGGTCTTCCACCGCTTCGGGAGTGATTCCTACTTCTTTATAGATACTATCCGCTATCGGTTCTATATAAGGGTTCCCGCTGAACCCCAGTTGTATTTTCTTACAGTAATTGTTGGCAATGTGGACGGAATAAACAAGTTTTCTGTTTTCACGGACAACTTTTCCCGGTGAATGATGGAGTGACATTGTGTCCTTCAATTGGAGCTGTAGCCCCCATTTTTCGGCCAGAAGCTCTCCGATCTCGGCATGGTTTATGCCGAAAACAGCCGACTCGTACAGGCCCAGCGGTTTGCCGGATTTCTGTGCCGCGTCGATAATCTTGTTGAAACCTGCCGGATTGATTCTGTTGAGGACAATCTTCCCGATGTCGTGCATCAGGCCGCCGAGGAAATAATCTTCGAGGAGATTTTTGTGGATATTGATTTTTCGAGCGATCAGTTTCGCGCATACACCGGTCCCCAGCAGGTGCTGCCAGAAATCGTCCATATTGAAACCGCCCGATGTTTTTACGTTAAGCGTCTCGAGTGCGGCGGTGCTGAGCGCGAGGTTCTTTATCGTGTTGAGTCCCAGCATGACAATTGCGCGGACGGTTGAAGTTACTTCGTCGGAAAAACCGAAATATGCGGAATTGACAACTTTCAGAACCTTTGCAGCCAGTACCGGATCGAGAGCGATGACTTTGTTGAGATCATTCGCAGAGGATGTCGGGTCGTTTGCTACCTGGAGTATTTTCGCAACCGTAGGGGAAAGGCTGGGCATACGATCAATATGCCTTGTGACAAGGGCCGCCTTTTTTTCGTCCATACCGGAAATTCTCCTATACGATTTTTACAAAATATACCGGCTTAAGTCAATATCTTCGGCAATATCTTTCAACTTGCCGACCACATAGCCACTGTCTATTTTCACCTCTCCCTGCACACCTTCCGGGGCCTCGAACGATATTTCCTCGAGGAGTTTCTCCAGTAACGTATGCAGCCTGCGCGCGCCGATGTTCTCCGTCTGTTGATTAACCCGCGTCGCCGTCGCCGCGATCTCTCCTATCGCCTCTTCGTTGAAGTCAAGCTCCACGCCGTCTGCCCCGAGCAAAGCCACATACTGTTTTATCAGCGCATTGCGCGGCTCCGTGAGGATGCGCCTGAAGTCTTCTGTGCTCAGGCTGTCAAGCTCGACCCGCAACGGGAATCTGCCCTGCAACTCGGGAATCAGGTCCGAAGGGCTGCTGCCGGAAAACGCGCCGGCCGCCATAAATAGAATATGGTTTGTTTTTACAGGACCATACTTTGTAACTACCGTGCAACCTTCAACGATCGGCAGTATATCCCTCTGTACACCCTCGCGCGACACATCCGGGCCGCTGCCTCTGCCCTTGCGTATCGCAATCTTGTCTATTTCATCTATGAATATTATCCCGGATTGCTCGACCAGTTTGACCGCCTCCGCGCGGACTGCATCTTCGTCGATCAGTTTTTCCACTTCCTGGTTTAGCAGCAGTTTCTTCGCTTCACCGATTGTGACCTTCCGTTTCTTGCTGCTTTTCGGCATGAGATTGCCCATCATGTCCTGGATATTTATCCCCATCTCCTCGATGCCCGTATTGCTGAATATCTCGACCATCTTCGGGTTGGCGTCGCTGACTTCGATCTCGACTGTATGGTCATCCATTTCGCCGCTCGCCACCTTTTCACGCAGGCGGTCTCTCATGCGTTCGAGCTGTGGTTTTTCTTTGTCTACAGGCGGCTCGTCTTCGGTGGATTGAAGGGTGAACGGTTTCCGTTTGGCAAACTTGGACGGCGGCTGAAGGATATCGACTATCTGGTCGATGACAAGTTCGGTGGCCTTCGGTTCGAGTTTTTCCTGCCGACGGCCCTTCACCATGCGGATACCGGCTTCCATGAGGTAGCGCACCATGCTCTCGACATCGCGGCCCACATAACCTACTTCGGTATACTTAGTCGCCTCGACCTTGATAAACGGCGCGCCCATAAGTGTGGAAAGCCTGCGCGCAATTTCCGTCTTCCCGACACCGGTGGGACCGATCATAAGGATGTTTTTCGGTATTATCTCTTCGCGGAGTTTTTCTTCGACACGTCCCCTGCGGGTTCTATTTCTTAAGGCGATTGCGACAACTTTTTTCGCGTTTTTCTGGCCGATCACATATTTATCTAGTTCGGCGACAATCTCCCGCGGGGTCAGATCGATTTCGTAGCCGCCCGCGACGGCAGGCGATGCGGGCGCGAGTTCAACAACTTTACTATTCTTCTTTTCTTCATCCATAACTTTATTCGAGTGTCTCCAAAACTACATTATTATTGGTATAAATGCAAAGCGAGGCGGCGATCGAAAGCGATTCCTTTGCGATCTCGTCGGCCGCCATGTCGGTGTTGCCGATGAGCGCGAGCGCGGCCGCCAGTGCCATCGTGCCGCCCGAACCGATCGCCGCTACACCTTCGTCGGGCTCGATGACTTCACCGGTGCCCGAAAGCAACAGCATGTGTTCACGGTCCGCGACCAGCAGCATCGCCTCGAGCTTACGCAGGTATTTGTCTGTGCGCCAGTCACGGGCAAGTTCGCGTGCCGCTCGCGTCAGGTTGGTATTGTGCTGCTTCAGCTTTTCCTCGAACCTTTCAAGAAGCGTGAGTGAATCGGCCACTGCGCCCGCGAATCCCGCCAGCACCTTACCGTCGGCGATTCGCATGACCTTGTGCGCTGTACTTTTCATAACATTCGCGCCCAGCGTCACCTGTCCGTCCCCTGCGAAAGCCACCATGCCGCCACGGCGTATACCGATTATCGTCGTGCCCATTATTCTGTCATTCATATAAACTCTCCACCATTGCCCAATTCAATTTGATCATCAGAAACCTGATTCCCTGCGATTATTTTTAACTGGGGTGGCAGGATTCGAACCTGCGAATCCCGGGACCAAAACCCGGCGCCTTACCGCTTGGCCACACCCCATCGCCATGTATTCAAATTAAGTCTAAGCTTGTGCGTTTTTCAATATATTGCGAGAATTTTGGGGACATGACTGGAATTTGTCCTTTAATTCCGGATCGTGTCCCCAGGGAATTCTTCACTTGGTTAAAGTGTTACTAAGTTGTATATAAAACCTGCTTTGCACACGAGCCTGTCAACAATTATAAAATTATAGGGGTTTTCCCTTATTAAGCAATAATTTCGTTTATTGAATTTCCGCAAAGATCAGAAAGAATGTTTCATGCCCGGTTTTCTATAACATTTTTCACCAGCAGGTAATCGCTCTCTTTGTCCACATCGACACCTATTTCCGGGTCCGTTACCTGCACGGCGCCGCCATCCATACCTACGATCTGTTTAACTTTGTTCTCGAGCATTTCCAAGGTGAGAATTCCGAGCACGTATCGTATTATAAAGGATATACCGATAAGCCTGAGCATTTTCATTACATTCTTTCTGCCTGCGATAGCCTGTTCCAGCATCTCCCAGTTGCGCCGTATCACCAGCGGGTTCAGCAACACAAGATTGCCGCCTGTGAACACGCCGTCTTTCAAATTGAAATATGTTCTTTTAGTTTTCGGGAATTTTTCATCGTTATATTTTTTGTTTATTATAGGGTAATAAACGTCGCCCTTCACCTTTTCGCATTCTCTGAGGAATCTCGACACCATATCCGCTGTTACGAGAGGTATATCGCATGACGATATGATCAGCCTGTCGGCATCCTTGAATTTTTCGATACCCAGCCACAGGTTCCCAAGCATAGTATCTTCTGCCTCGACTACCTGGATCACCCTGCCCGCCAGCACATCGCGCAACGGGTCCACAGGTCCGACTACAAGTATCTTGTCGACCTCTTCGGCTCCGTTCAGCGCATCCACAACGTATTCGATCATATAGCGCCCACCGATTTTCAACAATGCTCTGTTGTCATAACCGGAACTGTACTTCTTCAGGTCGTCGGGCAGCGTGCCGCCCGCAAGTATCAGAACATCAACTTTTTTCATTTCATTTCCACCCGCTGCTTTCCTTCACCTGATTTGTCGATTCAGCAATACTATCAGAATAATTGCCGCGGTTCAATCAGTAATGAAAAACCTCGATCTTCGCAATACTAATGAAGAATCTCCTGTTGCGATCATTATTTGCGACCGTTTCGCTCGAAAACATACGCGCATTGAGATGTGCCGCTATGAAAAGGAGCCCTGAATGACGCCCCCGCCCCCCCTGATTTTTTTCGCTGGACTATTACAGTATATAGCAGATTGCTTTATAATGGTGTTTGAAGGAGTTTTGTACAGTTTTTGTTTTACCGGGAATAACGAGTTGTGAAGAATGAAGCATGACGATTGATGCAGGAACCGGACAGGAATTATCGGAATAGAATTGAATATTTTATGGTTTTCTTATAATGAAAGTGGTATGATTTACGGATTGATAAAAAAGGGTAAGACATAATAAGCAAAATACGGATACGGCACCGGATGGAGGAAAGGCGGATGGAACAGTTATTGCAGTTTGCAAGAGGCCCACTTTTCATAATGACATTTATGTTTATGATGCTTGGGTTGTTGAGGCTGCTTGTCTCGCAATTTGTGTATATGACCGGCATAATAAGCAGGGCTGAGGGTAGCGATTCACCGGTCGAAAAAGCAGGAATTTCCGCTACTGGCTGGTTCGAGCCGGTCAGACAATTGCTGAAAGCGCGACCGCTTTTCGCTATTGCCTCTATAATATGGCATATTATACTCATTATTACACCACTTTTACTTGTTAATCATGTGATGCTGTGGAACCGTGGGCTTGGGATCAACTTCCCGCTCGCGCTTACACTGAACAGAAATGTAGCGACAGCACTGACAGTGATTACAATCGGGCTCACACTGCTGCTTTTAATCTTCAGGATCGGCAGCAAGGCGTTGCGCGAAAAAAGTGAGCCGGCGGACTTTTTTCTGCTTATACTTCTCGCGGTTCCGTTCGTGACGGGGTTCTTCGCCGGCCACCCCACTATTTCACCAATGAGTTATAACTCGATTATGTTCTTACATATACTCAGCGCGGAAACAATTTTTGTGCTGATCCCCCTTACGAAGCTGGCCCATGCGGCGCTCTGGCCGTTCGGGTCGCTCTCGACTTATTCATACTGGGTATTTCCGGGAGTCGGGGTCGGTAAAGACTCCGGCGAGTTGATTGGAGAGGAGGCCGGTATATGAGTGGCGGCCATACCGACACAAGCAAACAGGCCGCAATTCTCACCGACACGACAAAATGTGTCGGTTGCCAGAAATGCGTCAAGGCCTGTGTCGAAACAAATAAGACGGGTGATCCCGTACCCTATATTCGCGCCCATCCGGACGGTCTGTCCGGGACACGCTGGACATCGGTTCTGCGCGTAAGGGATGAAGAACAGGGTATATCGAGATTTGTCCGCAAGCAATGTCTCCATTGCGTGGAAGCTTCATGCGTATCCGCCTGCCTGGTGGGCGCTATGCAGAAACAGGATAACGGCCCGGTCATCTACGATGCCGACAGGTGTATCGGATGCAGGTATTGCATGGTCGCGTGTCCATATAAGATTCCTCGTTCACAGTGGGACACCTGGATGCCGTTCATCAACAAGTGCATTATGTGCTATGAGCGGCTTGAGGAAGGCAAGCCTCCCGCGTGTACGGCGGCGTGCCCATACGGCGCGACGATTTTCGGAACCCGCGAGGAGTTGCTTGCCGAAGCGAAACACCGCATCGCGAAGGAGCCCGACCTGTATATCGACCGGGTCTGGGGGGAACACGAATTCGGAGGCACCAATGTTTTTTATGTCTCAGACGTTTCACTCGAAGACCTGGGTTTTCCGAAGGAACTCAACGAGGCGAATACGATATCGATTCCGGAAAAGAACTGGCCGATTGTCAGCGCGACGCCGTTTGTATTTACATTTGTATACAGTGGCCTGCTGCTGTCTTCTTTTGTCATCAGTCGCCGCATGAAGCTACAGAAGGAAAGAGAAGAAGCGGCAAAATCAAGTCACTTTGAAGACGAAATCATCTGACCGGCCCGGGCCGGCGCATGCAGTCGGCGGGACATAATATGGAATATGGAGTTATTTGATGAAAAGGCTTACAAGGATTAAAGGAGTACTCTGGGCGCTCGCTATGTTCGGACTGGTGGCTATTGTCGCGAGGCTGATAAACGGTCTGGGCGCAACCACAAACCTGTCGGATGCGCTGCCGTGGGGACTGTGGAAGGTGGGTAACATGGTCGCGGGCGTCGCGCTCGGCACCTGCGGATTCGCTATTGCCGCGGCTGTTTACGCGTTCAAACTCGAGCGCTATCAAAAACTTGCGCGGCCCGCTGTCCTCATAGCATTCCTCGGCTACGGCTCCTCCTGCTTTTCACTTTTTCTCGACATAGGGCTGCCCTGGCGTATATGGCACGCCATCGTCTATTGGAACATCCACTCGTTCCTCTTCGAAGTCGCATGGTGCGTCATGCTCTATTTTTCTATCACTCTCTATGAAACCGCGCCGGTTATTCTAGAAAGAACAAAGTTCCACAAGCTGGCCCATACGATGCACAGAGTCGCTTTCCCGATAATCCTGCTCGGCATCAGTTTGTCCACACTTCACCACACTTCGCTCGGCTCGCTCTTTCTTGTCAGCCCGACACGTGTGCATGAAATATGGATGACCATGCTTATTCCCGTCCTGTTCATAACATCGGCGGTCGGCGCCGGACTGCTGACACTTGTTCTGATCACCCTTATGTACAACTATCTCTATGACAAAAAACCCGACCTGGATGTGCTCGGCAGCGTGGCCAAAGCAGGCGCTATCCTGTTGTCGATCTATGCGATTATCAAAGGCTACGATATAGTGAACCGCGATATTATCCCTGTCATCCTCAGCGGACAGTGGGAGGGCATACTCTTTATATTCGAATCTATCCTGCTCGTTTTCATACCGGTTGGAATAATCTTTTCGGGCCTGGCAAAAAAGAGCGCCAACCTGATGGCTATAGCCGCCGGTTCGGCGGTAATCGGCGTTGTCCTGAACAGGCTGGACGTCGGCATCCTGTCTTATTTCCGAACAGCGGGCGCGGTCTACTACCCGTCGCTGCCCGAGATATTCACCACACTCGGCATATATTCCGCCGCCGGACTGTTTTTCTTCTTCATGGTCGAGAACTTCGAGGTCTTCGATAAACCACCGGTCAGGCCGAAAGACGCAGGCGAAGCACAGTCGCCCGACAGCACGTTCGGCCCCATCAGGAGTTTCGGCGACGGTGTGCTCCGGAACCCGATACACCGCTACAGCGCAATTGCAGTTGTTTCTCTGGTTCTCGCGGTCGGGCTTTTCAGCAGTTCGCTCCTGAAAGGCGCTCCGATGCTGTCGGAGAAAGTCGCGCCGCCTACCGCGTTGGACAATGAAAGAATGGTGCTGGTGATTAACGGCAACAAGAACGATGTCTCTGTAGCATTCAGGCACGACATGCACAAAGCTATGCTCGGCGGCACACAATCGTGTATCCGATGCCATCATCTCGACATGCCGGACGACAAAAATACCGCCTGCTGGAAATGCCACACGAACATGGAACAGAAAACTGATATTTTCAAACATGCATTCCACCAGGAAAAACTCGGCGGCAACGATAGCTGCGTCAAATGCCATACCGACACATCCCGGCCCAGATGGCGCGATAACACAAAAAAATGTTACGAGTGCCACGAGGAAAACATGGGGATGCTCTTCACTGCGGACGATAAGTCCTACGACTACATGGCGCCGAGCTATGTCGATGCAATGCACAAGAAATGCGTCGGCTGCCACATAGAAATGCAGAATACCGTCGACAGGCCAGCGCTCGATGAATGTTACACTTGCCACGGCGATGTCAAACTTCAAACCGTAAGGTGAACCCGCACAGGTTTCCCCGGGCGCTGCCGCCCCCTGCCGGGACCGGCCCTGTGTTATTATGGGTAAGTTTTCATGCCTGAATCACTAAAGAAAAAGATACTCATTGTTGAAGACGAGCCGGATGTCGTCTCATACTTCACGATGCTTCTCGAAGACAACGGATATACCGCGATTGCCGCCGACAGTGCGGACATGGGCTTCGAGATTGCAGACAAAGAAAAACCCGACCTTATTTGCCTCGATATCATGATGCCGCGCAGGTCGGGACTTTCTCTTTATAAAGAGTTGAAAAGGGATGAGTCCCTCAAAGACATTCCTGTTGTAATAGTAAGCTCCTTCGGCCAGCCCGCCGATTTCAAAGGAACACGTTTTTATAAAATAGTTTCAGGCGCCGACGACATCCCCCCGCCTGAATACTTCTGCGAGAAACCCATATCGCCAAAAGAACTTCTCGGCATGATCAAAAAACTGACCGGCGGCGGGGCGTGAAATCATGACGAGAACAAGCCTGCTCCTGCACTCCTGCTGCGCGCCATGCACAACCTACGTTTACGATCTTCTCGAAAAGAAATACGATGTCGTTGTTTTTTTCTATAACCCGAATATTCAACCCGAAGAAGAATACCGCAGACGAGAGGAAGAAATACGGCGTTTCGCATCCGAGAAGTGCTTCGAGCTGATCGTCGGCCCTTATGACGAACCCGGCTGGATGGATGCTGTCAAAGGCTTCGAGAATGAACCCGAGGGCGGCGCGCGCTGCCGTCTTTGCTTCCGCTACAGGCTCGAAAAAGCAGCAGCGGAAGCCGCCCGGCTCTACGGCATAAAACTTTTCACTTCGACACTTTCAGTCAGTCCGCACAAAAACGCGAAAGTGATAAATGAAGAAGGCGTGCGAGCCGCGGAAAAGTATGAAGTCGAATATCTCGAATCAGACTTCAAAAAACGGGACGGATTCAAGAAAAGTGTCGAGTTGTCGAAGAAACACGGATTTTTCAGGCAGAATTACTGCGGCTGCGAGTTCAGCAAAAAGAGATAGTTCAACAATGATTCGTGTGTAATAAGTCATTTTCAAAAACAATGTTTTTATCAAAGTCGGTTAAGATGCTTTAAAATGCTGAACGCACGTTCGTTATAGTCGATTATTGTTGGTTGACATTTGTCATCTTCGACTTATTACACACGAATCAACAATGCGGGTGAAAAATCGGAAGAATGCCATTATACAAGTCGCGACAGGTGAGTGGTGAGATATGTCGATAGTATTGTTGTGGAAAAAGGTGTTTTCAGGTGCTTTTTTTGCAGCTATCATCATTTCGCCCCACAGATTCTGCAGGGGAAACATAAATATAGTTCGGGAGACAACATGATTATCGGAGAATACGACCCCGGCATTGAATCGAAGCAGACGGCGATAAGCAACGCTGAAAAGGGATTGTGGGACGCGGCGGTAATCGGCGCGGGACCGGCGGGTGGCATAGCCGCGCTGCACCTTGCGGCAAAAGGACACTCGGTGCTGCTGCTCGACAGGAAGCGGTTTCCACGCGAAAAAGTGTGTGGCGACGGGCTGATAGCAGACTCTCTCGGCGCACTCGAACGCGCAGGCCTGAAACAGGCTGTGACGGAAAGAGGCTATTCCACGACAAAAGGCTCAGTGTACAGTCCGTCACGGATAGAGATGACTGTTCCGGGCGAATATATTACGTTAAGGCGAATCGTGCTCGATACGATAATTACCAACGTAGCGGTGGATAAGGGAGCGGTCTTTGTGCGAGGCGATGTCGGAGAATTCGAGACGGAGCCGGACGGGTCGGTTACGATCACATTAAGAAACGAAGCGAAAAAGATAAGAGCGCGAACCGCGCTTGTGGCCACCGGATGCAGCTTGAATCTGATTAAAAAACACGGCATGGTGCGCCGCCGCCGGCCCAGCGCGGTCGCGATCAGGCGTTATGTCAGGTCGCTCGAAGAAATAGATACGATGATTGTTTCTTTCGACAGGTCGATTGTTCCCGGCTACTGCTGGGTATTCCCGATGAAAGACAACTGGTACAATGTCGGCTGCGGTGTTGCTTTCAGGAACTCGCCCCGCGACAAGGTCGATCTCAAGCATTTGTACAGGACTTTCGCGCATGAATTCCCGCCGATGAAAGAAATTATGGCCTCGCTCGAGGAGCAGACACCCCTGCGAGGCGCGCCGCTGCGAACGGGACTTCAGGGCGCAGAGCCTGTCGGCCCTGGAAACGTGCTCGCTATCGGCGAAACCGTCGGTACGACATTCCCTTTCACAGGCGAGGGGATAGGCAAGGCAATGGAGACCGCCGAGATCGCGGCCGGCACTGTCCACAAAGCGCTGGAATCCGGTGATTTCAGCGCTTACAAGAACTTCGCGCGCCTTCTTAATGACAGGCTTTCCGACAAATACATAGGTTATAAGATTGCCGAAAACTGGCTTGCGATGCCGTGGCTGAATGATTTTGTCACAAAACGCGTTAATGCCAGTAGATACCTGCACGACGCCATCATCGGGGTCATTACGGAGACTGTCGATCCGAGAACGGTATTTTCCCTTAAAGGGATACTTGCATCATTCTTCAAATAATAATAATAGCAGGCATAATATAGAATTGAGTATATTGCAGATGAGGTGTCGTGTTCCCCATTGAGGAACAGAAGGCTCTTCCGCAATCCGCATTATCCGGCAATCGGCTTCCTTAGGGTTTCCGCTTCTACTTTTTATTGAGCCAGTTGCAAAATTATGTTCGTAGCGAGATCGAACGAAATTTTTCAGAAGCAAGGCGAAGGTGCAAAATCCCCGCAGGCGTACTCTCCGAGTACGTTGAGGATAATTTTGTGCCGACAACGCAGCTATGGACAATTGCAGTCGATCGCAGCCTAATCATAATTTTACAATTGGCTTTATTGTGTTAATCTATTATAATAGGTAATATATGCTGGTTGATAAAATAATGTTGTGTTGGTATTGCAGATTTGGGCAGTCTGACATAAACTGTCAATAAGCAACAAATATCGGTACCCCTGAATCTCCGGGCTGTTTGATTTTATTTAAGCGTGCACGGGACACGGGCAGATGCTGTCGGAGGAAATATGTCTTTATTATTAACATCGGTTTTCAGGCCGTTCGGCGTAGACGACGAATACGGCAGAAAAGAGAACAAGCTCGAACTGTTTCACAATCAGGTTACACGAGAACAGGAAATATTTTCCATAAGGTACAATCATAAAAGTTTCGGACTGTACTTCATCGCGGAGAATATCAAGATGCCGACGGTAATACTTGATTTCCCGTCGCTGAAACAGTTTCGCAAAGAGTTGCGTAAAGGATATGACTACGTGGGCATATCCTTCATTACGCCAAATTTTATCAAAGCAAAAAAGATGGCCGAGATAGCCAGAGAAGTGTCGCCCACGACGAAGATAATACTTGGCGGCCACGGCACCCGTATACCGGACATCGAGGAATTGATCGACGCCGACTACTACTTTCGCGGTGAAGGAATCCACCAGTTGAGAAAACTTTTCGGCGAAGATGTGGATGCGCCGATTTCGCACCCTGTGATAAACGCCGCGGACCATAAGCGCGTGCTTGGGCTGCCTATTCCGCAGAATTCGGGTTTGCTCATTCCTGGTGTCGGATGTCCCAATGCCTGCCGTTTCTGCTGCACATCGGATTTCTATGATCACACATATTATCCTTTCATGAAGACCGGGCAGGAACTATTCGACACGATGTGCCGCATCTCGGACGAACTCGGGACAGAGGAATTCTTTGTCATGGATGAAAACTTCCTGCTGCACAAGGACCGGGCGATGGAACTGCTCGACCTGATGGAAGAGCACGACAGGCCGTTCACCTTCAGCCTGTTCTCGTCAGCGGAAGCTATCACGGCATTCGGTATTGATAATATGGTGAGGCTCGGCGTCGGCTATATCTGGGTCGGTGTGGAGTCCAAAAAGATGCTCTTTGAAAAGACGAAGGGGATAGATGTTCCCAAACTTATCTCCGACCTGCGCGCAAACGGCATTCTGGTACTCGCGTCGAACATTCTTTTCCTCGAACATCACGACAAAGAAACGATATGGGAGGACATCGACTTCGCCATCAGCCTGAAACCGGACTTCACGCAATTCATGCAGCTCGGCCCGCTGCCTCAGACAAAGCTTTATAAAGATTATAAGGCAAATGGAATCCTGCGCGAAGACATTCCCTACGAAGAATGGCACGGTCAGCACCGGATATGGTTCGACCATCCGAATTTCACGCAAGAAGAAACGCAGGTAATTATCAAAGAAGCATTCCAGAAGGAATACAATGTGCTGGGCCCTTCGGTCGTTCGCTGGGCGGATACTATGATAAACGGATTCGAAGCGCTGGACGGAAAAACAGAAGATGAGTTCATGCTCAAGAGATTGGAGCAGAAGAGGAAAAGATGTGAAGCGGCATATTACATACTTGCGGCATTGAAATGGCTTGCTCCGACAAAGCACATGAAAGAACTCACCATGGACGTAATTCAGCGGTACAAATCGCATTTCGGATCGCGCGCTGTAACAAACTGGATCGCGTCGTCTTTCGTTTTTACTGCCGCAAGCATCGCCCGCTTCAAGCTCAAACTCGGCTACGAAGCGCACAATCCGAAAGCCTACAAAACCCGGTTCAGACTCGAACCCGCAGTATATAAAGAAATGAAAGGCCGCATTGAAGCTCTACTCAGGAACAGGAAAACATGGGCGTTTCTTGAAAACCAGGGCGGCACTTATGAGCTTTCTCTGCATTTCAGCGGCACGTTGAAGAAAAAGACTGCAAGAAAACTCATCAAACGCCTGAAAGACAGACCGCAGTTCTCGCTTCGAGCCGTCAAGATCAATATTACACCTCTGGCCGATGTCAATAATGAGACATTCGAGAAATTCCTGGAAAAGCTGTCCTCACAGTGCCAGGACATTCGTATATATTGCTCGGAAACGCAGAAACGCCAGATAGAAAAACTCGACAGGTTTGTCAACAAGCGTCTCTGCAAAGTGTCGACGATCTGAGTTTTACCGATGATATTCTAAATGTGAATAGTTTGCGGTTAATGAAGCGTCCGTAGCAATCCGGGCGCTTTTTGCTGATTCATCACAAAATGATCTCTTCACTTGGTGTGCGCTGGGCTGTTAAGTGAAGGCTGGTGCCGGATGCGTCGAGAGTGTCGAGAGTGTGCTGCGCAGTGTCGAGGGCGAGCCGGGGCGCGTTGCAATCCTCACTGAGGTGGGCGAGAAAGACGTGTTTGAGGAGACCTTGTCCGTGTGAAACGCAGTGGGCTATAGCTTCGGCGGCCTGATCGTTGGACAGGTGGCCGCGAGAGCCAAGCACCCATTTTACAAGGAACGGCGGGCGGCGGGAATTCTTTTCCATGGCCACATCGTGATTGCTCTCGATGACAAGCGCTTCCACATCCGCTATTGATTTCAGCACTTCCGGAGTCGCTTCGCCTAGGTCGGTAGTGTGTGCCACGCAGGTGTCGCTGCCGCCGTTGCTGTAAGTTATTCTGAATCCGACAGGTCTGCCCACGATATCCCTGTTCCAGCCGCCGGAGCCGTGGTTTACATTGAAAGCCCTGATTTTAAGATTCTCCCGCAATTCGACGGTGCCGCTGTCGAAGTATCGGATGAGGCCGACGCGCTCGAGTTCCTTAAATCTTGCGTCGCGCCGCATCAAGTCGTCGCGCGAGCCCGAGTGTATCATGATCGGTATGTCATATCTGCGGCTGAGGCCCAGCGTGTTTTTGTCGACATGGTCGCCATGTATATGCGTGGCGAAAATTCCGTTTATTTCATTTATGCTTGTGCCGAGATTTTCAAGCTGATGCTTTATGTATTTTTGAGGAAGCCGCGCCGCGTCTATCAACAGCCGGTAGTCTTCAGTTTCATAAAGCGTGCAATTCCCACCGCTGCCGCTTCCGAGCACACATATTCTGATTGCCATAAATCTTCTCTTTCGCTACTTTGCAAAGTCATCTTATATTATAATAAAACAGGTAAAGAATACAGAGCCTCTTGCCTTTTTATAACATTGTTTCATGTAAGATTACGTATTTCCTGGTTTGCGCAGCAGCAAGAATGAAAAAAAACGCATCGAAAACATTAATTGGAAGTGAATCAGAGACTGCTCCGCAAGTAGTGCCGGGCGGTACTCACAGGTCCCTGATCTATCTTATTTGTTTCGCCTTTCCGCCGCTCGGTATTGCCGCGGGATTATTCTTTATAAGATCGCTGAACACTGAAGACAGAAAATTCGGGACACTCTGCCTGATCGGCTCTCTTTTCATTCTTCCCCTGTTCTGTGTCGGAGTCGTCGACAGGCTCGGCTATATGAAGGACTTAGAATCCATGCTCAGTTCGTTGTGGTGATAAGTGTTTGCAACCGTTATCGCCGCACATGAATATAATGAATTATCAGCATATGAAAGAGGTTTGCTAATGGCGCACTGGATCAGGGAGTTCTCGGAATACCCGCGCCCCGACAGGATCAGAGAACAAACACTTGTCCTGGACGGTGAGTGGGACTTCAGCAGCGAGCCCGTCGACCTCGGTCCGTTCGCAAGAAGCATCAATCATGTGCGCTGGGACCGGAAGATAAATGTTCCTTTCTGTGTCGAATCGGAGCTTTCGGGTGTAGCGGCGACAAGCGCGCCGGGCGTGATGTGGTACCGGCACCGGTTCGAACTCGATAAAGAATTTG
Organism: bacterium; assembly: GCA_024278215.1. Lineage (GTDB taxonomy): Bacteria > UBP15 > UBA6099 > UBA6099 > JAJRTR01 > JAJRTR01. Next base: position 19,699 of record JAJRTR010000085.1, read on the forward strand.
TCGACGGGCGAAGTGTCCTGTTGAATATAGGCGCTGTTGATTACGAGGCGGGCGTATGGCTTAACGGTACTTTTGTCGGAACCCACAGAGGCGGCTACACGCCACTGCGCGCAGATGTAACGGAGGCTGCGCGTGCCGGCGACAACGAACTTATTGTCCGTGTCACCGACACGCTCGACCTGCGTGTGCCGCGTGGCAAACAGTCTTTCTTTTCCAAACCCTTCAGCATATTTTATACAACCGTCAGTGGTATATGGCAGAGTGTTTATCTCGAGAGCGCGGGCCGGGCGTACCTGCGAAACATAAAAATAGACACCGATCCGGGTACCGGACTCGCACACATAGCGGCAGACGCGACCGGCGACGCGGGCGGGTATACTTTGCGCGTCGGCATACTTGACGACGACGGTGCCAGGATTGCAAGCGTAAGCGATAGATTTGAAATATTGGAATCTACTCCCTCGCCGGTTTCCACGGAGCTCAAACTGGAATCGCCGTGTTTGTGGAGCCACACTGCCCCCGCGCTCTACAGGGTCGTGCTGGAAGTCCTGAGTGCCGACGGCGAAGCACTCGACACTGTGAAAACTTATATCGGTTTCAGGTCGATTGCAGTCGAAGACGGCAAGATATTGCTCAACGGCGAACGGCTATATCTGAAGATGCTGCTCAACCAGGGCTATTTCCCCGGCGGCCACTACACACCTGAAAGCTGGGACTGGTTCCGGCGTGATGTCGAGCAGGCGCTCGATATGGGATTCAACGGGGTGCGATTGCACCAGAAGGTAGAAAACCCGAAGTTTCTTTTCTGGTGCGATGCGCTGGGGCTGCTTGTGTGGGAGGAAATGCCGTCGGCGTTCCTGTGGTCGCGCAGGATGCGGCACGCGATTCGGCAGCAGTGGACCGATGTCATTCGCCGCGACAGAGCCCATCCTTCCATCATAACATGGGTGCCGTTCAACGAAAGCTGGGGAGTCAATAACCTTGTTGTTTCCAGCCGTGTGCGCGATTTCATTGTCGAGATAAAACGGATGACGCATGAACTCGACCCGACCCGTCCGGTTGTGGACAACAGCGGTTTCGAACATGTGCAGACAGATATAATGGACCTGCACCATTATCTCGGATCGGTGGACAGGTGCAGGGAGTATTATGAACGATTGCGGTCGTCTGAGAACATGGCGTTCGAGGCGAAAAATATTATCGGCCGCCTCGACCCGGCCCGCACACCCGTGTCTCCGCTCGCCCCCGGCGCGAAATACAACGGAGAGCCGATAGTGATAAGCGAGTACGGCGGTTTCGGCTTCTATAAAACCGACGAGCGACCGCTGCTGGATAATTTCAGGGACTACACGATTGCAATCGCCGAGGACGACCTCTTTCACGGCTACTGCTATACGCAGCAGTATGACACGGAACAGGAAGCGAACGGGCTTCTCACATTCAGCCGTGACGCGAAGCTGCCGCTTGAGGATATAAAAGCCGTCAACGACAGGGTGGACGAAATTGTCGAATCACGAAAATGAAAATATGTTGCCTGCCCGCGACGCCCCCGGTCTGAGCAGTGAGAACAGCGACGAAGAAATACCTTATGACGCTACCGACGGGAC
>JAJRTR010000086.1 GCA_024278215.1 bacterium
ACATCTGAAATTTCTGGAATGCAACGACTGTGTCGTTGCAACTGTGAAGAAGTCGCATTTCGCAAAAACTGACGTTTTTGCATTCCAGGATTTTCTGATAGTGCCGTTAAACTCAAAATCCGCGGGTTGTCATTCTGAGCGAAGCGAAGAATCGTCAGGTGTTTAACGCATTATTTTCAATGTCCCCCGTGAACAGTTACGTTTCCTTTTTATCCGTTGAACGGAAACACGCCTTTTAACGATGTTCCTCTTCCAGCATCTCTTTTAATTTTTTTAAAGCGCTGTGCATACGACCGAGCGCGGTATTGAGAGGGCAATCGAGAATGTCGGCGATGTCCTTGAAAGGAAGACCGGCATATTCCCTGAGAATCACCACGTCGCGCTGCCCGGGCGGTAGTTCGAGAATGAGACGGCGTATCGTGCGTGCCTGTTCGTCGATCCGGTACTCCTCTTCAGGGCCCCTGACGGTCTCGAAGGATTGTTCCGCGTCGCGGGTACGCTCAGCGCGGGTTTTCACGCGCCGCAGGGCGTCCATGAGTGCATTGTCCGCGATCTTGAACATCCAGCTGGAGAACTTGCGGGAAGTGTCGAACCTCCGCGCGCCGTTCATTATTTTGATGAATACCTCCTGGAGCACTTCCTCGGCGGTCTCACTGCCGACGCCCGGCCTCATGGCAATAAACCTGTAGAGCGGCCCGCGGTATCTTTCGTACAGTTCGTCGAAAGCTTCCGCGTTTCCACTCGTGAACAGTTCCATAAGTTCTTCGTCGGTCCTGCCCAAGCTTGTCTTTTCCGTTCTATCAGTATCTACGCGCCGGGTGTGCGAAATATTTGATTAATATCACAAATTTTTCGACCATGCCGTCGTCACTGCAATATTGTATTAGAAAACAGTAAAAATCGGGAGACAGGCTTCGTTTTTTATGCGAATCCGGTCTCATCCGGTTTGCCGACGACCGGACAAAAATCTTTTCACTTTCCAAAATAAGCGCGATCTGATGGAATATAATATGTATGGTGGAATATACAATTAACGGCGGTGAGGAGTTTATTTACAGTTCAAACTGAATCAAGGTGGAACCATATCTAATATCAGGATTCTTACTGCTGCTGCTTCTTTTTGTCGGAAGCGCAGTCTTTTCCGCGACGGAAACGTCTCTTATTTCGCTGAGCCGGAGTCGCCTGCGCCTGTTGCAGGAGGAGCATCCGCGCATGGCGAAGTATTTCGAAGCATGGATAGAAAACCCCAACCGCCTGCTCACCACAATGCTCATCGGCATCAATGTGCTGAATATTACATCGGCGATCGTCGCCGAAAACCTCATTTAGTATTTTGTTAAAGAATGGAAGTTGCCCGAATGGTCGGGAACGGTGATAAGCATCGGGTTTGTCTCGGTATTCGTGCTGATATTCTGTGAGTTCATCCCGAAGATCGTGGCATATCACAATGCGCCCGAATACGCAACGAAACTGATCAGGCCGCTGCTGATTTCCGACAGGATACTATCGCCGCTGGGCAACACGCTGCTCTGGGTGGGAAACGCGATAATAAAGATGTTCGGCGGCAAGGGCGGCATACCGCAGAGTTCATATGTTTCAGAAGCTGAGATCATACACATGGTCGACCGCGGCGAGCGGCAGGGTGTACTGGAAAAAGATGAAAGCGATATGATCCGCAGCATATTCGAGTTCGGAGAGACGCAGGTGAAAGAAGTGATGGTGCCGCGCCCCGACATGCACTGTGCCTCCGCGGATTCCACCGTAATCGAAATAGCGAGATTCATCGACGAGGTCAATCACTCGCGAATCCCCGTTTTCGACGGCAACGAAGATAATATTGTCGGCATCATAAACTCGAACGCCATACTGAAAGCCCTGCGCGAAGGACGCGACAATGAAAACATCAGGCCGATTCTGCGTGAGGCGTACTTTGTCCCGGAATCGAAAATGGTGGACGACCTGCTGCACGAATTTCAGTCGATGCGCGCACACATAGCGATAGTGATCGACGAATACGGCAGCACGGCCGGCCTCGTGACGATCGAGGATGTAATCGAGGAGATCGTGGGCGAAATACGCGACGAATACGACACTGAAGAACCGCTCTACCGCTGGACTTCCGGGGACACTGTCCGTGTGAACGCCCGCATGGATGTAACCGAACTCAACGAAATACTCGACATAAAATTGCCTGATGAAGAAGGCTACGAATCGCTGGGCGGACTCATTATGAGCCAGCTTGGCCGGCTGCCCCGCCAGGGTGACGCCCTTACTATCGACGATATAGAACTTGTCGTCGAAAAGATGGCCGGTCGCCGCATAATAAACGTACTGATCCGCATCCCGACGAAGCGCCGCGAGCATGAGCCCGAACACGAACCTGATGCCGACAGCGGGAATAAAAACGGCTCCGGCGGCACGCGCAGCCAGGAAAACATGGAAGATAATTTATGACACCGACCGCCATAGGAATTCTGCTTTTCTGCGTCTTTTTCGTTTTCGCCGCGCTGATGTACACCGGCAGGATGCCCGCGCTTATCGCCCTGCCGCTCATGGCCGCGGCGCTGTATGTTGTGGGCGGCGTTTTCTACCACGAGGTTTCATTCACATATCCCGGCTCGAACGCGGTGGTTTTTCTCAAGGATTTCGTGCGCGTGGTAATCGAGGAGGGAATGCCGCGGCTCCTGAAATATGTCATCACTGTGCTGCTGGGAGCAGTACTGGCGGAGCTGCTGAAAGCAAGCGGCGTGTCGAGAACAATCATCCGGTGGGCGTCGGAACTCGGCGGGGACAACAAAGTTGTGATGTGCCTGCTGCTGACCGGTGCGACGGCGCTGCTGTTCACATCGCTGGCGGGCCTCGGCGGCGTGATCATGGTAGCGACCATCGTGCTGCCGGTGCTGTTGAGCCTGGGAATCAGCGCGCCGGTCGCCGGCTCGATCTTCCTGCTGGGCATGAGCCTGGGCGGCGCGTTCAACCCTGTAAACTGGGCACTGTTCATAAATGTGCTCAAGGCCGGCGGCATGGAAGAGTCAGTCGCTTATGAAAAACTCCTGTCCTTTGTAGTTCCCTTCGCGGGTATATTCCTTGTCGTAATCGTTGCGTTCATATTGCTGAACGCGCGGAAAGCGGCGTCGGCGTTCTGGGCCGTGCAGCGCAAGAGCGCGGCGGGAGACGCTCCTGCCGCGGGCGGGCTCGCCCTGCTGTCGCCCGTAGTACCTATTTTCCTTATTCTAAGCTTCAACATCGCCGACATGCTCACGAAAAAAGACATATATGATTTTCCGATAAACACGGCGCTTCTCATAGGTGTCATCTACTGCCTCATCACCACTGGCCGCGGCCCCAACGGCAGGTTTCAGAGAATGGCGAAGGCAATATTCGACGCGATAAGCGCGTCCGCGCCGGTCATCGCCCTCATAATCGGCATCGGCATGACAATCCGCGTCGTGTGGGACCCCGCTGTGAGCACATACATGGAGCCCGTGCTGAAACAGATAATCCCCGGTTCGCCAATATTATATGTAATAGTTTTCACGGCGCTGGCGCCGCTCGCGCTCTATCGCGGGCCGTTCAACGTATGGGGTATGGGCATCGCGGTGGGCTCGATAATCATTTCCACAGGAGTGCTGCCGCCGGTGGCCGTCATGGGAATGCTTTATTCCGTCGGAATGATACAGGGAGTAAGCGACCCGACGAACACGCACAACGCGTGGATCGCCGGTTTCCTTGGCGAAGATGTTAATGTTTTCACACGAAAAACACTTCCTTATACATGGCTGCTGGCCGCGGCCGGCCTCATTCTCGCGGCTTTCAAATTTTTCTGATTATCCTTATACTTTTATCAAATTATTGGAAGAAATCACATGCCGGAAAATACTGAAGACCTGTTCAACGTACCTTTTGTAGACCTCGACTACGACGATCCCGACAGGATATTCACACGTATGCTCGAAGAAATACAGCAGAAGGAGCGCATCAGCCTGCTCGCGCTGACTTTCCCCGTGGAAGAAGAGAAAAACACCTGCGTAACACTCTCACTGTCCGGCGGAAAAACAAACTGGGAAAGTCGCAGGTTCAACAACCCCGAGTCCGAACCGGACATTGCGACAATAATCAGCGGAAAGCCCAAGGCGACAAACGATTTCACCGGCACGGGAAACACCGACTGGGAGAGAATCAGGGGCTGGGTCGAAGGCGCGACATCCGCAATCTGTGTGCCCCTCGTGCATGAGGAAAAGGTCTTCGGCTGCGCCACCGCGATACGCAATAACGGCGCAGAAGCCGCATCAGAAAACGCTATCGAGCAACTTGCGCTTGCGCTCAAGCCCTATTCGGTTTCTATTTATGTCACCAGGATCATGAGGATGTGGATAAAGAAAATCAGCCACATCAATTCACTTATTCATGTCAGCACACTGATAAGTTCCAGCCTCGATCTCGACCAGATACTTGAATATGCGCTGATCACGGCCTCGTCCATATCGAACGCCGAGGCGAGTTCGCTACTGTTGCTGGATGAAGAATCGCAACGGGCATATTTCAAAGCGGCGATCGGCGCGAGGGCGGATGAACTGAAAAACTATCATCTGGAACCAGGTGAAGGCGTCGCCGGCTGGGTGGCGCTCCATGGCCGGCCTCTCAATGTTCCCGATGTCACGGTCGAGCCAAGGTTCAGCAGCAGGATCGCGGATGCTGTGGATTTTCCCGTGCGCAACATGCTCTGTGTGCCACTGAAGGTGAAGAAAAAAACACTCGGCGCGCTCGAAGTTCTGAACAAAAAAGACGATGCCGCCGGCTTCGACTGGATGGACATGACATCGCTGATCGCAATCGCCAATCAGGCGGCGGTCTCCATCGAAAACTCGCGCCTCTACATGGATGCTATCACCGACCCGCTCACAGGCGTGTACTCCCGGCGCTTCTACCAGAACCAGTTCCGAAAAGAAGCGGAAAAAGCTAAAAGGAGCGGCACCAACCTTTCACTGCTCGTGTTCGACATCGATAATTTTAAAATATTCAACGACACCTACGGCCACGAGACAGGCGACGTCGTTTTGCAGAAAGTCGCCGGGATAATTAAGAATAACCTCAGGCTGTCCGATACTGCCGCCCGCTACGGAGGCGAAGAATTTGTCGTGATCCTTCCGGACACCGACCGTGAGGACGCGAAAATGATCGCCGAACGAATACGCGCCCGCATCGCGGCTGCAACTATTGACAACAGAGATGAAGACATCTTTGTGACAATCAGCGGGGGAGCGGCCACCTATCCTCTGGACACCAACCGCTACGAAAATCTTTTCTTCCAGGCCGACCACGCCATGTACGTCGCTAAACAAGCCGGAAAAAACATCATCAAAACCTCCGCCGACTCCGCATGATGACTCCGCCCTACACTCAAAACGTCGATACAAAGTTGATTCGTGTGTAAAAAGTCACGGATGACATTTGTCAACAGACAATAAGCGACAATAGAGAACTCGCAAAGAGCGTTTTTGTGCATTTCCGCCGACTTTAACAACAACGGCTGTATTGAAAATGATGTAACACTAAAAAACAGCGTTACCAGTCCCTGTTTTTCGCACATTAAAAATGTGGTTGCTTTTAACTCACTTTTATGTCGCACACCCTCCGGAATTCCACGACTTTACTTCAGATGTCTAAAGTGTTGCAGAATAACTAATTACACACGATGCAAAGTTGACACGACACCATGTTGTTTCACGATCCTACATACGCAATTCTTATTGATAAACGCTTTATCTCATATAGCTAACGCTTTATTAGTCAAATTTATATTTGCATAAAAATCTTCGGGGCGATAATGTAATAGACAATGTAATAGATAATATGATATGTGCAAGCTGTAAATATTGGAAAAAGGGCTTGTGAAAAAAACAAAAAAAAGTTTGTGCATTTTACCACAATCGCTTGACACGCTTGATTGTTTCACATAAAATTCAGCGATTGTTATGCAATCCGGCAGGTGTTCACCTGTTAACGCTTAAAGTTTTAAAAGATTTTTATGGAGATGTTGAAGACCGGCGCAACCAGCCGGCGCAACTTGGGAAATGGATTTTTCGGCTGAAACAAAAGAACGTATCGAGAAGATTAAAAGCAGGTATCCCAGTGTGATGGCTGCTCTGCTTCCGACGCTGCATCTTGCGCAGAAGGAATTCGGTTACATATCCTCCGAGGTGGAAGAATATGTGGCCGGTTATCTTGATCTGCCTGTGACGCATGTGCACGGCGTTGCGACGTTCTACACGATGTACAATAAAAAGCCGGTCGGCAAGTACCACATACAGGTCTGCACAAACATCTCCTGTTCGCTTCTCGGGGCGGACCATCTTTTCGATTACCTTTCAAAAAAGCTCAAAATCGGCGATGGGGAGACTACGGAAGACAAGAAGTTCACGCTTTCGAGCGTCGAGTGTCTCGGTTCGTGCGGCACTGCGCCGGTGATGCAGATAAACGATGATTATTACGAAGATTTGACTGAAGAGAAAATAGATGAAATTCTGAAAGGCCTCGAATAAGTCGCGGAGCGGCTACGAATTTTATATGAGCGAAGATATAAAAAGACTCACAAGATTCGTCGACGACGATAACCAGCGCCACATAGACACGGCGATGGGCAACGGCGTTTATGACGGGCTAAAAAAGGCGCTGGAAGAACACCAGCCCAAAGACATTGTTGATATACTGAAAGCGTCGGGGCTGCGAGGACGCGGCGGTGCGGGATTCCCGACGGGGCTAAAATGGAGTTTCGTGCCGGTAAAAGCCGAAAAGCCCAAATATCTCTGTTGCAATGCAGACGAAGGCGAGCCGGGCACGTTCAAAGACCGTCTCATTATGGAGCGCGACCCTCACATGCTGATCGAGGGGATCGTAATCGCGTGTTACGCTATCGGTATCAGGGACGCATACATTTATATAAGGGGCGAGTTCGTCAAACCGGCGGATATACTGGACGAAGCTATCGACGAAGCCTACGAGAAGGGTTTTCTGGGCGAAAATATACTTGGCAAGAACTTCGAATGCCACATAACAGTGCATCGCGGAGCGGGCGCTTATGTATGCGGCGAAGAGACGGGGCTGATCGAATCTCTCGAGGGCAAGCGCGGCCAGCCGCGGCTGAAACCGCCGTTCCCGGCGATCGTGGGTGCTTTCCAGGGGCCGACGGTCGTCAATAACGTCGAAACACTCTCGAATGTGCCGTGGATCATTGTCAACGGAGCGGAAAAGTATGCGGAAGTCGGTTCGGAGCGGAATCCCGGCACGAGGATTTTCGGCGTGAGCGGAATGGTCGAGAAACCCGGCCTCTATGAATTGCCCATGGGCACGACATTACAGGAACTGCTCGATATTGCAGGCGGTGTTAAGGACGGCAAGAAACTGAAGGCGATTATACCCGGCGGTTCGTCCGCGCCGGCTATGAGTCCGAAAGAACTCGACACGAAGATGGACTTCGACAGCCTGATGAAGGCGGGAAGCATGGCGGGTTCGGGCGGTATGATCGTGCTGGACGAAACAGTATGCCTGGTGCGTGTGACGCGGCGTCTGCTCGAGTTCTACGCGCATGAAAGCTGCGGGCAGTGCACGCCGTGCCGCGAGGGAGTGCCGTGGATGCTGAGGATTGTCAGAAACATAGAACTCGGCAAGGGCAAGATGAGCGACATAAAACAGATACTAAAGATTTGCGATAATATAAAGATGAGAACCCTCTGTCCGCTGGGTGACGCGGCCGCGATGCCTACGGAAGGGTTTGTGAAGAAGTTCAAAAGCGAGTTTACGAAACACATACAGACGGGCGAATGCACGGTGGGCGGCCCGCTCGGCTGCGACAGGCGGCCGAGGAAAATCGACCATCACTGAGCCGGAGTGTAAAGAAGCTGAATGCTTGAATCAATTGGTATCGACAACGAAACGCTGATCATGCTGGGGATCACGGCAGTGAAGATAGTTGCCGTGTTCGCGGTGGTCATCACGGGCGTGGCGTACTACAGTCTGGCCGAGCGCCGGTTCAGCGCGTTTATGCAGGACAGACTCGGCCCCAACAGGTGTGGACCCAAGGGTTTGCTCCAGCCGCTGGCCGACGGTGCCAAATTCCTCTTTAAAGAAGACATTATTCCTAATCATGTGGACAAGACGCTTTTCCTGCTGGCCCCGATACTGACCATAGTGCCCGCATTCATCACATTCGCGGTTGTGCCGTTCGGCACTTCAGTCGAGATTCTCGGTCAGACTGTGCAACTCCAGATAGCGGAAGTGAATGTCGGCGTCCTTTATATACTGGGCATCGTATCGCTCGGCGTGTATGGTATCGTTATCGCCGGATATTCCTCGAACAATAAGTACACGCTGCTGGGCGGCCTTCGCGGCTCGGCGCAGATGATAAGTTACGAACTCTCGATGGGACTGAGCATCATCGGCTTGCTCATGGTCTATGAGTCGCTTTCGCTAAGCAACATGGTAACAATGCAGAGCGGATATATATCGTGGTTGCCGTTTATTCCCAAGTGGGGTTGTGTTGTGCAGCCGCTGGGGTTCCTGATATTTCTTGTCGCGGCATTCGCGGAAACCAACAGGGTGCCTTTCGACCTTCCCGAGGCCGAAGCGGAAATCGTAGCGGGCTACCACCTCGAGTACAGCAGTATGAAGTTCTCGATGTTCTTTATGGCCGAATACTCGAATATGATAACGTCCGCGGCACTGATGACGACGCTGTTCTTCGGCGGCTGGCTGCTGCCGTGGGGGAACGGATACGTAACGGCATTGCCGGCGGTGGCAAGGGCACTGGTGCAGATAGGCGTGTTCACCGGCAAGGTGTTGCTGTTCAGCTTCCTGTTTATATGGGTCAGGTGGACGCTGCCGCGATTCAGGTATGACCAGTTGATGGACCTCGGCTGGAAAGTAATGCTCCCGCTGGCGCTGCTGAATATCGTCGGCACGGGCGCGTATTATATGATAAAAATGATGCTTCTGCGCTGACGCGGCAGGAGAAATATCACTAGGAGCGATGCATTCTCAAACTTGCTTGAGGATACATCGAAGTACAAATAAAACTTAACGTGAAAGCTGGAGTTTTCGTTCTCATTCGTTTCCAGTGTGTACTTTGGAAACGATGAAAGACAGATAAATATAATCTGGAATGCAACGACTGTGTCGTTGCGTCAATAAGATAGAGGACGGAATCGGTACGGACTGAACAAAAATGGTAATGCCGACACTGACACAGATACTGTTTTACTCGACGGCGGGATTCGCGGTGCTGTGCGCGCTTCTGGTGATACTGCACCCGAACGCGATCCGCAGCGCTCTGTTCCTCGTGCTCACTTTATTTGCCGTTGCTGTTCTTTACATACTTCTTAATGCGCAGTTTATCGCGGCGGTGCAGGTGATAGTCTATGCCGGTGCGATAATGGTTCTTTTCCTGTTCGTCATCATGTTGCTGAACGCGGGCGAAACGCTCGAAGGATTGAAACACCCGATGCGGAAGATTTTCGGGTTCTTATTCGGCATCGCAGTGCTGGGGCAACTTCTGGCGATAGCGCATGTGGCGACAATCGCCGGTGCGCGCCAGGGCGGCGTCACGCAGGAAATGGTGGCAAAAGCCGGAAACACGGAACTTCTCGGAATGTTGCTGTTCTCGAAATACATATACCCGTTCGAGGCGGTTTCGATATTATTGCTGATGGCTATCATCGGTTCAGTGATACTTGCAAAGAGGAAACTATGATAGGGCTTAACGATTATCTCATACTAGCGGCGATACTGTTCGCAATAGGTGTGACGGGCGTGCTGACCCGGCGCAACGCCATAGTGATCTTCATGTCCATCGAGTTGATGCTCAACTCGGTGAACCTGACGTTTGTCGCTTTCGCGCACTTTATGAATTCGCTGGACGGGCAGATATTCGTATTCTTTATCATGACGGTCGCGGCGGCCGAGGTGGCTGTGGGACTGGCGATAATTATCTCTATCTTCCGAAACAAAAAGACTGTAAATGTCGATGACATGAATATTATGAAATGGTGAACGAGTTGCAGGAAGCGGCACAAAACACAATTACACAATGGGCGTGGCTGATACCGCTCTTTCCCCTGGCCGGTGTTCTGATCAACGGCTTTTTCGGAAAAAAGCTGTCGAAAACGACTGTCGGCCTGCTGGCTTGCTTTACCGTCCTTTGCTCATTCCTTCTTTCAATAGCCTGTGTGGCGCAACTCGCCGGTATGCCGGTCGACGCGCGGCGCGTGATCGTCGATGTTTTCCCCTGGATCGCGGCCGGAACCACAAAGATCATGTTCGGCATAATGCTGGACCCGCTTTCTTCGGTGATGATACTTGTCGTTTCCGGAGTAGGTTTTATCATTCACGTCTATTCACTCGGCTACATAGAAAACGACCCGGGATATAAGAGATTTTTTACATACCTCAATCTTTTTACATTTTCGATGCTGGTGCTGGTGCTGGCCAACAGCCTTGCGCTGCTCTTTGTAGGCTGGGAACTGGTCGGGCTGTGCTCGTATCTGCTCATCGGCTTCTGGTATCACAAAGACTCCGCCGCCGATGCGGGTAAGAAAGCATTCATTGTCAACAGGGTAGGCGACTTCGGTTTCCTGCTCGGCATGCTCGCGATTTTCTGGATATTCGGATCACTCAATTTTAAAGACATATTCCATACGCTCGAAATCAACGCGGCGGTGACACCCTGGTTCATGGGAGCGGGCACGATGCCCGTGAAGACCGCCTTGAGCGCGGCGACACCGATACTGGGGCTGCCTCTTGTAACGATCATTACACTCGCGCTGTTCCTTGGCGCGACGGGAAAGTCGGCGCAGATTCCGCTCTATGTGTGGCTGCCCGACGCGATGGAAGGTCCGACGCCCGTCAGTGCGCTGATACACGCGGCGACGATGGTCACGGCGGGCGTATACATGGTCGCGCGCCTCTCGATGCTCTTTGCGCTGTCTTCGACAACAATGATGGTGGTGGCAATCGTCGGCGCGGCGACTGCGATTTTTGCGGCTACGATCGGCCTTGTACAGAACGACATCAAGCGCGTTCTGGCTTATTCGACTGTCAGCCAGCTCGGCTATATGTTCCTCGCCTGCGGCGTAGGCGCGTTCTCCGTCGGCGTATTCCACCTGATGACGCACGCCTTCTTCAAAGCGCTGCTCTTCCTGTGTTACGGCGCGGTGATCCACTCCTGCGAACACGCTTTCCACGACGCGGGCAGCCATGCGGACCCGCAGGATATGAGAAACATGGGCGGCCTGTGGAAATATATGAAGATCACCTGGTTCACATTCCTGATCGGCTCGATGGCAATCGCGGGCGTTCCCGGACTGTCCGGTTTCTTCAGCAAAGACGAAATTCTCTGGAAGGCATTCAACGCGCCGTTCAGTTTGACGATAGGCGGCTTCCCGCTTGGTAGTATCCTGTGGGCGGTCGGCGCCCTGGCGGCGGTGATGACCGCGTTCTACATGTTCCGCCTGATATTCATGACGTTCCACGGAAAAGAAAGACTTCCGCAGAACGCGCATCCGCACGAATCGCCACCGGCAATGACGATAGCGCTTATCGTACTCGCTTTCGCGGCTACAGTCGGCGGCTATGTCGGTGTGCCACATGTAATAAAAGATATGGGCATAAATGTCGGCAACGAAAGTTTCTATAAATGGCTGGAACCTGTGTTCGAGCCCGCCCAGACGATAATCGCGGAAGGCGGAGCCCTCGAAGCGATAGACTTCTCGAACGGCGGCGAAGAAGTCGGCGTGCAGAACACACTCGCGGCAGGCATCACGGGTCTGAACTTCGCCAAACACGGTCAGGAAGGCATCATAACTCCTGAGGCAGGCAACGTGGCGGTTGCGCATCGGGAATCCGAAAACGAGGCTGCCGCAACCCACAGCGAAAAGCAGAGCGCACACGAGAATGTCGCGCTCGAAAAGAAACTCATGAACATCTCGATTGTTCTCGCGCTGCTCGGTATATTCGTCGCCTTCATCATGTACAACCGTAACCCGCAGATACACCATGACATCCGCGAGGGCCTCGGCGTAATACATACGGTGCTTTTGAATAAATACTATGTCGACGAAATCTACTACTATACAATTGTGCTGCCCGGAAGAGTCTTCTCCGAGTTCTTCCTGTGGAAGTTCTTCGACGTGTGCATAATCGACGGAATAGTGAACGGCGTCGCGCTGCTGGTGCGTGGAGTGAGCGCCGTAGTCAGAAGGATACAGACCGGGGTGGTTATGAATTACGCCCTTGTAATAGTGATAGGAATACTGGCGATACTCGCGTACTACATATTTTGATAAAGAGAGGCTTGTAAAAGCCTGACGGAGACCGGAAAGTGGATCAAGTGCAGTTTCCAATATTAAGCTTCATCGTATTTTCACCGCTGGTGGGAGCGGCTCTTTGCCTGCTGTGCAAAAAAGGCGAGACGGCGCGCATGACGGCGCTTCTGACATCTATTGTCAATCTCGCGTTCTGCCTCCTGATTCCGCTTAAGTTCGATCCGTTGTCGGCCGCGTTCCAGTTCCAGGAAAAGAAGGAATGGATCGCAAGCCTCGGGATCAGCTACCACCTCGGAATAGACGGCATCAGCTACCTTCTGGTGCTGCTCACGTCGATCATCACGCTGGTCTGCGTGCTGTCCTCGTGGAATTACATACAGAAGAAATTAAAAGAATATTACATGTTCATGCTGCTGCTCGAAGTCGGCATGCTGGGCGTTTTCCTCTCGATGGACCTCTTCCTTTTCTACATCTTCTGGGAAGCGATGCTGATACCGATGTACTTCCTGATTGGCATCTGGGGCGGCGAGCGGCGAGTATACGCGGCAGTTAAGTTCTTCATATATACGATGGTGGGAAGCGTGCTGATGCTCGTAGCCATTCTCGCCCTGTTCTTTATCCACAAAGAAGTAGCCGGCTTCGCGTCGTTCGACATTATGGACGTAATGAAGATCGTGCTGCCCGCCAAAGTGCAGATATGGATGTTCGCGGCATTCGCGCTCGCGTTCGCCATCAAAGTGCCGATGTTCCCGTTCCACACATGGCTGCCCGACGCGCACGTCGAAGCGCCCACAGCAGGTTCGGTCATACTCGCGGGCGTACTGCTCAAGATGGGGACTTACGGCTTCCTGCGGTTCACGATGCCGCTGTTTCCATACGCCGCCCGATACTTCTCGCCGCTGATCTGCACACTGGCGGTTATCGGAATAATATACGGCGCGCTGGTCGCGATGGTGCAGGTAGACGTAAAGAAACTCGTCGCGTACTCCAGCGTGAGCCACCTCGGATTCGTAATGCTCGGCCTGTTCGCACTGAACATGCAGGGCATCGAGGGTGGCATGATACAAATGATAAACCACGGGTTCAGCACAGGCGCGCTGTTCCTCATTGTTGGGATGCTCTACGAACGGCGCCACACGAGACTGATCAGCGAATTCGGCGGACTCGCCAAAGTCATGCCGGTGCTGTTCACATTCTTCCTGATAACGACGCTTTCATCCATCGGCCTGCCGGGACTCAACGGATTCGTCGGCGAGTTCCTCATACTCGTGGGCTCATGGCAGAATAACATATACCTGACAATGCTCGCGGCGACGGGCGTGATTCTCGCGGCCATCTACATGCTGTGGATGTTCCAGAGAATGATGTTCGGCGAAGTGAAAAATCCGAAAAACAAAAATCTCAAGGACCTCAGCCTTCGCGAGATAATCGTGCTACTGCCCATGATGCTGTTCATATTCTGGATCGGCATCTACTCGCAGCCGTTCATGCGTCCGATGGATGCAACGGTCGAGAACTTTATCAAAAACTTCAATGTAAAATACAAGGCGACGGTTGAACTGCCTGAAGGGTCGACCGGTCTCATTCTCGACGAGTCCGACCTGGAATTGAGTGAGGAATAGTTTTACATGCAACTGGACATGACGATCACATCCTACGACTTCAGCATGATCTGGCCGCAGATCGCGGTGGTCGTGTTCCTGCTCGCCGGCCTCCTTGTCGATCTGCTCGACAAGCGCGGCGAGACCACCACTATCGGCATCTTCTCCATCTTCGGCATGATCGTCGCGGGCGCTTTCACTATCGGACTCTGGAACAGCGCGGCAACTGTTTTCGACGGTATGATCATCGTCGATAATTACTCGCTCGTCTTCAACCTGATATTCATTCTCGGCTTCATTCTCACTGCCCTCATTTCCATACGCTCGCTGCCCCGTGAGGGCTACAACTACAGCGAATACTACATATTGCTCATGGGCGCCACTCTCGGCATGATGATAATGGCTTCCGCAGGCAACCTGCTCACGGTGTTCATCGGAATAGAAACCCTTTCGATATCTCTCTACGTTCTCGCCGGATTCGCCCGCAAGAGAGAAGAGTCCAACGAAGCGGCACTCAAATATCTCCTTCTCGGCGCATTCTCAACAGGTTTTCTGCTCTACGGTATCGCCCTGATATATGGAACAACAGGAACGACCGACCTTACGGGCATAAGAGATTTCTTTATACTCAGCCAGTCAGGACCTTCCATTGTACTGATCGCGGGCGTCATGCTCCTGCTCGCGGGCCTGATGTTCAAAGTATCGCTCGTGCCGTTCCACATGTGGGCACCCGATCTCTACCAGGGTGCTCCGACACCTGTCGCTGCCTTCATGTCCACGGGCGCGAAAGCCGCCGCGTTCGCCGTATTGTTCAGAGTGCTCGTCACGGCCCTGCCCGCAATGATCGAATACTGGAGGCCGGTGCTCTATGTCATCGCAATCCTGACAATGACCATCGGCAACATAACCGCAATCTCGCAACAGAACATCAAGCGAATGCTCGCCTTCTCGAGCATCGCCCACGCGGGCTATCTGGTAATCGCAATACTCGCCTTCAACCAGCTCGGCGCAACCGCAATAATGTATTATCTGCTCGTCTACACCCTGATGAACCTCGGCGCGTTCGGTGTGCTGGCGGCCATGCGCCGCAAGAACCAGGCGAATGAAACACTCGCAAGCTTCGCGGGACTCGCGAACCGTGCCCCATTCTATGCCGCCATGATGGCCGTCTTCATGCTGTCGCTCGCAGGCATACCGCCAATGGCCGGTTTCATCGGCAAGTTCATGATCTTCAGTGCCGCCATAAAAGAGTATTCAGCCGGGCAGTCCGACATGCTTCCGCTGGTCATTATCGCCGTCACAAACGCGGTCGTCTCGGTTTTCTTCTATCTGCGCGTGGTAGTCGTAATGTACATGAACGAACCGGAGCAGGACCTCGACTCCGAACCTGTCAATCTCGCTGCCGGCCTCTCGCTCATCATATCCGCCGCCGGAATATTCTTCCTCGGCATTGTCCCGAGCTATGCGCTCGATTTCATACAGAACGCAATCCTCAATCTGCCGAAATAATCTCTATCCCTCATATTTCACAAACGCAGTTTCAATAATCGTAAGATCCAATTGCAAAATTATGTTCGTAGCGAGGTCGAGCGAAATTGTTCAGAGCAAGGCGGAGGTGTAAAATCCTCGCAGGCGTACTTGTAGAGTACGTCGAGGACGATTTCGCGCCGACAACGCAGCTACGGACAATAGCAGCCGACCGCAGCAGAATCAGAATATTGCAATTGGCTCGTAAGAACGCCTGTGGTACAAGGCGCGGCAAGTGAGAAGTGGGGGAGCAACTGTAAGTATATGTTCGATCCCGAATCGCCGTCGCAACGCAGTAAAGTAGGCGTCCGGGAAGATTTTCCGGATTTCTTCTTCGAGAAAGAAATACGGGCTATCCTTATTCAATTCGCCCAAGGCTTTCTCGTAACGATCCCTGGTTCGGTAATGTACGATAAAGAGATTACAGATTAAGTGTGTAGGACAGGAAGTGTGCGTCCTGAAAGAGGGTAATGTCGCGGTCGCCGGAGACTGAAGGTAGAAAATTTTTTATTATTGCGTAATCGAGCCGGAGTGATCCGAAACGCGCACCGCCGCCATAGGTGGCCATGCCGTTCATGCTGCCGGTGCGCAGATATATCCTGTCGTCGAACGCGCGTTCGACGCCCGCAAACCATCGCAAGTCGACTCCCGATCTGAAACCAAACTCGATATCCGCCGCGGCGAGTGTATCCGCTTTCGGGTCGGCCCTGTAGGCCGCGCCCACAGTTAACTTGAGGCCGGCGGCTCTTTTCTTTTCGCCCTCGCCCGGTTTGAATAGCCGGGACAGGCCGCGCACATTTATACCATACGACATGCCGCTGCCGGTTTCGTAGTAGAAGCTGAAACCGCCGCCTGTCTGAAACTCCTGCCTCGCCGCGATGTTTTCTCCCGTGTGGCGGTACCAGTTCGAGTCGAGGTATCCGGCGGAAGTATGCCTGATTCCCTGTCTCAAGTCGGCGAGTGCCGCGCGCCGTTCACGGCCCCTGTAGCGTTCCTTTTTCTTTATGACATTGTTTGTATCCATGTAATCTATACCCCACTCGCCTGGTACAGTGAACCCGAGCCCGAGGACCGTGTCGCCCCGAAGAGGAATGGTAATACCGGTAGTGTCGGAGTCCAGTTGATCGAGATTTTTTCTTTCGCCGGGGAAGTGTCGGAGGCTATGATTGCCGGAGATGGCGAGGCGGTTGGAGCGCAGGGCGGCGGAAGGGTTCCAGAACATGCCGATGGGGTCGCCGCCCACGGCAGTGAACGCGCCGCCCATGCCGACGGGCCGGGGCGCGGTTTTCAAAAGGTAGTCGGCTGCCGTGTCAGACAGGGCAAGTGCCGCGAGTGGGAAAAACAGGACGGTTAAAACCGCCGGGATTATGAACCTCCAGGGTCTCATTATTCCCGCATTGCCCCTTTTCCCGGTGGTGAACCGAAGAATCGCCGCTCGATCTCGAGCGCGACTTTTCTGGATTCATCCAGTGGTTTGAAACCGCGCTGCCTGCGCCGCAGCACGGCTGTAACATTCTGGTTCAGTTCCTCGATTGTCGTGTATGTTATGTAGTCCTCTGCCATGAGATCTTCGAAAAGTTTCTCGAATTTATTTCTTTTTCGTTTTTTACCGACTTTGATGACAACGGCGTACTTGCCTCCCGATATGATTTCCGAGACCATCGAAACGCTGTCTTCCGTGACGAGCACTATCTCGCTGAGTCCGATGATGCCCGGCACAGGGTTTTCGGAGTCTTCGGACGCGAGCAGAAGGTAGGCGTTGGCCGGGTGGTCTTCGAGCAGCTCTTTCACCTTTTTTTCAGCTTAAGGCGTAGTACGCCGCGAGGTTGTGGTGAGCAGGGAAAGGTCGTTTTCCTCGCAGAGCAGAAGCACCTCCTGCATGAGTTCCTCCGCAAGCGCGGCGTTTATGTAGTTCAGTGAACTGTCACCACCGATGAGCAGGCCCAGCGGACGGTTTACATCGCCGCGAAGCCTGGGGTACAGCGTTACCGCTTCCGCGAAAATGAAACCCTCAGAGATATGGCTTGTCGCTCCCATTGTGTAAATAATGTTGTCGCCCTTGCATTTATCCTGATCGTGTCGCGGTGCCACAACGAGATCGAAATCATTTGTCGACAGCATCGAAGGCCTCATGCAGACGACAGTCCTGGAGCCCCATATCCTGCTGAGCAGATACGTTACAGGGTGTGTGAGAGAGCCAGCGCTGATAATGAGGTCCGGCGAAAATTTCAACAGGCTCGTCATCGGCGCGTTTGTTATCCGTTGTATCCAGAACAGGATAAGAGGTTGCGAAAAATTGATGCGCCGCGCAAGAAACGATACGAAAACAAGAAACAAGTAGTACGGCTTGCTTATTTTTATCTCGATCTTTTTGCCGATTACGTTTCGCAGCTTGCGGACAACACCCTCGGTCTGGTGTATATGCCCCCTCTTACCGTCACTGACGATAAGTATACGCTTTTTCACTTTCGGCGGTCTTCTGTCCGGGTACATTTTTCGGCTCTTTTCAACAAAAGCACTTTTGAGAGCTATTAACATATTTTACCCACAACGGTGAAATATGCGGGGTAGAAGATATGCTTCTCCACTTATACATTCTATTAGCAGATTTTCCAAAAATCAAACAGCCTGGGGGGGGTTGCGAAAAAGAAGATGGAAATTCAGATACGAGTTGCAGCATTGCAAACAGGATGCCGACTTATTGTTACACAGGCCCTTAATAATCGGCTCGACGGAATACGTGCCAGGTAATGATGTGCTTATCACCAATGCGGGTTAAAATGAAGGTGAATAAACCATTATCCTGTCATCGGGGCCGGTTCCCGAAAGTACGGCGGCGCGACCGCTTTTGTTTGTGAAGAGAGTTTCCACTTCGTTGGGATTCACATAGAGTGCCGAATCGAACACGACGACTCCGACACCGAGATTGATGTCTTCTTCCTCGAACGCGCCGCCCGGTTCCAAACCCTTGCGGCCTATCATGGCATGTGATGAGAGAATCTCCGGGTCGGGCTCTGTGAGCGAACCGAAAGAATGCAGTGCATCCGCGGCGGCCTGCGGGAAGAAGACTCCGGGACCGATGTTGACAGCGGCGGCGATGAATGTACCCGGCGGCAGGTTATTCAGAAACTCCGCCATCTTGTAGCCTGCTTCAGGGTCCACGAACATATTGAAACCCCTCGATGATTCCACGCCATTCCCTCCGGGAGAAAAGGAAACGATATGATAACCGGAACTGTTCTTCGAATACTTTACTCCATCAACATATATACCGAAGTATCCATTCCAGGCCCCCGAAGACAGCACAAAAACAGTGTGGTTCAACATGTCGGAAAACGGACTCTTCCCGACAGCGCCTTCCATCAGGTAGAACTCAAAGCCTGCCGTGCGCAGCAGCATGTAAGCCTCATAAAGAGTTTTGCCGGAAACAGCAGGGATAATACCGCTCGCTTCCGCCTCAGCCACAGACGTATCCGTCCAGCCCACAGGGGGGAGCCCCGCCGATTTTTCCGACTGTGCCGATGCTTCGATATAAATTCTTATACTCGATGCTTTTGCGCCGTTGTCCACAAGCCAGGAAAAGAGTTGCTTATTAGTGCCCGGTCTGTCGGGTGTGGCTCCAAGTTTTTCTGTAATTGTTATGAGGTCGGCTTCAATAGATTCAATGACGATCAGGCCGTCGGATGTCCTGATTGTGAGGGTTCTCCGTTCCTGTTTTTGCGCGTTGCCGGCAGGCACTGGTTCTGCAACGGCGGAAGCGGTGAAAACAAGAACCGACAAGAGGACAATCCATACAACCGGCATACATTTTATACTTCCGTCATATCGAAATACACTCACAGGTATCTCCTTATGCTGATGCCGAATCCGGGGCGGAAAACCCTGCTCTTGACAGTCTCGATGTACAACTCGATGGGGAAATCGTATTTCCAGATACGCATGAATTTCGATAGTCCGATCTTCACGCTTCGCCCGTAAACCGCGCCATCACCCTCGCGTGAATAATCGAGGTCGATGAAAATGGAATCGAGATCAAATCTCGCGAGCGGGTCCTTAGGATCGAAGTAATTTCTCGTTCGCATGAAAGAGACGAAAAAACTTTCCCACAGTGGGTCGGTGGGCTCGCCCGTTATGTCCATGAAGTCATTGTTGTATCTTAGAAAAATAAGATAGTCGCGCCCTATTCCGAGGTTGAGATCTACACCGCCTTCCATCCATGAATTGCTGCCTCTTCCGATTACCTGGATATTAGCTTCGCCCGAAAATATATATTTACTCCCCGACCACCCCTTACGATTCTTCCCCAGTTGCGTTACCAGCAGAAAGTCCGTATTAAAATAATCGTCTATCTCTCCCTCGTCATTGAAGTCCTGTACCTTCAGGTTGCCGAACCTTCCCTTGTAATATGTGCGTTCGTTTCCGCCTTCAAGCCTGTACTGGTATCCGAACCGGTCTACCTTCATAGCAAAGCCCGAGTGCCCCGACGGATTCACCACCTCGATACCTTCATATCGCGTGATAAACCTGCTTTCCTGTGCGCCGAAGCCGAGTTCCACATGAGTTGTTCCTTTTACAATCCGGTCTATGTTGCCGACGTTCGCATAAAACCTGTTGTCGTCGTGGACCAGGTTGAAGCCGAAGCGGGAACTGTGCAGATCATTTATGTGGTCAAGCCGCCACTTGCTTTTCACATCCCCGCTCAGCCGCTGATTCTTCGTCACTCCCACAGTGCGCTTGTCGAATTTCTCGAAAAGATTCTCGACTATCAGGCTCCACTTGAAATCCTCCTGTCTGCCGAAAAAGAATGTACCGTCCAGGTCGCGCCTGTTTGTACGGTTGAGAATATCTTTGAATTTCAGGTATGCCAGACCTTCGTATTTAATATCCGCCACAAGGCCTTCGGTGGATGAGTTGTCTATATCCACCTGCGCTTTTTTAGTTATCTTCGGCACCACCTGAATCATCAGGTGTCTCTTGCTTCCGCCGAAGTCCGGGTGGATGCTGCCTGTTATCGGTATCGAAAACGGGATGGAAAGAAAGACCCTCTTGGGCGGAATTTTGACTTTCGCCTCGTTGCCTTCAGGTGTGATCAGGCGAAGCGTGACACCCCGCGCGAGGCTCTTGTCTTCGATCAGCACCGGAATAACTATTGTTTCTTCCGATTCCCGTGCCGCTTTCACGATTCCGACTTTCGCCGACCTGGCCGTGCCCCCAACTTCGAGTTCGAGCACATCGCCGGGGCTCACTTTACCTTTGTGCTGTATGAAACCCGGCATACCGTCAATCGACACCGCGAATCCCGCGTTAACCTGTTCCGGTGTTGCCGTGAAAACAACAGTTTCGTCTTCGCAAAACGCAATAATCGGCAACACGAACAACCAGCACATAATATGCAACAGAAACACTATGCTGGTTCGTGTTCTCATATAAATGTTACAACTCGTTTCTCGATGCCGACCCCATTCGTCGGACTGATTCCCCGTTTCCGCAGTCCGCAGGTCTTCCATTATCTATTCATACATCTCATAAATAATTATCTCTGAAAAAGGCTCGGTATTTGTTAGAATCACAATCGTACCCTCTGAAAGATACAACATTCTGCCGCGTTCCTGTTCCGACATTTTCTCCATTTCACTACTTGAGAGCGTTTTGAAACCGAACACCGTCAACACCCTGTCGGCACGTGACGCATCCAGGCCCTCGACAGGCGGAATGATGCCCCTTAGAACAGCCTCCCGGAGCGGCAGCACAGTCGTCTTGTAAACCTCGGACATGTCGGAGACGCCCGGCAGTACGAAAACTTCATATTTAATGTCGTTGCCAAATCTGTTCTTAATCAGTTCGATAAAATCATCAGCTGTTTCTATTCCCTTGAAACCCTCGTGTTTCATCGTTTCAATTTCATCGAGAATTTTTGTGTCCGCATAAAGGAGAACCGCGCGACCGTCCAGTTCCACAGTCATGGATTCAGGCTCACCGGCCGATACACGGGCTGCACAGCAGACAACGATTATAAATAATAAGGAAATGTACAGAACTCTTCTCAATATTCACTTCTCCCCGGTATTCTCTTCGCCGTCAGACATCGCAGATGCCTCATCGACCAGGTTTTTGCCCTCAATGATGTCTGCAAGCAATTCTGCATATTCAGTAGATAATTCCTCGATATATGCTTCAAGATCGAAAGGATTGTGCAACTCGTCTTCCCTGTCGCGCAGCTCTGTAAGCCGTGCTTCGACTTCGGCGGGAACAGGCCGATCATGGTAGAACGTATTTATCCATTTTTTTGTATTCAGGAACAGCCGGGCGCGCAACGGCAGCGCCTGCAAATTCATTTCCTAACTCCGGATGCAATACCACAGTTCCAATAATGACTCGGATTTCTCCGCCTCCGGTTTCAGGTTATAAATATCCACAAGGCGGCGTCTGAAAAACAGAGTGTCGCCATGGCCGTTTCCGGAAGCGGCGACGTTCAGATAATCGGCGAAAACATTGCCGAGCATAACAAGCGAATTTTGATATTCGTGTGTCAGGTGATCCAGAAGCAGGTCGTGGTTCTGGAGCATGTCCTGATAAATGGTGTGCTGCGGGAACATTACGGGATTGGGTTTCAGGCGCCCCCTGCTGACTCGTGTCAACTCCGTTTGCTGGAGCCTCATAACCGCTCTGGTCACCGCAATACTGTTGACCTGTGTCAGATTAACCTTATCGTCTCCCGCTGTTGTTTCGGCGCACAGGACCGACACGCCGACAGCGATGAAAGCTAACGTGAGCAATGTAAAAAAAGCTTTTTTCAATTTGCATTCCTGCCGGGTACTTTTATCTGCATTCTCAACCCGATACTTCTTTGTTCCGCTCTCCATGACAATATGAATTTCAGACACTCCCAGTGCCGCACGAAACCATAAACGATTTCGTCGAATTCCGAGTTTTCGACATCATATTGCGCGTCGATCATGATGCGGTTTCTCCTGCTCAGCTTTATTACATTGTAGTAGAAAAGCTTCTCATTTGTATCGACCAGGTCTGAATACAGCGGTGTCGAGCCTTCGTAGCGGAACGACATATACTGGAGTCTGAAGAAAGCATCCTCCGGGTCTCCTGTCGCTGCTTCGAGCCCCGAACCCCATATCCGGTATTTCCTGAAGTTTGTATAAATAGCATATCTGCCGTCGCCGAGTACAGCATATTTGATTTTCCCTTTATTATTCAAGGGATACCTGGCGTCGAAGTTGAGAAAAGCACGGTCGAGCGGTTTGCGCAACTGTGCTTCCTTTATTCTGCCGATCTCGAGGCTCGTGCCGACTATCAGTTTTGTATCCTGAAACCTGCCTGCTGTTTTCGAAATGTGCAAAGTCGGCAGATTCCACACCTGGACGGGATCGAAGTACCTGAAATATCCAGTGTTCTCCTTATACTGTTTGCCGAGCCGGACAGTCATATCGTAATCTCCGAGCGTCTGCCTCAGACGCGCTTCGGAAAAAAGACCGTCGTTGGCGTAGTAGTTCATGTAAAACCCGAGGTCTCTGCCCCTGTTCATTTTTCTGGTCGCGTCGGCTTTAAGCTCCACTCCTCCGTAATCCGCGTAGCCAAGCGAAGGAGGCGAGAAACTCCATGCGCCGACATCCATTCCCGATTTCCGGACGCCCGTACCGAAAAGCATAGTCGAGTACGAAGGCCATTTCAGGATTTTGTGGCCCTTCAAATAAAATGATAGTTTGTGGAATTTTGCTTTGCCGTCGGGTTGTATGCCGACACTCCTGGCTTCGACATAGTACTCTTTGTTTTCCATACAGCATGTTGTCGCGATTACATCTCTCATCAACATGCTTCCATCAGGCCGAATCTCCATTTCGGAAGCCGCGAAATTTGTGCCTTCCATGCTGGCCTTAACATCTTTCATCGAGCCGAGTTCCTTATCGTAATCGTAACTGAAAGAAGCGCCTGTAAAAACGAGTTCCCCAATATGCAATTTAAAATAATCGTCGGTGCTTGCCCGGTTTTCCTTGCTGTTGATCTCGAAGTTGTTCGCATCAATGACGAAATGCCTGAATTCTATATGTACACTTCCCGACGCTTCATACACGCCCCGGCTTTCGTTGTAATGGAAACTGTCGGCTTCCAGACTCAGGGCGCCGCCCTCTTCAAGTGTTTCGATAAAGTCGCCTTCTAAAGATGTCCGGCCATAAGCTGTTGATGAAATTACCCATAATGTCAAAAGCAGTAAAGCAAAAACTGTGAATCTTGTCATATTCCATTTTCCGTTCAGTCAATATGAATCTTATAGTATTGCGTCCGGACCGTATGCAACTTGTTTTATTATACAGCTTATTATTGTTATGAGCATGAACAGCATCAGGTTACAATTATAGCAACAAAACAACGAAAAAAAAACGGCCGGCTCCGGTTTGTACGGATAGCTCGCCCGGCGATGTTGTTTGTGGGTTCGACACCGGGGGTGGAAATGAATTGGAATTAGCCCGCACCAGTGAAAAATGCGGTCAAAGATAAATGCAGGGGTATTCGAAATCAATAAACCGTATAAGACGGCGGATCGACGCTGTCAATCGAAACGGGGACACGACCGGGTTTGCCGATGTAATCGGAGTAACTCGACCATGGATAATCCTCAGCGAATTCCACCAGTCCTTTTTTTACAGGATTGTTGTGCAGCTTTTCGAGATGCTCGATAAATGAATCATAGTCGGTGATGTCCTCGTCATAGAACCGCCTGCGCCACACCTTGCGTGAAAAATCCCTCGCGATCTTTATCTTCTGGCCGGTGTACGTTTTGAAGTTGCTCACAAACCTCGAGATCGTCCACTCGACAGGCCGCATAAGAAGATGAATATGATTGGGCATAACAACATAACCGTTGATTATAATATGTCCGTTTTCAATGTGGTGCGTCAAAGAGCGGCACAGGATTTCGTTAACTTCATCGGTTAAGAAAACCGCCCTCTTCCTGTACGTGAAGATGGTAATCATTTTACAGCCGATAAAGGGTGGCTCATTTTCATAATTAAATTCGTTTTCACGATCATCTTCATTTTCCATATCAAACTTGTTTTCGTGTTCAGTCGAATCCGGCATAACTCAATTTTATATCACATGATCAGCGTCTGCAACAGTAACTGTTGACAATTGCAGCCGACCGCAGCCGAATCAGAATTTTGCAATTGACTCTTCAGAATAAGCCGCCTTGAATCCGTGCATATTGAGAATACCGGTGTGCACATAGCTTTCCATATTGACATCTGTGGATAAGAGTTTTATTATTTGTCCCGGAGGGATGGCCGAGTGGTTGAAGGCACTGGTCTTGAAAACCAGCAGGGCGGCAACGTCCTCGGGGGTTCGAATCCCTTTCCCTCCGTTACGATTATCATGTCACCTGAATGCTGAAGCGGGTTAATCCTCATCAATAAAAACACGAAGATTATTATTTCCCGCCTGTATGCTGCATCGGAGTTTTCTGAGGGCCTTGACTTCGATCTGCCTGATGCGTTCGCGCGTGACGCCGAATTCCCGACCGACGATTTCAAGTGTACAGGGAACTCCCGTATCGAGTCCGAAGCGCATCTCGATGATGCGGCGCTCTCGGTAGGAGAGGACAGCGAGTGTCTTGCGCAATTCGTCGTGTAGAACCGACGCCGAGTTCTGTTCCTCGACAGAAGGATTCGAGTCGTCCTTGATGAATTCGATGAGAGAGCTGTCGGAATTTTCGCCGACGGAAGAGTATAGTGAAAGGGGAGTTCGGGCGGATTGGAAAAGCTCCGCGATTTTTTTCTGCGGCAGGTTGATCTTCTCGGCTAATTCTGCCGATGTGGCTTTGCGTCCGAGGTCTTTGTTAAGTTGTTGAGATGTATTTATCAACTGCCGTGTGGCATCGGACACATGTATGGGTTTCCTGATTGTCGAGCCGTGCTGCGAGAGGCTTCTGACAACACTCTGGCGTATCCACCATGTTGCGTAAGTGCTGAAGCGGGTGCCTTTTCTGTAGTCATACTTTTCGACCGCGCGAATCAGGCCAAGATTCCCCTCCTGGATCATGTCCATGAAAGATATGTTGGTCATTCCCGTGTATTTTTTTACTATGGAGATGACGAGCCGCAGGTTGGATTCGATCAGCTTGTGGAAAGCGTCCTGGTCTCCGGCTTCGACTCGTTTGGCCAGGGCAAGTTCCTCGTCGCGTGTGAGAAGGGGAACACTTCCGACATCCCTCATGAAAAGCTGGACGGACATCTCTGCGTTATTCGTCATCGAATCGCTGCCCGGGTGCTCGTTGTTTGAACTTTCGGTGACGGAGATTCCGTTCCTGTCGAGGCAGTCCATTAGTTTGTCGATATTGATTTTATCAAATTCCGGGTTGCTGTCGATGATATCAATAATTTCATCATTGCTGACGCTTCGTTTGGGCAGGATTTCATTAACAATTTGCTGAAACACAGCTACGGTATTCAAAGGTATCTCCGTTTAATCCGCGTATAAAAACCGGTGGTGGCCGGGAACCACTTTCTTTTAAACCGTTTGAGAAATTTCGCTCGACCTTGTTACAAACATAGTTTTGCAATTGGCTCTTATATTATAACTTAACTTATGCGTTTGTAAGATTTTCAGTCGGAATTATAAGGGACATAACCGGCATTTGCCATTTGATTCCGGACCGTGTCCCCGGAAATCCGCTCCATAAAAACATCCGTTTAATGAGCCAATTGCAAAATTCTGATTCTGCTGCAGTCGGCTGCTATTGTCCATAGCTGCGTTGTCGGCGCGAAATCGTCCTCGACGTACTCGGCGAGTACGCTTGCGGGGATTTTGCACCTCCGCCTTGCTTCTGAAAAATTCCGTTAGACCTCGCTACGAACATAATTTTGCAATTGGTTCTAATGATAATTAAAAAAGCCCTGCCTCAACAGGGGCAGGGCTTAATGATTTCAATTTCTCGAGATCAGTCGCAGGCGAATACGTTTGATGCCTGGTCGCCTTTGGGGCCGGACACGGTCTCGAATTCAACCGCCTGGCCTTCTTCGAGGGTCTTGTAGCCTTCGGTCATGATGACGGAATAATGTACGAAAACATCTTTTCCATCTTCACGTTCAATGAAGCCGTAACCCTTTGAAGCATTGAACCACTTTACTGTTCCTTTTTCTTTCACGTTTACACGTTCCTTTCTTTGCTGCCCGCCTTCAGTCCGTCAATATCAGGCCGCTCCAAGTCTTCTGTTATCAAACTCTACCTGGATTCCGTCTATTCAGCACTTTATTATCGGGCTTTTCTGAGTTGTTCTGGATCTGAATTTAGAAGGGACTTCTTTATTCGTTTTTACACAACAACTTCATATCGACAAGTTGAAGTATAACGCTCCACGGACATAATGTCAATCGAAAGCTTTGTAAACAAGGTAACCGAGCGCGCCGCCGACGGCGTAGCGCACGAGCATGTTTTTCTTGCGTTTTTTGAACGCGAGACGGCGCAATTGTTTTTCTGTCTCGCGCTGTGTCACTGCAAGCCGAAGTGTTTCAGGCACCATCTGCGAATATTCCGTGAAGTGGCCCACGACCCTGTGGTTACCGTCGACAATCACGATGTGCGCCTTTTCGCGCTGGTTGTTGAGTCCGAATAATTTGTAGATGTCGGCGTGCATGTCGGCGACGAGCATAAACCTGTTCTCAAGCTTGTAGCCCAGTTCGATATTCTTTTCTTTCAGCGCTGCTTTCAGTTTATTGATATTTTTACGATATTCTTTTTTGAGAATCTTCTTCACAACCGGTCGCAGTATCTTGCTGTTGTGCTTTGAAGTGTCCGCGACGCATACAAAAAGGATGCCTTCGCCGGGCTGTTCTTCAAGCGTGATCCTCTCCAGCCAGTCGATAGCTTCATCCGCGGTTTTTTCGTTTCCGAACCCGTATACAATGATCCAGTCTTTAAGCTGTTCGGCATTTATCAGCCTGTTGTTTATGTCTTTGATCGTGAAACGTTCTATCCTGGTGCCGACCGGTATCCTCCAGTCCGGATCATCAGTTTCCGACCGTTCCTGCCGTGTGTCTGTCGCCTGTTCTGCGACCGATGCGGCTTCCGCTCCGGCCGGCGCATGTTCGACAGCTCCGGTTTTCTCTATTCTTATGTCGGTTCCCGATTCTGTTTCCGCGAAAAGCATTATTGCTGAAAAGAGAACAACAGAAGTGAAGATCATGAGTGATGAAAGCAGTCTGCCTGTCATAGTTCCTCCTAAGAACAAATATCGTGTATTATAGGATGTCAAATGATAAATGTTAAGAGCTATACTTGTGCGTTATTCTACAGAGCCAATTGCAAAATTCTGATTCGGCTGCGGTCGGCTGCAATTGTCAACAGCTGCATTGTCGGCACAAAATCTTCCTCGACGTACTCTACAAGTACGCCTGCGGGGATTTTGCACATCCGCTTTGCTTTAGTCCAATTTCGCTCGACCTCGCTTCGAACATAATTTTGCAACTG
>JAJRTR010000087.1 GCA_024278215.1 bacterium
TAACCGACCTCGGGGCAGGGGGCAGGTCTTCCGTAGCAACTATATCCGACCCCAGCACGCGCCCCCGGCAACTTTCCAGCGCAACCTTCTCTTTCGGCACTCTCCTGAAGCCAGCCATCGCCTCGAACAGCGCATCTGGTGTCACAACTTTAAAAAACTCCGGCACGTAACTACCTCCGATTCACATTTCTCTCTGGTGAGGAGCCGATTGGAAAATTCTGAATCGCCAGCGGTCGCCTGCAATGTCAACAGCAGCGTTGTCGGCACAAAACCTTACTCAACGTACTCTGCGAGTATACCTGCGGAGATTTAACACTTCCGCCTTATTTTTGAACAATTTCGCTCGACCTCGCCTCGAACATGATTTTGCAATCGCCTCTCATATTATATTACTTTACCAAATTATTTTTAATAATGTTGCATAGTTTCAGTGCTTGATTACGCAACTATCGGATCATTTAGTGTTAGAATATATGGTGGTGACTGGATTACGAAGCAGGTGAAAAATCGAAATAAAAACGGAGAAATGAAAATGAACAATTATGGAAAATACAGAACTTTGAACAAGATTCGATATTCGGTTGCTGTGCTTGTAATCGTAGGCATACTGCTGCTGATAAAAAGCTGCGCTGGCGGCTAACCGCATATTTCACCTCTGCGGGCTGATTCCAATACTGCGTACTTTAGAGCATGAAGTGCATCAGAATAGGAAAATCACCTGACCCAGAATCCGAAAGAATTTTCCTTAGTAGCGCCGACATTGTCTTCTGCATGAATTATCAGATAGTATTTTCCATGCGGAAGATTTTCACTGAAAGTGTTTGCGTACCCGCAGGGATTTCGTTTCCCATTACAGACGGTTTCTGTTTTACTGTTATAATTTATATAATCACCCCGCAAAGTCGAAATGATTTTTTTGATTGTTCGGCCATGTCCGCCGTCTCTTACCATATATTTTATTTCGACAAGTACCGAATTCTGATTGGGTGGAATGGTAAAATCTGTGGCAAGACGGTTGGAGAAGTCTATTACGGGTTTGAACAACCCCGCGTCTTTTTCAGGATCATTTTTCTTCGACGTATTTTTAGATTTATTCATTGTCGGCGCGGGTGAATCGCCGGTGTTTTTGTCTTTGTCCAGTTTTATCGCGGCGTATAATGCCAACCCTGTCAGCAGGGCTTCCTTTATATTTTTCTTTTTGTTATTATCTTTTTGATCAATATCATCGCCGTTGGGATTGGCCGCATTCTTCGGTGCGCGTCTTCTCATCTCCTCTATGCGTGCAGACATTTCCGCTTTTGCTCCGTTGCTTGCGGATTCTTCAGTTTCCGGAGCAGCTTTTTTCGAACTGACTCGACGTTTTCTTACAGGATGTTTTTCTGACTCTTCTGACTCTTTGTCCTTTTTATCGCCAACCGCTTCAGCGACATCATCATTCTTATCTTCGTCACTGTCAAAATCAGGCACGATAAGTTCTACGCCCGATTCTCCCTCGACTTCGTCTTTCGACAATCCACTGTCGTAATCGTCTTCTTCGCTTTCATTATCGTTATCCACGATAACGGTTGATTCGACGTTTGCTTCATTGCCGTCATATTCTCTGCCGGCAATACATGATTTGTATTCAGAGTCGCTTTGTGCGCCGGCGCAGTGGCATTCCGCCTTTTCATCTTCGCCCAGTTTTGTGTAGCTTTCACACAGATACCAGTGCGGATAGTAATCAACGACATTACCGTCGACGGAGTGAACCCCCGAATCGGAATTGATGCTCAGAGCGAGTTCGATCTTTGCCGCACAATTTTTGAAATCTCCGCTTTTATAATACTGAACGCCCTGCAGATAATACGTGTTCCATGTTGCCGCGGATGCAATGCTGCCAACTGAAAAAAGCATAAACAACACAGGTACCGCGCATACTGAAATAAATATGATCCCTCTTTTGAGTTCGATTCTCATATTTCACATCCGTTTTTTACTGTATTCAGGCGTGTTTTTGCAGTTGGTTATCTGTCGAGCTGATAGCAAAAGGTGCTTCGCCTGCGGTCGGCGGCAATCGACTCGACTGTTGATATTTTATTCCAGGCAGTCCTGTTGTCAACATTATGAATGATAATATAATAATATGCAGCTATACGATGTATCGCCGAGAGGCAGCGCGATGCAACGATTCAATGTGATTATATACGGTTGCGATCGGCATGACATTATTCCTTTGAGCCAATTGCAAAATTATGATTCTGCTGTGGTCGGTTGCTATTGTCCATAGCTGCGTTGTCGGCAGAAAATCGTCCTCGACGTACTCTACAAGTACGCCTGCGGGGATTTCGCATCTCCGCCTTGCTTCGGAACAATTTCGCTCGACCTCGCTACGAATATAATTTCGCAATTGGCTCCTTTTTCTTGACGTTGTAATATCACTTTGTTAGAATTGCTATTCCATGATAAAACTAACTTTTCAGGAATTGATATTCAGGCTGGAGAAATACTGGTCGGACTACGGATGCGTGATAGCGCAACCGTATGACATAGAAGTGGGCGCAGGCACTATGCACCCGCTTACATTTCTAAAAGCGCTGGGCGGCGAGCCGTGGAAAGTCGGCTATGTGCAGCCGTCGCGCAGGCCTGCGGACGGTCGTTATGGCGAGAACCCGATGCGTCTTCAGCAATATTTTCAATATCAGGTAATATTGAAACCATCTCCCGACGATGTGCAGGACCTTTATCTCCGGAGCCTGGAGTCTGTAGGCCTTAGTATAAATGATCATGATATCCGGTTTGTCGAGGACGACTGGGAATCGCCCACACTTGGTGCCTGGGGACTTGGCTGGGAGGTGTGGCTCGACGGCAACGAGATAACCCAGTTTACATATTTCCAGCAGGTAGGCGGTATCGACCTGCCGGTTGTCTGTGCGGAGGTCACATACGGACTCGAACGAATATGTATGTATATCCAGGGTGTCGATAATGTTTACGAACTGAACTGGACGGAGAATCTGAAATACGGTGATATATACAGGGAAAATGAACGCCAGCAGTCATATTACAACTTGCAGTATGCCGCTGTTGATTCACTTTTCACCCTTTTCGATTTGCATGAAAAGGAGTCGAAGATGCTGCTCGATCTCGGCATGCCGCTTCCTGCATACGACCAGGTGCTGAAGTGTTCGCATATTTTCAATCTGCTTGACGCGCGTAATGCGATCAGCGTAACGGAGAGGCAGGATGTGATCGGCAGGGTGCGCGACCTGGCAAGCGGATGCGCGAGGCAGTATCTGGAGATGATAAGTCCTGAAGAAGAATCGGAAAATGTGGGGTAGGCGCAATACTGTTGAGCCAATTGAAAAATTCTGATTCGGCTGCGGTAGGCTGCAATTGTCCATAGCTGCGTTGTCGGCACAAAATCATCCTCAACGTACTCCACGAGTACGCCTGTGGTGATTTTGCACCTCCGCCTTGCTTCAGAATAATTTCGTTCGACCTCGCTTCGAACATAATTTTGCAATTAGCTCTGTTCACTTAATGCTTTTACGACAGGCGAGACGCCTGTTGTACTGACGCGATGATATGAGATACAGTAGCGCAGGCGTCCCGCCTGTGCCGGTCATGACCTTATGTGAAAGGTATTGGATGCAGGCTTAGTTTTCTGATAGAATGCTATATGTACTAATCGTGATACTAAAAAGATTATTTCAAGTTTCTTAACAACTGGAGAAGCAAGTGACGCCAAAATCGGCCGACCTCAAGCGTACAGCAGTCAAACAGAGTCTGCTCGATGTCGATCTCATGCTCAAGGAAGCAAACGAACATGCTTCACTTGGAATAAATGATGTTGCGCTGTCGCTTTACCAGAAAGCGCTGAAAAGCCTGCGGGAGCGTTTTGCAGGCGATGTGAAAAACATACCGGTCGATGTGCTTGTCATAAGATTCCGTGTTCTGATTCAACTTTCAAAGCTGTTTTCCGCCTCAGGCCGACATGAAGAAGCGTTGAAATTCGCAGGCGATGCCAACCAGCTTGCTTCAATTGCCCTTAAAGATGAAGTCGAACTTTTACTCATTTCATGCACCGAACTTACAAGGCTTTACATCGTTGCATCCGACCTGAACTCCGCAAAGAAAATCGTGGCCCGTGCAAACAAAGCCCCAAAGGGCGAAGACACCGGACTGTGCCAGGCTTTAAACTCGCTGGGCACAGGCAGGCTCTTCTTCGCATTCAAAAAATATGACATGGCGATGAATATCATCGAAAAAGGCTTGCGAGCGCTCCGGAAACCAAAAACCAGAGATCATATTGAAGTTAAAACAGACTTGTACAGTCTATACGTCGCATCCCTGAAAGCAGCGGGAGAAAAAGATAAAGCAGAAACTGTTCGCGACGAAGCAGTCGAGTTGTTGAACAAGAGCGGCAGAATAGCAAGAGACCGCGAAGAGGGTACATTCGATGCGATTTACTACTATACGAAAGCGCTGAAGGTACTTTCTACGGCACCGGATTCAGAGTTGAAAATAGCAAGGATATCTGAAGTCAACTTGAATCTTGCTGATATTCTCATAGTGAGGGGCCTGTGGTATGTTGCGCGAAAATTATTAAAAGAAACATCCGATTTCTATGTGGACAGCACGGATCATGATCCGAAAAATCGCATACTTTGCTGGGTAGGTCTCGGACAACTTTATATCGAGATGAAGCGCTACGAAAAGGCTGAGGATATTCTTTATAAATCCATATCATTTGCAGAAAACAGCAAGAATATATATTGCTACTGTCTGGCGAATCATTACCTTGGTTTGTGTATATCCAAGATGGGTGACGACGAAAAAGGAGTAGAAAAGTTTGAAGAAGCCCTTGATTTCCTGCAGGACGTGTCGGACAGCCGCGAAAAATTCAGCCTGATGGCACGCATCTACAATCAGCTGGGGTTCATAGAGGCAAAAAAACAGAATATCGAGAAAGCCGTCGAGTATCTGAAAAACAGCGTCGAGTTGCTTCGTCCATATACAAGGGACCTCGCGCTGGGCGAAGCATACCGGATGCTCGGTGAAATATATTCGCAACGACAACAATACATGCAGAGTGAACGCACCCTGAAAATTTCACTGGAAATATATGAAAAGAAAAACGCCCGGATCGAAGTGGCTCGAGTTTATAGAAGTATTGGAATCAACTTCCTGAGCCGGGGCGAATTGGATAAAGCGACATTTTTCCTTGATGAAGCGATAGAGATTTTTGAAAAACTCGGTCTCGATTCGGACTTGCCCAAACTCTACAGCAACAAAGCCCAAGTATGTATTATGAAGGAAGATTACATCGCGGCCGAAGACCTTTCCAAGAAAGATTTCGAGATAGCGAAAAAATTCGACAACAAACATTCGCTTGCTTTTTCCTATTACCACCTTGGCCGCATCAGGCGATTGCTCAAGAGAACACATTCCGCCGAGGATTTCCTGAAAAGAAGCCTGGCGCTTTTCGAGGAAGTTAATAACATGGATATGGCGGGCCATGTGATGATCGAACTCGCGCTGTGCGCCTCTGAACGAAAAGATGTGAAATCTGCAACGGACTATTGCGCGAAAACACAGAAAATTTTTAAACGCGACAAGCGGAATTCTCCCGAACTCGCCAAATTGCTTGTGACTCGCGGCATCGTCCTTAGAACCGCAGACAGAAGACAGATAGCCAGACGTTGTTTCGAAGACGCACTCAGAATGTATGATAAGCTCGAGATGGTAGTGATCGACCTTGCTGAAGCACACTTCGAATTCGCGATGTACTGGAAGGGCATAAACGACAGAAAAACCGCCACCGAACATATGAGAAGCGCCATCGATATCGCCGAAAAACTCGGCCTCGGTCGTAAAGTCGATTCCTACCTTCAGGAACTCAACGCGTTCAACCCGGAAGAAGGATCAAAGCTGCGGCTGTCGCAACTCATGGACAAGTCCGCTGTCGAGCAGTTCACCAGCAGGAAAGTTAAAAGCGGGCAGCTTGTGGTAGAAAAGAAACACCTGACGATCCTCTTTACCGACATACGTAGTTTCACGATGATTTCCGAAACTCTGTCACTCGATGACATGACTTCCTTCCTCAACGACTTCTACAGGAATGTAACGCAGGTAGTAATGAAATTCAACGGGCAGATCAACAAATTCATCGGTGACGCGGCGATGGCGATATTCAACATGGACGGCCAACTCGACGATCATCCCGTGTGGGCGGTACGCGCGGCGCTGGACCTCGTGAGGGCAATGGAAGAGACAAATCACATTAGATCAAAAAAAGGCGAGATGCCGATACATGTGGGAATCGGCATCAACACGGGAGAAGTGCTGCTCGGCGCGTTCGGCTCGGGGCTCAGGCTCGATTACACTGCCATCGGCGACAATGTTAATATCGCCTCCAGGATTCAGGGCCAGGCCGGACCAGGCGAAATCGTCATAAGCGACGCGACACTTGAACATGTAAAGGATATTGTCACTGTCGAAGACCTCGGAGAAAAACCCCTCAAAGGAAAAGGACAGCCGCTGCGGCTCCACAAAGTGATGTGCCTCAAGGAATGATTCGTGTGTAATAAGTCATTTTCAAAAACAATGTTTTTGTCAAAGTCGGCCAAGATGTTCTGAAATGCAGAACGCACGTTCGTTATAGTCGATCATTTTTGGTTGACATTTGTCATCTTCGACTTATTATGCACGAATCAAGAAATGAGCGCTTGTTTACATTCGCTGACAGGTGTTATAAACGCTGGCCGAAATTTGCCCCCCTGGAGGTGAAGCGCTGAAGTAAATTTGACCCCACTGTGAAAAATTTAATCCTCGAATATGGAAATGAAGGAAAGTGCTATGTTCGGGGAGGATCGGAATGATTGCAGTGGGA
>JAJRTR010000003.1 GCA_024278215.1 bacterium
AAGAAAACCGCGCAACAAAAAGACCGGTAACATTGCCGTCTGCAAGTGTTGAACATAGCATCACCGGAGATGTACAGCTGTGATTCAGAAATTGCGAATTTCTGTCGCTAATTCTTGACACCCTTTATTACATCTCCTTTCGAAAAATAAAATTTCAACTCATGCTACGTTGCTTATGTCATCCCGCATACCCAACCGGCACGTGAAAAATACAGCATAGGAGACAATGCCCCGCCCGTAAACTCCGAGTCCACCGGGCGGGGCAAGTCGATGAAAATATCCGGGGATACTGACTTATTATGCTTTCCAGTTGCCGTGTAGGTTGCAGTATGCCCTGACCGTTACCGCATCGCCCGTACCGCAGAATTCCGCTTCCGGAGCCGCTCCGGGACTGAGGAAACGTGTTGTCACCTTGTCGCCGTCTATCACTTCGATCCATTCGATGTAATGTTCGTCGAGCATCGGGTGGGCCGCTTCGCCCACTTTAACTTTGATCCCGTCGTCCGTCTTTTCGACGACCGGCACATGTTTCTCGACTGCCGCGTCGACAGTATTCTCCGCCTGTAGCGTCATCGACTGGCCGCAGCAGATAAGGGTTCCCTTTCCGCCATGCACCAGTTCAACGATATTTCCGCATACGTCACACTTATAAATCTCAAGTTTTTCAGCCATACAAAAACCCCTTTCGCGGCGTCTGCCGCTTTTCATCTGTTCATTTCCGACCCGGTCTAAATCCACCGGTTTATCGCATCATCCCGAATCCGGCAATAGAAAGCAGCGCCGGATTCCATAATTCTTCAGTTTTCCGTCGTCACATTGTCGTCGTACTCGATCTCGAAACGCAGCTTGTGTTTCGCTTCCTCCTGCGCAAGGCTCAGGAATATGTTTTTGAGATTCTCATCCTCGCTCGCCTCCGCCAGGTCGCTGTAGAGCTTGAACGCGGCTTTCTCGGCCTTCATCGCGATTATGAGGGCATCCTGGTAATCCATATTCGGGCTCGGCTCGGCGTCCGTCAGATAATCTCCTATTTTAAGATCAAGAACCTTGCCCGGAGCACCCGCCAGAATCTTACCCGACTTCACT
Source organism: bacterium (assembly GCA_024278215.1). Taxonomy (GTDB): domain Bacteria; phylum UBP15; class UBA6099; order UBA6099; family JAJRTR01; genus JAJRTR01. The sequence goes on from JAJRTR010000003.1 coordinate 1,084, forward strand.
GCTTCAAGTTTTTTCTTATGACCTTCTTCTTCTTTTGCGAAATCCAGGAAAACCTTTTTCATCCACGCTTTTTCAACCTTCTCCGACAGGTCCCTGTAGAACTTCGCCGCTTCCTCCTCATTCCCTATTGCAAAATCAAGCACTTCGTCAACCGATTTCCATTCGTTCATATTCGTTCTCCTTAATGATGTGTTTGAAAATATTTTACCCGATTACCAGTTTTCGCCAAGAATTTCAAAGTAAGCCTGCGGATGCGCACAAGCCGGACAAGCCCCGGGCGCTTCCTCTCCCGTGTGCAGATAACCGCAATTGCGGCAGCGCCATGTTACCTTCTTGTCGCGTTTGAAAACAGTACCCGCCTCGATATTCGCGGCCAGGTCCAGGTAACGCTTCTCGTGTTGCTTTTCCGCTACAGCGATAGACTCGAATATTATAGCGATCGCATCGAATCCTTCTTCGCGCGCAACTTTGGCGAATTCCGGATACATGATCGTATGCTCATGGTTTTCGCCTGCCGCCGAAGCCTTCAGATTATCCAGCGTGCTCGCTATCGTACCCGCCGGGAAAGCGCCTGTGATCTCGACCTCGCCGCCCTCGAGCAGCTTGAAAAGCCTTTTCGCGTGCTCCTTCTCCTGGTTTGCCGTTTCCGTGAAAATGTCGCTGATCTGCGCGTAACCTTCCTTTTTCGCCTTGCTCGCGAAATAGGTGTACCTGTTCCTCGCCTGCGACTCGCCCGCGAATGCCGCCATAATGTTCTTCTCTGTCTTTGTTCCCTTGAGTTCCATTCCGATCTCCTTTTGTGGTTTATTTTATTTGTTAATAATTGTACTCGATAGTCAACTTATGCGAAACATTTTACATAAATATCTTTAAGAGTCCTTCGTGCCCTGAAAATGCGCGATTTCACTGTCCCTACCGGCACGTCGAGAATCTTCGCTATCTGGTCATACGAATAACCTTCGAAGTGATAGAGCGAAAAAGGCAACCTGTATGTGTCGGTCAGTGAATACAGAGCTTCCTCGAGCCGTTCGTCGATGTGTGTGCTGAAAAAAACGACTTCGGGACTGTAAGAATACAGAGTGTCGGACATTTCAGTCGAGTGGTATGTTATATTGTCGCACTCTCCCGTCGAGAAATCGCATACCGCCTTATTGCGACGCCTGTTGACATTGTTGATATGCGTGTTCAGCATGATCCTGTTCATCCAGGCGCGGAAGTTCGTGCCTTTCTCGAAACTGTTCCAGTGCTTGTACGCCTTGAAGACGGTATCCTGCAACAGGTCTTCCGCATCCTCACTCTTGCGCGTCAGGCCGACGGCACGCGCCCAGAGCTTATCCTTTTCCGTCTCCATCAGATGGCTGAACTCTCTGTCTCTTGTCGCGTTCATAACTTCACCTTCCTTTCAGTACTACGTATTTCCACCGTTTCGCTCTTTTTATTCGATTCCCATATTCCCTTTTCTTTGTGTTTCAGTTTTTCCTCTTCGGCACGAGCCCTGAGCTTGTATGCGCAGTCGCGCACCATTCCATATAAGACGCCGCAACTATCGTCTGTTCGAGCGTCGTCGCCCTCATCAGCCAGGACCATCAACTCCCTGGAAAGACTTATGACTCTTTCGATATTACAGTTGTAATCTTTCAAATCCCTGTCTCCTTCGGAATTGTGCTGATTCTTTCTGACATTGACGAATAAAGTTCAATTATCATGCCGACCTGCCTACATCCGCAAATAAAGTTGTCGGGGTCTTGAAAAAACGGGGTTTTAACAGCGTTTTTAATTATTCACAGGAGGCGCTTGCAGCACTTTATCAAAATCGCCCAACATGTCTCTTTTCGAGACATATATTATCTGTGGCAAGTAAAATGGCGACACTTTTTCACACATCGCTATGTAGATGAGCCAGGGAGGTATAGCAGTACGTAACGACAGAAAAGAGAGCGGTGAACAAATAATGTCCAACAATAATTATGAGACACTTATGCCTTGTGAGACATAAAAGAGGGTGAAGGCAGGTAGTCGGTTCACATATCATCAATAAAACGATATAGTGTGGCGCGAGCAACGCCAAGCAGCTTCGCCGCGCGCGACTTGTTGCCTCCGGTACTTTCAAGAGCAGCGCGAACCGAGTTCTCATCGAGTATCCGCCTGCGCCCCGGTTTTATGGTGGTGGCGGCATCAGGTCTGACACATACCTCCGGCGGCAGGTGTATCGGTTCGATCAAATCGCCCCGGCATTTTACAAGCGCGAACTGTATGGCGTTCTGCAATTGCCGCACGTTGCCGGGCCAGTAGTAATCCAGAAGAACGTCCACGGAATCAGCGGAAAAACGCACCTCTTTACTGTCCGAATCGGATGACATGGTTTTTAAAAAATGCTCGGCGAGCAACAGGATATCGTTGCGCCGTTCACGAAGCGGCGGAAGTGTGACAGGCACCACGCAGAGCCGGTAGTAAAGGTCTTCTCGAAAAACGCCTTTTTCCATGAGATTCTTCAGGTCCCTGTTGGTTGCGCTGATCGCCCGCACGTTCACTTTAATGATTTTCTCGTCGCCGACGCGCTCGATGGTGCCTTCCTGTAGTACGCGAAGGAGTTTCACTTGGATAGAAAACGGCATTTCTCCGATTTCGTCGAGAAAGATAGTGCCGCCGTCCGCCAGTTCGAAGCGCCCTTTTTTGTCTCTGACGGCACCGGTGAACGCGCCCCTGACATGGCCGAAAAGTTCGCTTTCTATCGTCCCTTCAGGTAGAGCGCCGCAATTCACAGGCACAAAGAGATTGCCCGCGCGACGGCTCTCATTGTGTATCGCAGCCGCTACCAGTTCCTTGCCGGTTCCGGTTTCGCCCTGGATCAGCACCGGCGCGTCACTCTCTGACAGGTCGCGGATAAGGTTGAACACTGCCTGCATTTTATGGTCTTTCCCGATGATTCCGTCAAACTGGCGTGTGTCCTCGAGGCGGCTTTCGAGTTCGACTATTCGTGTGGTGTCCTTGAAAGACGCGATCACTCCGACGGTAGCGCCCGTCTCGTCGTACATAGGTACTACGGACATTTCAACGCGCCGCTTTTCGCCGTCTCGCGTGAGCATTTCCACCGGGTATGCCCTGTGGTCAAATTCGGCGACCGCATTGCCCCGGAAACTGCATTTTCCGCCGCAGAAACCTTCGGGAAATGTTTCGTGGCAATCATGCCCCACTACCTGATCCGCCGGATGGCCGGTTATTCTTTCGGCAGCTTTATTGAAATGCAGGATACGTCTATCGAGATCGTGAACGATTATTCCATCCGTTAAATTATTGAGGACTGTGCTGAACTGTCTCTTCATGGAAAGTATTACATCGTAGTAGCCTCTTTCGAAAAAATCGAATACGAGTTGCCTGATACGGTCTCGCGAGTTGCGAAACACCTCGATGATTTCCTCATCGGTACCGGTCGCGGAGGCAGGGTCCGGCAGGTTCCAGGGGATGACGGGCGGAGTGCCCGGCAGCGGCGGACAGTTTTCCCTCGCGTGATTACACAGAGTAATAACTGCATCGAAAGCGATTGAATCAAAACTCTTCATATCTCTGGTTTTATGGTTCGAAATATCAATGCCGATTTCTTTCATGACAGTGACGGCAAGTGGATTTACGCTTGCGGCGGGGTCTGTCCCCGCGCTGATTGTCTCCACACCATCCGGCGACGCCCCGCGTGCGAACGCTTCGGCCATCTGGCTGCGGCACGAATTCCCCGTGCATAGAAATAGAACTCTATTCATTTTTATGTTTTCAGTCACACTTTCCACAATTTAACAACTTCCATTCATAATGCCTGATTTGTGCTGTTCAGTCAACATATAATATTCGCGGAGATTGTGCAACACAAAAGTGATAATGAGATGGAGAAAGCGGAATATTTCAGTTTATGCAAACCCGGGGAGGACTCTGAGTTCGATATTCAACAATCATCTTGTTTCTCTGTCGTCGATATGCGGATATTCGCAGCCGTCCGGGCCGCAGTAATCACCTGTGTAGTCGGCTCTGGGCCTGTAAAGCTGGGGTTTCGGCTGTGCTTCTGCAAACTTTTCTTCAATAACATGGGCAGTCCAGCCGGCGATTCTCGATAATGCGAATATCGGCGTGTAGACATTCGGCTCTATTCCCATGTAATAGTAAACCGACGCACTGAAGAAATCGACATTGGGAAAAATATCACGGCCCTTGAGGTCCAGAAAATGTTTCTTTGTGGATTCCATAATCTGAACTGTCATGTCATACCATCGCGTATCGCCTGTTCTTTTCGCGAGCCGCTCACTCATGGGTTTGAGAATAAGCATCCTGGGATCGTCGGTTTTGTAAACAGCATGACCCATGCCGAATATTTTACCGCCGGATTCGAGTTGTGAGCGCACCCATGAATCAATCGCGGCAGGGTCTTTAATATCCAGAAGCATGTTCATTACTTTAGTATTTGCGCCGCCGTGCAGCCTGCCGCCCAGCGCGCCGACGGCGGCGGAGATGGAAGCATAGATACTCGCCTGAGTGGACGCTACCTGCCGGGCGGTAAAGGTAGATGCGTTGAAAGTGTGGTCGGCATGAAGTATAAGGCAAAGGTCGAAGTCTTTCGCAGTGTCGGGATCAGGTTTTTCGCCGTGCAGCATGTAAAGGAAATTGGCAGCGTGATCGAGTTCGGGGTCGGGATGAATAATTTGCAGCCCCTTTTTAATGCGTTCCCAATAGGCAACAATTGTGGGGAGCTTCGAGATGAGTGAAACCGCCCTGTAGAGATTTGTTCCCTTTGTGTCGTCATCCGGCAAGTCGTCGTAGTCGGCAAGTGCAGCTGTCGCAGACTGGAGAACATCCATGGGCGCGGCGTTTTTCGGTCTTTCGGCTATGTTGCTAACCAGCATATCGGGCAGATCGCGATTTTTACGGAACTCCTCATCGAGTGATACGTACTCATCTCTCGACGGCAGATACCCATATATCAGAAGAAAAGCAACTTCCTCGAATGTCGAGCGTGTCGCGAGATCATTTATGTTATATCCACGGAACAGAAGGTTGCCCGTTTCCGCTTCGACCTTGCTGATGCGTGTGTCCGCGACCGTCACGCCCCGGAGCCCGATATTCTTCACTTCAATATTATCCGTCATGCTCCACCTCCGTATTATTCTTCGAGGTTCATGATTCCCGGCCTCGTGAGCGCGAAATCATATTTTGCGGGGTCGCCGGGACAAATATTTCTGAATGCAGCAGTTACTTCCAGCGCAGTTTTCAAATCCGCCTGTTTCCTTGTCGTTATGCCCATCGCCAAGCTAATCCTGTGTATATGCGTGTCCACCGGCACCACAAGAGCGGAAGCGGGGATACTGCTCCACACTCCGGGGCAGACATTATCCTTGCGCACCATCCAGCACAGATAAAGATTCAACCTTTTACATGCGCTTCCGCGCCCCGGCGACGGCAGAAGAAATTTCAACTCGTTTCCGCCGGACATCTCAGCGACAAAACCTTCGAGCGCCGGTATCACCGTTTCATGCTCATCACGGTAGCAACTAAAAAAACAATTTTCGAGCGAGCCATGTTTTTTTAATATTGTTCTCACACCGCACAACATTCCGGCGACATGTTCGCCTGTGGTAAATCGGTGCTTGAACCCAGCCAGCTTCTTTCTTGTACCGGAAGGCGACGTGCCGCGAATAAACTCCACTGGATGCCGTCCCATGACATCGAGTACACGGGCGACACTCGCTTTTATCTGCGCAACCCGCCCGTAAGCCAGCGAAGATACGATCAGCCCCACTACTTCACGGTCCGCCGCACTGTCGTACTCATAGACAAACTTCAGCGGGTCCGAAGATATATATTCTTCTCTGTTATATCTCCTGTAAAGTTTCTCAAGAGTTTTCTTGTTGAAATGCGCAGGCGTAAATTCCATGTTATTGTTCCTGTTTACTCCCGTCCCGACATATAGATAATACACAAATATTCACGGAGTCTCTTCAATATATATAACAGGGATGCTATTCGAATAGTTTCAAAAAACGGAAATATCAACTACAAAAAAACCGGCCGCGATGAACAGCGACCGGTCTTATAATATTTCGAGATTCAGTGATTTTATTCCGGGCCGGAATTCATAACAGTACTAAGTTCTTCGATCTTATTGTTCTTGATCCTGTAGTCATAGATATCTTCCATATCCTTGTAGACCTGGAATATCTGGAAGAAACCGTGCCATTGTGTATAATCGGCTCCGAACATGGCGGTGCCCTGCCTGGCGCGGCGGCCAGTGTGATGCCACAAATAATAATTGAGTTCCTGGAAACCGTCACTCCATGGATCGTCCTTCAGGAGGTTTTTACTCTTGAGGTCATTCTTCATGGCAGTAGCTTTATCAAAGTAGAAATTGTAGAGATCGACCGCGTTGTCCAGATTGGATCTCTGGACATCGGTATGTGTTTTTGCATGGCAATTGCTGCAAACCTGCCGCATCAGCTTATCGCCTTTCTCGCCGTTGCCGCGTTCGCCGGACCTGACAACGCTTCTGGGGTGAACAAGGTCCCATTTCAATCTTTCATTTATATTATGAGTAGTATTCAGATCACCGATGCCACTCATGTGACATGTGGCACAAGTGGGCGCAGTGTAATCGCCCGGCTCCCATACGCCGGGGGCGCTGTCCCATTTCCATTCGTCTCCGTGAGCGAGGAACTGCTGCCCGTGTTTGCTGCTGAGGTAAATCTCGATGTCCGGATGATCCGGGCCGAGGTGGCAGCTCGCGCAGGCTTCGGGTTTTCTGGCTTCTTTGAGGTCGAAGTTGTGGCGTGTATGGCAGACTGTACAGTTTCCGATGCCACCGTCGGGATACCGTTCACCGATGCCGCCGGGCCATGTATTGTTTATCGGCCTGTTGTCCGGGCCGAGTTGCACCTCGCCGCCGTGGCAGGACTGGCATCCTGCCGCCCTCACAGTGCTGACGGAAGGAGCGTCTTTATCATTACCTGCGAAAACGCCGCCTTCCAAATGGTACATCAGTTTCTGGAATTTATCTTTTTCGAGAACCGGCACGCCAGCGAGTCGCGCGTGTCCGCTTTTCGAGAACTGCTCGACTTCCGCCGGATGGCAGCGTGCGCAAGTTTTCGGCGACACCATAGGAGAGATGAAAATCTTACTGCCCTTTATCCCCTCGCACTGGCCTGCCATGGGCGAACTCTTTTTCACGGAATGGCAGTCGATGCAGGAAACCGCCGCATGGGACATGCGACCGCTTTTCCATGACTCGACGATGCCGGGTGTTTTCTTCGCGTGGCACTCGACACACTTCGCCGCGTCTTTCGTGTATCCCTGGTCGATTGTTATTTCGCGCAGACCGTCAAGGTTCAGCGAACCGTTCTTTTCGGCTGCCCATAGCACGGAAAAAGCTGCCGCTACCATGAACACTGTCACAAGGACAATAAAAAGTTTTCTCGCTCTTGCCATATCTTTCTCCTTATGCGGTTTTATAAATTCATATATCTTACCCTGCCTGCGGGTTCTTGAAAACAGTTTACTCCCGTATGTTGTCTGCGCTCATGAAATCCGCGACATCGCCATGACCGGCTTCATCATGACACGTAACACACGTCATGCTCGTCTCGCCGAGTTTATACTGATTATGCGCCCGGTAAGCCTTGAGCGGTATGCCTTGCGCCACCAGTTCGACATGACATTTCCTGCATCCGGTGTGGTACGTGTATTCTTCGCTGTCTTCGAGATTCGCGATCCAGTCCGTCTTCCTGCCGGTAATGTGCGCCCAGGTATCGTTCGCTCCGGACTTCCCCTTGGCCAGCATGTATGCCAGGGTACCGGTGTGAGGCAGGTGACAGTCGACACAGACAGCTTTCACGACACCCTTGTCTTTCATACCGTGCGAAGTCTCGCTCCACGAATCGTAAAAAGGCTGCATCTCGTGGCAGGACGCGCAATATTCAGGTGTGCTTGTATACTCGACAGCCGAGTAAAAAACCAGCGACGATATTCCGATAACGATCAGAATAACGAACAGCTTTATAAATATCGCTCGATTAAACATTATTCCTGCCCATTATATACATTATCGAAAATCTTTCAAAAGCTGGAGGTAACCCCAGTCGGAATCGTCCGATGACGCGCCATTAATATTGTCAATAAAATCTCCTGTGAAGAATCGTGAATATCCTGCCTGGAACTTGTAACCCTTCGGGCAGGTGTACTTGAGAGTGAGATCGAGCTCGGAACCGACATCCGTGCCTGCCGCGCCGGTCGCGTCTGTCATGTTGGCCGCGCCGGACGCTTTGTACCATGAGTCGGTCGATTCGTCGAGTTTGAATTTGTGGTAGTCGAGTTGTGTCGACACGCCCCGGCCGAGGTCGCCGCCGATGCTGAGGCGCAGGTTTTTCATATTCTTCCAGCCCTGATAATCTATGAAACCGTATTTGCCGTGGTTTGTCGGGTATAGCTGGTCGAATGTTTTGCTCTTCGTCGCATCGTCGTCGCCGGAAGCGAAGTTATATTCCGAACCGATCCATAATTTGCTCGCGCCGGGAAACGCATACTTCATGCCGATGTGCCACGCAAGCGCGTCGTGATCCTGGCCGCCGGTGTCGCCGCTCTGGATGTCCACTTCCCAGTCGAGACTCAAGCCGTTATCGAAGTTGAGTTTTGTAATATTGCCGAATGTGTAGATTTTCGTTTTGTCGACGCCCGTCGCGTCGGCGTCCTTAAACAGAACATACAGTGACGGCTTGAGGATACGACTACTGCTCCAGTTGTAGACAAGCCCGTACAGATTGGTGTCGTCGGTCGCAGTTGTAGCGCCTTCGACAGCTTTAAGCGCGTAGATGTCGAACATGCCGGAAGCAGTGGGAGCCAGGAGCCGGACACCGTCGAACGCGCGACCGTTGTTGCTCCATCCGAAAGAGCCCACGAGGCGCTGACTGCCCAGCGTAACTTCCTGTCGACCTATGCGCAGCGTGCGGCCTTCGCCCAGCTCGACGAATCCCTGGTGGAGATCGACATTGTCAATTGAGCCTGCCGCGCCTGTGAGCAACTCACCGCCCCATATTCGAGTGTCCTGGAGTTGCACAAAGTAACGCGCTTCGGATGCTCTGCCGTCGATGTCGAGCCTGATGCGCTGACCTGTGAAATCATTGTGGTCCTGCGTCAGGTCGCTGAAGTCGGAGTTCGACTTGAATTCGCTTCTGAAACGTATCTGCGCCGAAAATTTCATCGGAGGCGGGGCGGGAACCCTGCGCTCCGCTGCCCTGGCTGCCCCTGCCGCTTTTTTGCAGGGCCGCTGTACGTCCGTCTGCGCTTTCGCGGCTGCTTCGGCCGCTACTTCTCTCGCTTCGTCTTCTGTGAGTATTCCCTTCTCGACAAGTATCCTTATCAAAACGTCATTATTACATCGAGATGGCGACGCTTCGATTCTGAAACCTGCAAAACCAAATAACATGATACAGATTAAGACAAAAACCTTTTTCATTGCTACTACCTCCGGTAAATGATAACAGCTTAATAATATATCTTCAGGATAACCGGCGGTTATATCTATGGTAATGCATTTGCCGGTATTAAATATCCTCAAAAACAGCTTGTGTTGTTCTGCGAATATAGTTGATTCTTTTGGTCGATTGGGGCATTCTACCGTAAATAAAATTGTTTTGTCAATATGATTCACATTAAAAATAATTCATGTTCTTTCGAGATAATATACAATTCGCAGCAGCACAATGTTGCAATCGAGCCGTTGAGATATATAAAATAAAACTGGAGCGGTTGCTGCATCTGTTCTCGACCAAAAGAATCATTCCGCAGTCCGCTCCAGCTTCTTACACTTTCAGTTGTTTTTTACTCAGACATTCATTGCTCTGCCGATAACTCATCCGGCGAGGCAAGCTTTCAGGTCCTCTTCTACTGTACTTATCGGCGCGATGTTGAACTTCTCGACAAGGATATTCAGAGCGGCGGGAGTAACGAAAGCCGGCAGGCTGGGTCCGAGTTTGATGTTCTGTATGCCCAGGTGCAGCAGGCTGAGAAGGATAGCAACCGCCTTCTGCTCGTACCATGAAAGGATCATCGAAAGAGGAAGATCGTTGACGCCGCAATCGAAAGCGCCGGCGAGCGCGACTGCTATCTGGACAGCCGAGTAGGCATCGTTGCACTGGCCGCAATCGAGCAGGCGCGGGATGCCGCCGATGTCGCCGAATTCGAGTTTGTTGAAGCGATACTTACCGCAGGCAAGTGTCAGAATCACACAGTCGTCGGGCACTGCTTCGGCAAATTCCGTGTAGTAGTTGCGGCCCGGTTTCGCACCGTCGCAGCCTGCCACGAGGAAGAAATGCTTGATTGCGCCGCCCTTGACGGCTTCGATGACTTTGTCGGCCACGCCGAGCACCGCGTTGCGTGCGAAACCGATGGTGATCGTTTTGTCCGGGCCGTCTTCGGCGAAACCGTCCGCCGCCAGTGCGGCTTCGATCACAGGCGCGAAGTTCCTGTCGGAAATGTGCGTCACGCCGGGCCAGCCCACCAGTCCGCATGTGAAGATTCTCGCGTTATATGTCTCTCGCGGTTTCTGGATGCAGTTTGTCGTCATCAGGATCGCGCCGGGAAATGCTTCGAATTCCTTTTTCTGGTTCTGCCACGCGCCGCCGTAGTTTCCGGCGAGGTGGCTGTATTTCTTCAGTTCGGGATATGCGAGCGCAGGAAGCATTTCTCCATGTGTGTATACGTTGATGCCTTTGCCTTCCGTCTGCTTCAGCAGTTCTTCGAGGTCTTTGAGATCGTGGCCGCTCACGAGTATCGCTTTGCCCTTCAGCGGCTCGATGCGCACCTGTGTCGGCTCGGGATGCCCGTAGGTGCCTGTGTTCGCCGCGTCGAGTATCTCCATCACCTTCAGGTTGACTTCCCCGCATTTCAGACATAAGCCGAGCAGTTCGTCAACCGTCGGATTTTCCTTCGTCAGGAAAGCAAGCGCCTCGTGCATAAACGCAAACACGCTTTCGTCTTCCTGTCCGAGAATCTGCGCGTGGTCCGCATAGGCTGCGACACCTTTGAGCCCGTAGGTGAGGAGTTCCTGGAGACCGGTGATGTCTTCGCCCAGCGACTCCTTACGTTTTTCGATGCCTACAGCCCTGCCCTGTTCCACCATGCCCTGGATGTCGGCGGCCGGTCTGCATGAATCGGGCCTGGCCGGAATCGCAGGTTCCTTACCCGCGCCTTTACAGGCGTCTTCATACAGCTTTTGCGCCCTGTCGGTCAGTTCGTCACATTTCAGGATCAGTCCCTTGAAACGCTCCGGATCGAAATTCACATTCGTCAGGGTCGAGAACAGTGCCTCGGCGATGAAAACATCTATCTCGTGGTCTTTCGCCCCGAGCTGCCGCGCTCCGTGCGCGTATGTCGCAAGGCCTTTCAGCCCGTGCACCAGCAGGTCCTGCATCTCGGCAGTGTCGCTGTTCTTGCCGCATACACCGACTTTCGTGCATCCGGTTCCTTTTGAAGTCTGTTCACATTGATAACAAAACATTTACTTTGCCTCCTCATCCTTTATATAAATTTTTTTTGCAATCTTTTTCCCGGTTTCCGTTCTGAACAATTTTTCGATTTTCTCGTTCAACTCCTGTGTACCGCGGCCCTCGAAGCGCTCGGGGATATTCACGATCAGGTCGGCATCCCATATCACTTTGAACTCGGGGGTTATCTCGCACCGCGCGCTGTGATGGTTGCCCACGATATCGCACACGTCGTATATCGTCTCGGTGTCGAGTCCGACTTCTTTCATTATTCTTTTAGCAATATCGGGCCCCTCGATCTCCTGGTACTTCGCGGAGTTCGAACCATGTTTTCGCTCGGCTTCCTGTATGCCGATGTCGTGAAGAATCGCGGCGGCCAGCACCACTTTCGGGTTGCCGCCTTCCTCTTTCATGATCTCCTCGGCATACTCGAGCACCGACAGCGCGTGCGTGATCCGCTTCTGGTCGTCGCCGAACTCGTTTTTCATCGCTGCTATCAATTCGTCCACCTGGGTCTCACCACCCACAGTCGCGTTCTCCCGCATCTCCTTCGGATCGTAACCAAGGCACTCTTTCGCGTGCTCGCACCATTGGGCACACCCGAGACTCAACTTCGGATTTTTTACAAGTGTACCGCAATGCCTGCACCTGCGCGTCGCGTCATCCTTGAAAAACTCGATCTCCCGCCCGCAGCCGGCGCATGTCACATCGTAGATGTCGCCGGGTTTCCAGAAAGCCGTATCCTGTCCCGGACATTTTGATTTTGTCGAATCTATTCCCATGTTTACACCTCCCCGTTTCTACGGATCCAGTAATCCGCAAACCTTTCTCCGTCTTCAGAATTTTCGATGAAGCCGTTAACAATCGAATCTATTTTGCCGATCAACTCTTCCGGTGTCGCCGCGCTGCCCGCGACTTCCGCCAGATGCGGGTGGCGGCCAAGCTTGCCGCCCGTCAGGATGCGCACACGCGGCCCGGAAAGACTTATGCAGCCGTTCGGACATATATCCCGACACGCTATGCAGCCCCGGCAGGCCGACAGGTCGAATACAGGCGGCCCGCCCTCCACTGTTATCGCTTCGTCAGGACACTCGTCCCCGCAGGCCCCGCACGTCATACAGTCCGCGGGGTCGACATCCGGCTCCACGTATCCCACTATCCCGAAATCCGCTATCTGCGGCCTCGAACATCCGTTGGGACACCCGGATATCGAAATCTTCAGCTTATGGTGATACAAAATCTTATCGCCGCGGACCCTTTCCCGAAGTTTCTCACTCACCCCGGATTCCGCGATCCAGTCCTCTATCGCTTTTCTCCATTCAGTCGTTTTTATCAAAACATTCGGGCAGCCGCTCAGTTCGTTGTGGCATGATTCAACAACCACCATCCCGACTCCCGGCACATTGTCCATCGGCACCATTCTTTTTAGTTCATCGTCGGATTTATTACCGGCGACGGCTCTGAAACGAGCTTCTGCTTCCCTGAAATCTTCAATGGTTACACGGTCGCGCCCGCTTTTGCGCACCCGCTCGCCGACTTTCCTGCGCACCATGCCGCGAACAAAAAACGGCACTTTCGTCAGCGCTTTCTCAGCTTGTTTTTCCCATAATATTTCAGGCATATTTCAGATGTTCTCCCATAATGTTATGTAAATGTTCCGTCAGGCGATCTTTCCTTCACTCAGCACTTCGCCCTTTGGACTTATAACCATTTCCCTCAAAGGAAGTTCCACACCGGCGCGCTGCACCGCCTGCTCCGCCGCATGTACGAATCCGCGGCAGCACGGAACCTGCATACGCACTACAGTTATTGACTTCAGACCTGCAAACTTCACCAGTTCGGCGAGCCTTTCGATGTGCGCTTCGAGATCGTCCAGCTTCGGACATCCCATTGCCACAGCTTTGCCCGGCAGAAGCCCCCTGTGCAATTCGGGATATGACGCGCCCGCGCAGTCCGCCAGCAGAAGCAGGTCCGCGCCTTTCAGGAACGGCATATCCGGCCCCAGAAGTTGCAACTTTATCGGCCAGTGCCCCAGGCCGGATGCTATCTCGCCTTCCTGCTCCGTGCAGCCGCAGGAGTCTTCATTCTTCAATGTCATCGCCGCCGTTCCGGGACAACCACAGGCCAGGGGCTCAGCTTCCACCGCCTTTTTTGCTTCTTCGAGCCTCTTCGCGCGCTCCATCGCTACTTCCTCGTCGAACTCGTCCGCTTCACGCTCGATCACCGTCAGCGCACCCTCCGGGCAACTACCCAGACACGCCCCGAGCCCGTCACAATACACGTCGCCTACCAGCTTAGCCTTGCCGTCCACAATCTCCAGCGCACTCTCGGCGCAGTCGATAATACACAGCCCGCAACCCGTGCATTTCTCTTCGTCTATCTCAATTATTTTTCTTGTCGCCATAAATTCAGCCTCCAAAATATATATTTTCAACACATTTTTCCTCGTGATCCTGTCACGCTTTTTCCGCTGCCTGAAAGTCGGCGAAAACATACGAAATCTGCGAAAGAGCCGTATTGCTCAGGTTATCCCTCACCTTATCATCCACACTTGTAAGCAAATCCCCCAGAATGCAGTTGCCCGGCGCGCATATCTTTTTCTTCAGAAGGCATTTTGTTGTCTCAAGTTTTCCCTCGATCGCCTCGAAAATATCCAGAAGCGTAATGTCTTCCGGCTCCCCGGCAAGCGTGACACCACCCCTGGGCCCCCTGACGGACTCCGCCAGCCCCGCCTTCACCAGCCGCTGCACAACCTTGCTTAGATGGTTGTCGGAAACATTCAGAATACTTGCCATTTCCCTTGTGGAAACAGGATCAGCGCTTTTCTGCGCCGCAAGAAAAGCCATCGAATGCATCGCCAGAGAAGCCGCTTCGGATATGTTGATAACATTTGCCAATTGTCGTCTCCTTACCTCTTTATTGGTATTCTGGTACCAGTATACTCCTTATTGACCACTCTGTCAAGATGATTTTGAAAATAAAATACACTGTACGGAAAGAATGCTCGAACCGGCACCATGTTTTTCTTTCGGACGCACCCTACACATGCGTTTCGACTCATAGGGAACAAAAATACCTTATTATTTCTCGTGCCATTTCCGTGTTGACTCGAAGCTATATTATCGTGCAGGCTGTTATTTCCTGCGACAATCCTTTTAACCGGTGAGAGCCGCATTTTATATGGTGGGTATCCTGATCATATAGGCGTTTGTGGTGTGCGTGTGTAATGAGGATACTGTCTTTATCCGCCTTCACTTCCAGTCTCGCGGCAGTGATGACAGGTATGCCTATGCTTGTGAATATCATACGTTCATCATTGCGAAACACACCTGACCTGACAACTCCTGACGCGATGCCGATCCTTACGTGCAGATGTTTATCTTCAGAAGTGTTTGTATTATGTTTTCTGAACTCACTGATTATTTCCCTTGCTGCATTCACCGAATGCTGCGGATGCTGCACTACTTCAGATTCCGCAAGTGTTTGCAGGCCGAACACAACCATTGCTCCGTCACCCATGAACTTATCTACATATCCAGAATACTTCGGGACAACAGCAGTAACGATTTTTGAAAAAGCTTCCACATATTCCTTTGCCTCATCAGGGCTCATTGATGATATGCGCATAGTTGAATCCACAATATCAATGAACATAATTGACAGGTCCCTGTCCCTGGCTTCCTCGAGCCCCATGGCTATCCTTTCTCCAAGGCATGCAGTTCCGTATGTCATCTCACGCAGTTTATCAAATTCAAGTTCTTTCAAATATTGATCATGAATATCGAACAACTGTCCCTGAATACTCTCTCCGTCGAAAGCAATAGCTCCGCCCCACACATGCCAGCGGATACTTCCATTTATATTGAGTTCAATATTTCTTGTGTTTCTGAATGTAGTGGAATCGTCCCGTCCCGATACTGTCAATTTCTCATGGAACGCATCTGTTTCTTCTTTTTCGACTCCGAAATGATACAGCGCATCTCTTATGCTTCCGAAATCCGACGTCTGTAATAGTCGTTTAAATGCGCCGCCAATGAAGAGGATCGTCCCGTCTCGCTTCGCGCGATACATCAACGGCACTGCATCATTGATAAATTCCGTCATTGAAATCTGCTCGGTTATGTCGCAGCCGGAAACCAAAATCGTTTTTTCGTCATCGAATGCACGAAACACATAACGCAATACGATATCTCCGGTATTCTTAATCGCCGTAAATACTTCTCCCGCCTCAAACAGGTTCTTTATTTCATCCGGATATCCATCCGGAAGCATCCTGTACGCATCGTCCGAATCAAGCCCCAGGAGAGAAAGGTATTCACCCGCAGTCGGATTCATATATATTACACGTCCTGTTTCATCCAGTTTCATCACAATTTCGGGATTAGCTCTTGGAAACCTGAAAAGGCTCCTTTGCTCTCTTCGCGCCACCATTCGGCGGCTGATGCTCGTTACAATAAATGGTATGAGGAATGGAATCAGAAAACGACCGGCCGCATGGGGGGGAGCTTTCGCCCAGTCTTCGATCAGCCCGGAGAAGTAGCTTAAGTTTAATATCAGCTGTTCTTCCATATAAAAAAACAAATGGATCGACGAACCTATCAATATTGAAGCAAGCCAGGGCTTCCCGAAAACATATTCTAACAGATGCCATTCACTCTTTTTCATAGAGCCCGCCTTTTTTACCTTGATATTGTCTTGTGATTTCTGCCCGATGTGAGCATATTATCTATATCCAATACCGTTTACTTAAGCTTGTCATTCCGGGCCGAGCCCTGGAATCAAGGAGTCAGAATGTCAGGGGTGGCTTATGGGATGGTATGGTTTTGTGCTTAAAAGACCGGTATTGACTCTATCTCACATCGTCATACAACTTCTTAATTCTATCGGCAGACATTCCCAGACGATATAAAATCATACACAACAACATAGTGAGATAGGTTTTTACAACTCCCTTTTCAACAAACCTCCGAGCGGAAACAATCGCAACGGAATTCAGAAATATGATTCTTCCCCGTTTCTTAAGGTTCCTTGTAAACTCAACTTCCTCCATCAGTGGAATATCAGGGAATCCGCCAATCTCATCGAACACGTTTTTTCTTACAAAGATGCCCTGGTCTCCAGCGATAATCCCGAATAAATGGAAGTTGGTATATGTGTAAAAACCCGCTGGCCGCAACAAGAGATTCCTGTTGTCATAGCATCTCCTGAAAGTCCCGCCCACAATATTGCAGTCTTGCAGAGATTCACATATTTCAGATATTGCATCCTCTGGAATTATGGTATCGGCGTGTAGAAATAACAGCGTGTTGCCGGAAGCAGCCCGTGCTCCCTCGTTCATCTGTATTCCCCTGCCCTTCGGGCTGCTTATCGTTCCGGCGAATGCAGACGCGATTTCAACGGTTTTGTCAACACTTCCCCCATCAGCAACAATAATTTCACATTCCCCCTTCATTCGAGACAGGCGGGCGAGAGCTTCACCTATTATTTCCTCTTCATTCAGCGTTGGTATTATTATTGAAACCATTAACCTATATCTCGCTTTTTAGCTATCCTTTTTACAGCAATGGGAATCATCATGACGCCTAATAAAAGAAGTAGCGGCACCGCAAATTCTTTCGACAGAATATCACTTAATGATGTTATGTTTGAAATTGAATTGCCGAAGTTTGCAAAAGCGAATGTCGCCGGAATTATCGGAATCATAGTTGCAATAAGATGGTCACGGAATGAAATATTACTCAATCCTGCTGCATAACTTAACGGATCAAATGGAGCAAAAAAACGCAGGTAAAAAACAATATTAAACCCCTCGCGGTCCATGAGTTCCTCGAACTTGTGAAGTTTCCCTTTCAAGATTTTCTGCACGTATACACGGCCCATATACCTTGCGATAATGAAAGCAAGAATGGCGCTTAGTATGGCACCGATATAGTTATAAAGGCCACCGGGCCATGTCCCGAACGCCAGACCTCCGGCAAGGGAAAACACGCTGGATGGGAACAGCACAAGAGGACGCAGTGTGTAGAGCGTGATAAAAACAATAGGTGCCAGAACCCCGAATGCTATTATCCTGTCCCTGATTGATTCCGGCGAAAAAGACCTGATGTCATAATGCACCGAAACAAAAATAGCTGCCGCCACGGCAAAAAGTATAAATGCAAGTTTCCATTTGTTT
This sequence comes from bacterium, assembly GCA_024278215.1. Taxonomy (GTDB): domain Bacteria; phylum UBP15; class UBA6099; order UBA6099; family JAJRTR01; genus JAJRTR01. The sequence goes on from JAJRTR010000003.1 coordinate 18,769, forward strand.
GATTTACCTTCGGTTGCCAGATTCGTCATGTCCGGCTACTCCTCACCATCCTCAGTATGTTCATCATCGAATTCTGGTTTGAATGGCCATATTTTATTTTTGAGGTTCTTCATGCCTTAAGCAAGCGTATCAACAAAATACAAGTCTGCCGCTTTTCGTATACCCATTGTGAAAGTGGGATAGGCATGTATCAGACCTGACAGTTTGTAGACGGGAATCCTGTGCTTCATCGCAAGGCAGATTTCCGACATCATATCCCCTGCGCGGGAGGCGACTATTGTGGCCCCAAGTATTTTCCCGGACCATTTGAATGTGACTATTTCGATAAATCCTGCTTTCTCACTTTCGGTTATTGCCCGGTCAAGATCGGATAACTCGTATCGGTATGTGTGGACTTTGGCAGAGCCGTATCTTTCCTCCGCTTCCTTCTTGAGCATTCCCACATGTGCAATTTCCGGGTCCAGGAAAGTTGTCCATGGCACAACACTGTAATCCATCTTCGACTTAATATATGGAGCCAGTTGCAAAATTATGTTCGAAGCGAGGTCGAGCGAAATTGTTCAGAGCAAGGCGGAGGTGTAAAATCCTCGCAGGCGTACTTGTAGAGTACGTCGAGGACGATTTCGCGCCAACAACGCAGCTATGGACAATAGCAGCCGACCGCAGC
>JAJRTR010000088.1 GCA_024278215.1 bacterium
CAGTTGCAAAATTATGTTCGAAGCGAGGTCGAGCGAAATTGGACTAAAGCAAAGCGGATGTGCAAAATCCCCGCAGGCGTACTTGTAGAGTACGTCGAGGAAGATTTTGTGCCGACAATGCAGCTGTTGACAATTGCAGCCAACCGCAGCCGAATCAGAATTTTGCAATTGGCTCGCCTGTAATACAAGGCGCGGCAAGTGAGTGGTGAGGGAGCATACTGCTGGTATGTGAACGATCCCGAATCGCCGCCGCAACACAGTAGAACAGGCGTTATCCCGATTTTCCGGCGGAAAGAAAACACCTCACCGCTTTGCAGCCTCCAGCCGGGCGATCCACATTGTAACAATAATGATCACGCAATGAAATGTTTCCTGTGAACTTTCGGGGGATTTTATTTTACAACAGAAATTGATTCGTGTGTAATAAGTCGAAGATGACAATTGTCAACCAACAATGATCGACTATAACGAACGTGCGTTCAGCATTTCAAAGCATCTTGACCGACTTTGACAAAAACATTGTTTTTGAAAATGACTTATTACGCACGAATCAAGATTCCGTTTGCGCATCAAGCAAATCGCCGTCTGTCACCCCTCCTCCACTCATCAGCACCACGGGTATGCGGCCACCCCCGGTATGCGTGCGTCGAATGACCCTCGAGGTCTCGACACCCGACATGCCCGGGAGCGCCACATCCGTTAGTACTATGTCCGGCCCTTCTTCTTTCACACGCCTGAGCGCCTTCTTCACATCACCCTCTTTGATAATTATGAAATGTTCGGCCAGTACGCGTGCCAGTACTCCAAGCAGCTTTTCATCGTCTTCTATTTCATTTTTCCCTGTTTGCTTTACAGCTACTTTATCCCCTCTGTTCCATCGTTCATTTCATATTATGATTCCAGCCTGCGCCTGTGTCTGTGACGCTGCTCACTATCGGCATGTGATATGTGTCACAAACAGGTGTGACTTATGTCAATCGGCAACAAATAGAAAAGCCGCAACCTGTTGTGGCCGGGTGTTTTTGTGTAGAATTCTGGAAGCGACATGCCGGAAAGGAAAAACGCGATGAGCGAACTGATACTTGTAAGACATGGAGAGACAGTCGGAGAATCGGCGTTGAGGCTGTATGGAAGGACGGATATCGAGATGAGCGACCTGGGGCGCAGGCAGATGGCGGCGGTGCGCGACGCACTTGCGGACATCGAGTTCGCTTATGCGGCATCGAGTCCGCTGCGGCGCTCGCGCGAGGCGGCGCGCATAGTGATTGGAGAGCGGAAAACGACCGTAGATATTGTCGGCGATTTCACAGAGATAGACTTCGGCCAATGGGAAGGATGGTCGCTGGCGGAAGCAGCGGAGAAAGACCCTGAGAACCACTGCGAGTGGCGGAAATCCGGGGTGGAGTTCAGGTTTCCCGGCGGAGACATGAAAAGAGAGTTTTTCCAGCGAGTAGCATGCACGGCGGTCGAGATATTCGGGCAAGCGCCCCGCCCAGCGCTTGCCGTACTGCACAAGGGCGTAATAAAAGGCATACTCGCCGGCCTGCTGGGAAAGCCGGTTGCCGATTTCACAGAGTACAAAATCGAACTCGGCAGCATCCACCGGCTTACACTATCACAAACAGGATGGAATCTCATCTCCGAGAACGAAACCAGGCACCTTGCAGAATTCAGGATACCCTCCTCGGCATGATACAAGTAGTGGTTGAAGAAAACCAGCTCCTACCGGAATGCGCGCAAATCGCCGCTATCCCGGGAGAAGGAAACAGGGAGTCCGGAGGTTTCCGCCCAACCACTACCTTGCAACCGCTCCGTTGCTGTTGCGGATTTTGCGTTCGATTTCCAGCATAGTCCTGTCCAGTTGCTTATCGGATTTTCTATTTGCTTCGACCCGTTTGGCGGTGTTGCATATAGAAGACGGGCCGACGGCGAACAGGTCGCCGAGTTCCTCGAGCGGTATCGTGGTGACATTCCTGCAAAGATAAATAGCGATATTGCGCGGAATATTCGGTTTTTTTCTGTTATTTGTAATCGATTCCACAGAAACGCTGTAGTAGGCGGCGATGGCGTCGATAACTTTTGTCGGGCTTATAGTTGCAAGCGGAGGGCGTTCCGATTCCTTTTTCACAAACTCGATAAAATCCGGTCCGCCTATGATCCGCTGTTTCAGAAGCATTTTCTCCATGGCGGTATAATCCAGATTGATGCCCGATTCGACATAGTCCTTATATTTTCGTTTGCACCTGTTAGGCGACCCGCTGAACTTGCCGAGTACATCTCTTGTAAAAACCGCCGGTATCTGGTCGCCGGGCAGGGCATATTTGTAGTGGCTGGTCCAGCGGTAGCGGTCGGGGTGGTGCGCCAGGCCCGCATAAACAGGAATCAGGTGAATATGGCGGGTGATCTTCAACAGGTATCGCGATTTGTCCACCACGGGACTCTTATACCTGCCCTTGAAAAGGCGGCCCGAAATCCTGTGGCGCGTATTGATATAAGCCATATAATGACTGTTTATATACTGTAAAGCTTTTGTCAGGTTGCCCATCGGCGTTTCGAGTAACAGCCTGTAGCTGTCGTTCATCAGGCAGAATGCGTGCAGTTTCAGCGAATATCTTTTAATACCGTAATCCAGTATCTGGAGAAATCTGTTTCTGTCTATGTCATCCTGAAAAATCCTTACGTCCGGCATTGCCTCAACATATATATGATAAAGAGCGCCCGGGTATTCAATTCTTGTGGGTCTCGGCACCTCTGTGTAACCTCCCTGCAAATCAAACTTCGCCTGGTTTTTCCCTGCCCCGCCGAAGTATTCGTATCCCTGCCGGATTCTTTATGAAACCGACCTTCGGATGCTGCAATCCCAGCATTCCGTTTCTCACATGAGCCAATTGCCTCACATTATCTTCTGTTATCGATTCGCCCGTTATTATCCGCCGGGTTTGGAATTCACATCTGAAACAAGTCTGAAAACAGGCATTGTCCTGCTTTTTTATCACCCATTCCTATCGATTCGAGCGGTTTTGTCATTCATGCTTGCCGACGTTGTTAAATGCACGTGGGGATCGGACTGCGGCGAATCAACAAAACCAAATTATAGTGTCTGAAAACGGCATGTCAATGCTTTCACAGGTTTTGAAAAAATGAGTGAGCTGCATCAACAACAGCATCATGATCTACCTTTGCCGAGCGACCGGAATTATTAAAAAACACAGCAAAGAACTCGATATTTCCTTTCGGACCCCTCAGGCGCGAGAATGTCAGGCCGCCTGTGTACAGTCCGAATTCCACGGCAACGTCGGTGATGTTTTTCAGCACCTTGGTGTGGACTTCGGCGTCTTTGACAACTCCGCCTTTGCCAACTTTCCCGCGCCCGGCCTCGAACTGCGGTTTCACAAGCGACACTATAAGACCGTCGTCTTTCAACAATTTGGAAACAGCCGGAAAAACCTTCAACAATGAAATGAAAGAAACGTCCATTGTCGCCATGTCGAATGATTTGTCGAAATCGCCCGGATCGAGGTACCGTGCATTTGTTTTTTCAAACACCGAGACACGTTTGTCGTTGCGGAGTTTCATAGCGAGTTGGCCGTATCCGACATCAACAGCAGCAACAGTTTTCGCGCCGCGCCGGAGCAGACAGTCGGTAAAACCGCCTGTCGATGCGCCGATGTCCAGCACGTCGAGGCCTTTCGGGTCGATGTTGAAGTCGTCCAGAGCGCCTTCGAGCTTCTCGCCGCCCCGGCTCACATATTTCGAGCCGCCGCCCCTGACTCGGACCCGCGCATGTACTGAAACGCTCACGCCGGCCTTCGTTACAGGTGTGTCGTCCACCAGCACACGGCCTGCCATTATCAACGCTTTTGCCTTTTCCCGCGATTCGGCAAGTCCTTTTTCGGCAACTATGCGGTCCAGTCTTCTCCTGTCTTTTCCCGGCATAATCCCCCCTTTGCCCGCCCCCCCTTCCCGTGCTGGAACAAGGGAACAGGAGAATGATATAATTCGTGTGAATATCTAAACTCGTGCGTTTTTCGATATTATGTGTAAATTTCGGGGACATGACTGGAATTTGCCCTTTAATTCCGGATCGTATCCCCAGAAGTACAATTGCCTTTTACAAAAACGCACAAGATCAGTAAATATTATAGCCTATGATTTCAGGAGGAGTGCAGTGATGGAAATGAAACCTGTGGTAGGAGTTATGGGGCCCGGCGCGCCGGACGAGGAAACTATGGCGATGGCGGAGGAAGTGGGAAGGGGAGTCGCGGAGCGCGGCGGTGTTCTGCTGTGCGGAGGAGGCGGCGGCGCGATGGAGGCGGCGGCGCGGGGCGCGGCGCAGGCAGGGGGTACAGTTGTTGGTGTGCTGTCCGGCCCGGACCCGGCGGCGGCTAACGAATATGTGACTATTCGCATCGCTACCGGCATGGGGAACGCGCGTAATGTTGTCAATGTGCTGTCGTCGGATGTAGTGATTGCTGTGAGGGGGTCTTACGGCACACTTTCGGAGATAGCGCTGGCACTGAAATGCGGCAGGCCGGTTGTGGCGTTGCAGTCGTGGCGACTGGACAGGATCGGACTCGACGACGAACTTTTTCATGTGGCCGGGTCGCCCGCCGAAGCAGTGCGAAAAGCGTTTGAACTGATAACGTAGAGCAAAAAGCAAATTGTGCATTGATTATTTTTCCGCACATTTTGCAATTTTATCACATAAATACTGGAAAATATTCATAAAGGCCTTTGAATCGAAATCGTTATGAACGAAGAATACTACCAGAGCGATGAGATAATCGCACTGTCACCCAGGGGTTTCGATGAGGTGACACTCGCAGCCGATGAGCTTAAAGCCGGCAAGCCGATAATTATAAACTTCTCCGATTTCCAGTCGGAAGAGCGTATATGGGCCATCCAGTTTCTCAACGGTGTCGTATATGCGATGGGCGGCAAGTCTAAAGATATCGGCAACATGGTTTTTCTTTTCGCACCTCCGAATGTCGATATCAATCTTGATTCATTGAACTGAGCCAATTGCAAAATTATGTTCGAAGCGAGGTCGAACGAAATTATTCAGAAGCAAGGCGGAGGTGCAAAATCACCGCAGGCGTACTTGCAGAGTACGTTGAGGAAGATTTTGTGCCGACAACGCAGCTGTTGACAATTGCAGCCGACTGTAGCCGAATC
>JAJRTR010000089.1 GCA_024278215.1 bacterium
AAATTATGTTCGTAGCGAGGTCGAGCGAAATTGTTCAGAGCAAGGCGGAGGTGTAAAATCCTCGCAGGCGTACTTGTAGAGTACGTCGAGGACGATTTCGCGCCGACAACGCAGCTATGGACAATAGCAGCCGACCGCAGTAGAATCATAATTTTGCAATTGGCTCTAACACTTTCGGATATATGAATACTGTTCGGGACGGTTACGCGTCGCCGCACAAATCAGCAGTGGGATGCAAGGCAAAATTACGCCTTCCGCGCTTCTTTAATCTGTTCGTCCCACCATGAGTTTGCTGTCGCGATATACATGTCGACCGGGACGAGCGGTTTTTCGAGTTCCGCGGCAGTCGATTCGGAGATTTTCGAGTTTACGGCGACTTCCGCGCCCGCCTTCCTGAGCAGATTCTTATAACCGTCGATAACAGGCTTCAAAGGTGTGTCGACAGCATCGAGAAGCGGGCCGCCGCCCCTGTATATTTCCATGGCGACCTCCGTATCCAGGTTGCGCGCCATCCGGCGTATTATTATCTTCAGCGCCGGAAACTGCGACTGCTCGGGGAAACCGCAGTTCGATATTACGCCGAGCAGCGGGTATTTGTCGTGTTTCTTAACGTGGCGAACTTCCCCGTTTTCGTCCTTTTCAAGGTGTGGGTCGAGTATAGGTATCAGCCTGTCGATGAATGTTTTCGTCTGGCCGGAAAAATTGTCGGCGTATAGTGGAGAAGCAAAAATCGCCACATCGGACGCCATGAACTTTTTGATAAGCTCACCCTGATCGTCCTTATGTATACATATACCGGGTGTCTTTATCAAACAATTGAAACAGCCCAGGCAGGGCTTGATCTTCTTTTTCTGAAGCAGGATATGCTCGACCTGTGCGCCCGCCTCGGCTGCTCCCCTGAGAAATTCATCGGCTATAGTATACGTCCTGCTCTTTTTCATGCGCGGGCTTCCGTTGAACAATGTTATAATCATAAGATACCTCCAGAGGGTGGTGCCGGAATACGATCCGGTGGCTATGTGAAGAGTGCTGAATGTTATACTTACTGAATCATGCCCTGCAGGTCGACACGCCCGTCGAAAACTTGACGATGTTATTCAGAACAATTAAGGAAATTATTAACCCGCATATTTTCCAATGCGGGCAAAAAAGGTGATTTCAAGTGCTCGCGCTTCATCTTCCGCACAAAATTTCAGGACAAGGCGCAGGTTCCTGCTTCGCCGTATGCGACAACATGTTATCGCAAAAAAAGGATGACTCGACATTCGACCGCAGCCGAATCAGAATTTCACAATTGGCTCTAACATATATATCGTTGCCGGATCAGCCTTCGGAGCCTGTATCCTTGTTCTTTCCTGTTTGCGGAATCGAATCCATATTGAAGGAAGGGCATTCGAGATATGATTTTGGCGCGTATGAATCTGTGTTGGCTACGATCAGGCAGGGATCGGAATTAAGGGTTTTCGCCGTTATAAGATATGAACTCTCGCCTGTCATTTCAATGTTTAGTTCTTCACATGTCATTTCATTAAGATCGGGCATCACTTTCAGGAGAGCGGCGACGGAGGCGGCATACTCGCCACGCATCTGTCTTGTTTTTTCCTCGGCTATTGCAGCGTCCATCACGGATTCAAGGCAACTCATGAATATCCGACTTTCAACTTTCTGATCGAAATCTTTGAATCCTGTTTTCCTGACGCGCCAGATATCGTCCTCTTTGACAAGCTTGAATATTTTTTCAGAGACCTGTTTTTTCGTTCTGCGCGCGAAAGCCCCGTCGACTTTTGGAATGAATCTGTATAATATTTTTACTTCGGCATTCTTTGCATCGGAGCTGACCGGGAGCGCCTTATACTTGTCGATCTTCATGCTCGAGTTGATATTTTTTACAAATTCTTCGACCAGACCGGGTGTAATTTCCGCAGAAAAATATGCGTCGATCCCCGTGAGTTCTCCCGTCTGGATAGCGGTGAACACACGTTCGACAATACGTTCCGGGGTGAAATCTTTTCCGCCCGGTATTGCCCTGGCATCCAGTGTTTCTTTCTGAGCGCAGCCTGCAAGCGCAATAAACGCAGTTATTGTAATTGCCATAATAAATTTTGTTGTGGATCGGCTCATCTTTGCCTCCAGGGTATTCAGCGTAATATTACAATAAACTTGTGCTGATGTAAGGTATTCATAAACATTATATAAAATGCACGGTTTCAGATGATAATTTTAATCTGATTTGCAATTCCAATCAAGATGCGGCGAACCTATATTCCACTCCCGAGCCTCTGCCCGTGTAGTGGCGGCAGACCAGCGTCTATGATCTTTTTACGTGTCTTGCTGAAATCATACTCGAACCGGATGAAATTGATACTGTTTCCAATGTCGTCCCACTCGATAAAACATCCTTTCGATGTTCCATCTCTGGGCTGTCCCACGCTGCCGACATTACAAATCATCGCTTCCCCATGTCGCAGTTTCACAGAGCAGGCGTCGCTGTCGCAGTTTATTTGTTTTATTCCGCCGTCCATATCTTTCAGCCAGTAACAAGCCTTGTGGGTGTGGCCGATAAAAGCATAAATCACTCCTCGACTGCTCATGCTGTCGAATACTTCACCGGCCTGCACGTCCGTCATAATATAATCATCCTTGTCGTCGGGGCTGCCGTGAACAAGAATAGCTTTCCCGAGCGAAGAGTCCACCCAGAGAAAATCTCCAAGTGTTCTTAGATAGTTTTTATTATCTTCCGTAAGCACACTGCGTGCCCACAGGATAGAGCGTCTCGCGTCCGGATTGAAATTCACTGGTTCATATCTTCCAAGCACAACATCGTCGTGGTTGCCCGTTACGGAAGGTATCTCTCTTTCTCTCATTATTTCTACACAACGGTTGGGATCGGCCCCATATCCTACTGTGTCGCCAAGGTTGAATATCCTGTCGTATTCCATCTCGTCGGCTATTTTTAGAAAAGCCTCGAAAGCTTCCAGATTTGCGTGTACGTCTGAAAAAATGATGATCTTCATTTCTTATGTTCTCTGTCGTCTCTGCTTAATGTGTCGCCGCAATTGCTCGCACAGTGAAAAACAAATAACGCTTGCGACAAAAAAACGACGTATCGTCTCCTCGACAAATCGTCTATTGCTGCATCTCGATCATGCTCTCGTCCGGCAGTCCGATGTTTTCTCTGACGGAGTCCGGGCCCTTGTCGGTCAGGCCGCTGGGCATCTTGTATTCAGGTGCCTTGAAAATACCGCCGGGCATCTGTGGTCCGCCGGAGCCTTTCAGCAACTCGAAGGCATGAACCGCCCTGTCCTGTTCTTCGTTCGCTTCCTCGACCAGCCCGAGTTTCGAATAAATCTGGCCGAGTGTCTGGTGGAGATTATAGTCGAGTTTGGAGAGGTCAGACGCTTTTCTGAACTCCGCAAGACCTTTCTCATGCTCGCCCACTTCCATATACGCGCGGCCCATAGCAAAGAAAAGTTTCGGGTCTGTCGGTGCCTCTTCCGTCGCCATGCGCAATTCCCTCAGCGCTTCCGAATACCTTTTCTGCCTCGCGTATATCATCGAGATATCTATATGGTAATACGGTGCGCCCTCTTTATCTGTTTTTATGGCTTCCCTGTATGCCTTTACCGCCTCATCCATTCTGCCCATATTCCTGAGTTTGTTTGCCTTGATCACCGGCTGATATATTTTTATATCATCATTCTCCTCGAGTTTCCTGAGTCGCTGATAGAACCAGCCTACAAAGTCCGCCTTCTGTTTCCTTATGATTACTGCTTTCTTCGCGACTTTTCTGAAGTTGCGGAATCTTGCGCCGTCCGGGTCCAGCACATTAATACATTTTATTATGTGCAGTCCCTGGCTTGTAGCAAACGGCTCTGATATTTCGCCCGGCTGCATTCTTTTAGCAATATCCCAGAAAAGCGGTACAACCGATCTCATTGTTATCCAGCCGATATAGCCGCCTTCCGCGCCGTATGCTTCCTGCGAATATTTCTTTGCCAATTTAGCAAAATCAGCGCCTTGCTTCAACTGCTCATACACCTTCCATGCCTTATTATACTGTTTCTTGTTGGCATAATTTATATCACTTCCCGAAGATTGGCTCTCATTATAGATGAAAAAAATCTGCCTCAACTCGACACGTGGCAGATTCGCCTCGACCTCTACGTCCGATACGGTATAGTGTTCTTCAGGGAAAAGATGCTTTGCCAGCTTGTCTTCATATATTTCGTATTTAAGATATTCGAGAAATTCCTCTTCCTGTCTGAACCCGAGTGTGCTCCACAGGTGCGAATACATCGCTTCGGCGTCAGGCACAGTGCTTGTGGGGGCGGCATCCTTCTTCATATATTTCGCCTGTTTCTCAAGGTATAAGATAATCCCGCTCTTCTTCTTCATTATATCCTCGGCGGTGACCACAACACCTTCTTCACCTGCACTGATAGCCAGTATCTTGTCGAAGAGCATACCTCTGAATACCGACAGCATTACACCTTCCTTGTCTGCTGAAGACAGTCTGCCGGTGACCGCTATCAACCTTGTCAGTCGCCTGTTCACCGCCGCCGTGAACTCGAACGCTGTTATCTGCCTGCCTTTGACTTCAGCAATGATATTCGGGGTTCTGACAACATCCTCCGATCCCCAGTACTTCGCGAAAATCGCAAAACCAGCAACCAGTACAAGCAGTCCCAACACCTGGAACCATCGTTTTTTCAATACATCTACCATCATGTCTCCATGTCGTTTTTTCGAGGCTGAACTATTTTAACACACTCACTGTTTTTATGCTACATAACGACTTTATCCGCATTATTCTCTGCCTTATCATCATCATCCAAGCAGATCATTCCTGCCTGGTTTTATAATATGAACTTTTATGATATTTTGCAATCGGCTCTTAAGGATGTTCTGTTTTTTTGCCGATGTCCTTTCATTTGTTATAATACATATTTTAGTTATGACAATGCCGATAATATACATCATCTTTTCTTTGTCAGTTGTCGTTGCGGTACTCTTCATTTACGTTTACAGACATGTGGCCTGTGAACTGTCGGTTTTTAATAATAGAATCAAACCGCTCGAGCTCAAACTGCTTACAGCGAATATCGGCAATGTGAATATTCGAAGAGCCGTGCACCGCTTCAAACTCAGCGACGATGAAACAGTGGTCTTAAAACAGAATATAGAAAAACTGTCGCCGGATATAATATTCCTGCAGGAACTCGCGTCTGAAAAACAGGTCGGGATGCTTGTCGACCATGATCACTATTTGACTCACTATTCTTTCGACTGTTGCATTGCGGTCAGAAAAGGTGTATTCAGCAGGTTGATCAATGTCGAGACCGACCCCGGGTCCGACGGTTATATGCACTGCCGTGCTCTTGTCGCCGAAAGAGGATACGAGCTGTCTCTTCTGAATGTTCATACAACTAGCTTCTTCAGTGATCCCAGCTTTAATAAATGCGGTGAACAGATAAAAAATATGTTCAACTTAATACGCAAAGAGTGCGACAAAAGCAGGAGAATCATTGTTGCCGGCGATTTCAATTTCGATCCTTACCGGTTCGATAGATTTTCTGAAAAAGTTGCTGGAACTGAAAAACAATCGGAACTCAAGTCGCTGCTCGAAGGATTATTGTATTCGAAGCTTAAGGTGCTGCTCGAAGGATGGAATAAAGAATTCAGGGAACTGCACCCGGGCGGACTGCGTGTTGTCAGCACCGAAAAGCCCACATGGTGTCTGGGATATAAATTCTCGCTTGATCACGTGATGACAAATCTCAAAACACGCAACTGCTCTGTGCTCGACTCTGAAGACAACCGCATTGATATTGACCACGAATATGAACTGGTGTCTATGCCTGAGCGGTTTATGGACCACCGCGCTGTCTCCGCGGCATTACTCCTTGATTTCGATCCCGATACATTAATTACATTGAAGAAAAAGATACTTTATATGCTTGCGAAGAGACATTGATATTCATTGTCGAGTAAAAACCCCAATCATTTCCAGTATGCTTTATTACGCTTCCACCATTGCAGGCGGGAACACACGGGATGAGCGATCCATCATTTACTATTGCGACTATATTGCGGCATTCGATCAGAAATCAGGGTTCCTGAGACTTGTAGTCCTGCTCATCAATGTCTGGTAAGGAGTAATATTGAAAATGTCCCAGGCGACCAGGCTGCCGGCCTGTATGTTTGCCGTAAAAGCCGCATCAGGTATATAGAACCAGTAAATGGAAAAGATGAATCTCGCAATACCCCAGCCGACACAAAAACCTAAAATCGCTCCGAAAACACCTTCTAACGAATCGATCGGATGGATTTTTGTAGCTCCATAGAACAATACTCCCGCTATGGTAAGGACAATAAATATCCCAAGAAATGTTGCAATGTATGAGCCCTTTGAAGCTTCATTCAACAGCATTCTATCGGTGACCTGAAATGCAAGGACTATGCCTCCGAATGAGAAACCTGCTCTCACTGTACCCAGAACAATGCCGAACACCGTAAACAGTACTATCATTCCTATCCCGACGACATCTGCCGAATTCATAGCATGTTCCTCCGTTACCCTGTTATTTCCCTCACTCACTCTGAATAACTCTATAGTGATATCGAGCCAATTGCAAAATTCTGATTCGGCTGCGGTCGGCTGCAATTGTACATAGCTGCGTTGTCGGCACAAAATCATCCTCAACGTACTCGGCGAGTACGCCTGCGGGGATTTTGCACCTCCGCCTTGCTTCTGA
>JAJRTR010000090.1 GCA_024278215.1 bacterium
AGTGAAAAAACAAATAGCAAATTATAAGCAATTCAAAAAACTTACCGGCGAATGGATCGACCTATCCGTCGAACTCGCCAAGCTTCGCAAATCAGTAAAAAAGGGGTAAAGTATTATCCAGAACTTGGTACTGTCCAGTAAGAGAAGAAAGTATATTTAAAGTTTCTGTTTCTCTGAGCCTTATAGTGTTAGGCGCTTATTTCCTGTGCCTCATCGTATCACTCGTAACGTATTCCGATTTAAGAACATACCTTGATACCATACTGTCCGGAGAAATCCTGTTCGCGATAAAGTTGAGTCTCGTGACAGCGACAGTTGCTTCAGTATTTGCCATGGCGATTGCCGTCCCGGCGGCGTATGCGCTTTCCCGGTTCGACTTTCCCGGAAAGCATATCGTCGACTCATTGCTCGATTTGCCGATATTCATATCTCCTGTAGCAATTGGAGCAATGATCCTGATATTTTTCAATTCCAATACCGGTGCAGCCGTTGAAAAGGTTTTTCCGTTTGTATTTGAAGTTCAGGGTATCGTCCTGGCGCAATTTACGATAGTCAGCGCCCTCGCGGTTCGACTTATGAAATCGACCTTCGATGGGATCGACACACGCTATGAAAATGTCAGTCGCACGCTGGGGCTTTCAAAAACAAAATCCTTTTTCAAGGTGACGCTGCCTCTTGCGAAAAACGGCTTGATTGCGGCAGCGGTAATCACCTGGGCACGAGCGATAGGGGAATTCGGCGCAACCGTAACACTCGCGGGAGCAACGCCGATGAAAACTGAAACTTTGCCGGTGGCCATACAACTCAGTTTTGCAACCGCGGATATTCATAAGGCTGCCGCAGTGATTCTTGTTCTTATGATTATCTCCGGGATTGCACTTGTTGCATTAAGAACAATCAGCTTTAAGGAAGTAATGCCGTGATCAGGATAAGCAATCTCAACTCGTCAGTGAAGAACTTTCTTTTAAGCAATATTGACTTGAGTGTAAAAAAGGGAGAATACTTCGTCATTCTGGGGCCGAGCGGTTCCGGGAAAACCCTGCTTATAGAACATATCGCCGGATTGTATAAGCCCGACTCGGGCATTATTTCTCTTGACGGTGCCGACATTACTCACACACCACCCGAAAGCAGAAAGGTCGGATATGTGCCCCAGGATTTTGTTCTTTTCCCTTTTCTGAATGTTAAAAGGAACATTGAATTCGGACTGTCTTCCAGCAAAACGGCCTCAGATAGCGGTAGTAGATTATCGGAAATAATAAAAACCCTGCGACTCGATAATTTGTTGTCGAGAGATGTAAAAACATTGAGCGGCGGCGAAAAACAGCGCGTTGCTCTTGCAAGGGCTCTGGCGATCAATCCACACGTACTGCTCCTGGACGAGCCATTCTCGTCGCTGGATGCGGGTTTCAGATACCGGTTATGGATAGAAATGAGAAGGATTCACAAAGAACTCAGGACGACAATTATTCATATTACGCATGACCTCGAAGAGGCTTTCACATTGTCGGACAGCATGGCGGTTGTAATGGATGGAAGAATTGTCCAGAGTGGAGCGAAGGAAGATGTGTTTTTCTTTCCTCGAACAAAAGCCGTCGCAAGTTTTTTTGGGATACACAATATTTTTAACGGAATAATTACGGATTTGAGCATCGACGCTGATGCCTCGATTATTAACTGCGGCGGATACACGTTTGTCGCTTCGTATCGGGATAACGCCGCTGTCGGTGATATGGTGGATGTGTGTATTCGTCCGCAGGCGATAAAAGTCATCAAACCCGGCATGCCGATAAGAGATAATCTCGTTGAAAACCTGTACACCGGGATCGTTCATTCGTCAATCCCGCATGGAAACACTTTTACTTTCTATTTTAAACCTTACGATACGGCATGTGCAGACGATTCGAATTTCTTTGAAGTCAAGCTTCCAGCTACTGCTTATGAAAAACTGAAAATCAGGGAAGGAAAAGAAATAACAGTCAGCCTGCACAAAAAAGCGGTATGGATTCTTAACGGTAACTGACGATCGTATGAGAGGGATAATTTTTCATGAAACATGTTCCAATTATACTTGCGGGGATAGTGGTAATCGTCGTTCTTTCAATCACATTATTCAATGGAAGCGACAAAAAGTCCGGTGATGCGCCCCCGCAACCACCAGCTGCCGGACATATTGAAAAAACACTCGATCCTGAAATGAAGGCGATTGAGCCTGAACCCGAACCTGGACCCGGACCCGCTAAAGATGTCGTGGAAAGTGCCCCTGCGTCCGGGACCCTGAACGAGCCCGTACCGGATGTGGACTCCGCCCCCGAAGACTCCTTCACCCCGGTCGAAGGAGGACAGGATGAAGACGACGACTACGACGGGGAAGAAGATGATTACGGATGCTGATGCGATATCATCGGTTGACAACAGTTCTTCAGGAGCAACAATGAGCTTGACGGATAAGTACAACAGACGGATAGATTACCTCCGTATTTCGGTTACCGACCGTTGCAATTTGAGGTGTATGTATTGCGCCCCTTCGGGTTTTCAGCACTTTCCACGGTTTCAGCTGCTTTCATATAACGATATCCTTCTGATCGCGCAGGGTTTCGTCGAGGCCGGTGGAAAAAAGATACGAATCACCGGCGGCGAACCTCTGGTCAGAAAGGACCTGGAATACTTTATTCAAAGACTTTCCGCTATACACGGAATTGAAGACCTGTCCATCACAACAAACGGCACACTGCTGAAGGAAAGGGCGAGCGCACTCAAGAAAGCCGGCTTGAAGAGAATAAATGTAAGCCTCGATACACTTGATTCGGCACGTTTTAAAAAAATAACACGCTCATGTGTATCCCCCGAAACTGTGATAGCGGGTATCAGAGAAGCAAAAATTCAGGGCTTCAAAACAATAAAAGTCAATGTAGTCGTCATGAAAGATATCAACGATGGTGAACTGATGGATTTTGTAAAGTTCGGTACAACCGAGGATGTTACCGTGCGGTTTATTGAATATATGCCGTTTGATAATAGAGAGCAATGGAAAAGGTACTATGTGCCCGCGGGGGAAATACTCACGAGAATAAATAACAGCGTCAGGCAGGAGCCCGCCGATTTTCCGGGCGGGCACAGTCCCGCACGCTATTACCCATTATTGTCCGGGCCGGGCCAGGTGGGAATAATCAGCCCCGTCTCGCATGGTTTTTGTAGTCGCTGCAACCGTCTCCGGTTGAACTCGAACGGTTTCCTCCAGACATGTCTGCATTCCGACCAGGGTATGGACCTTCGTCAAATAATCCGTGAAAACTTCAGTGTCCAGGCGGTTAAAGAAGCTTTCCAAAAAGCAGTCATGTTAAAAGGTATCAGAGGAAATATGGGAGGGGCCCATAAATATATGTACCAGGTAGGCGGATAATCTCCTCCTTTTTTCCGGGTGCGAAAATCCGGATGCCGTACATTCGGGATCGGTATGTGAAGCTAACCCGCATATTTCACCAGTGCGAGCCAACAATTTTTTTCGTCAACAACAGGACAAGTTCAGTTGATTACGCTGAACAGTAAAAATCGGGAGGGATAATATGCTGGAAATAAGCGAGGCAAAGAAAGCGATTCTCGAACATGTAAAAACCATAGGGGCCGACAACATTCAAATAACTGAAGCATTGGAAAGGATTCTGGCTCATGATATCTATTCTGATGTGGATGTCCCGTTTATGGACAACTCGGCTATGGACGGATTCGCCGTGAGAAAGGCGGATATTGAAACCGCAACTCCAGACTCACCGGTCTCGCTCGAAGTCATCGAATCAATACCCGCGGGAACAATTCCCCGGCATAGAGTCGATCACGGGCACGCCGCGCGCATCATGACCGGTGCCGTGCCACCCGAAGGTGCCGATTCTGTTGTGATGGTTGAATATACCGAAATGGCCGATAACGTCCATGTTTTGATAAAGACACCTGTAAAAAACGGTAAACATCATATCCGCCGTGCCGGAGAAGATATGAAGCAGGGTGAGAAAGTACTGGAGGCCGGCCGCATACTGCGCCCCCCGGATGTCGGCGTTCTGGCAACTACCGGCAATACACATGTAGAAGTATCAAAACAACCCGTAGTGGGTATTCTCACTACCGGCAGTGAAATCATATCTCCCGACAGGAAAATGGAACCGGGAAAAGTAAGAAACAGCAACAGCTATTCGGTTTATGCGCAATGTCTGGAGATCGGAGCGATCCCTCGATTGCTGGGAATTGTGCCGGATTCAAAAGATGAGACGGCGTCCGCCATAAGTCAGGCCGCGGCCACATGCGACATTGTTATAACGACAGGTGGTGTTTCGATGGGTGAATACGATGAAGTTCGCAATGTTATTGCTGAACTTGGAGTAACCGTTCACACCCCTGTTGCAGCACAATGACATACAATAGCGCACTATTGCATACACTAGACGTTTTTGCAAGTATGTGCTATGGTATGTTTAATGGACAGCGAAACGGCATCAAAA
>JAJRTR010000091.1 GCA_024278215.1 bacterium
AGTAGAGCCAATTGCAAAATTCTGATTCGGCTGCGGTCGGCTGCAATTGTCCATAGCTGCGTTGTCGGCTCAAAATCATCCTCAACGTACTCGGCGAGTACGCCTGCGGGGATTTTGCACCTCCGCCTTGCTTCTGAACAATTTCGCTCGACCTCGCTACGAACATAATTTTGCAACTGGCTCAGTAACTGAACTGTAAATATCTTAAAGAGTTGATGAAGAATCACAACAATTTCGAAAAAAACGATATTGTCAGCATGACACAAACAGGCCTTCCAATCGGCCTGCCGTCATCTTAAATCATCATTGTATCCAGGAATCAACTATTCTTATCCATGCAACAACTGGATATTTATAGTACTATAAAACAGATAGCAACTAGCTATGACGTGTATGCTGAACAACACCATACCTTTATTGTTTTTCTGCTTCCGCGATTATTTTTTTTCAGACCAGGCAATCCAGCACAGCACCTCTTCCGAGCGGGTCTTTGGATTCCTGCTGCCTTTCTTCGTTATCGGTCTCCTGGACCATAGCCAACCTTCTTAGTTCTCCAAAGTAAGGACCCGGTGTCTGCTGTCCTGCATTTTTGTCGGAATCCGAAGATTCCAGTACTTCCTGTTTCCTGCCGACAGACTGATAGCTGGGCAGGTTCGCGGAAATTGCATAGCTGTCTGATGCTAAGGCGATCATGATGACAATCCCCTCCCTGTGGTGATTGACAGATTTTGCGTTCCATCTATAGTTGTATTATTGGCCGATGGATACGCATATCGAATGCAGCCAATTAAATCCTTTAATTGACATGGCTTATTGCCAAATGCAAAAATCGCACTCGATTGTGAGTATTGGATATAAATTGTGGTTTAAGGTTTTCGCTTCCGCTTTCCGGATGGCCATTCCGTCTGCGTTAAGAAGCTCAACTTAAAGATATTTTAAACGATTAACGAGAAGTTGTAAACCCCTCCCTTCAAAAAAATATGCTGTTTTGAAGGTTACAGTCCTTATTGAGCCCCCGATGTGATTTATTTAAAACCGGAACAAAATAGATTATCACCGGTCAAATATCAATGTGTCATTCAATGGAATGGAAAAATGCGAGAACCTGACGACAGACAATATACTACTCCATTAGCAAAACGACCTGATAACAGGTTTGTTATAAAAATTATTATTTGGGGCTTGATTTTAATAATTCGTTTGTATATAATCGTTACAGTTCAATGGGCTATGTATATAACAAGACAAGTTATGCAGCGGTCGGGAGATGTCGCTATAGGTGAGTAAACAAGTGTGCTTGACAAATGCATAAAATGTGTGATATAAAATCCGTCGCGGCACCGAATATCAGGATATATTGATAATATACTAAATTATTAAGTAATACGGGGGGAGTGATAGCATATAAAAGTACAAGATTATATCACTCTGGCAACACATATTACAAACGAACGAACAGACAAACACGCTGAAACAGCGTGTGTTTTGCGTATAAAAAATAATTTATGAGATGAGAGGAGCAATGATATGGCACTGGTACCTCCGCATGGAAAAGACAAAGAACTGAAACCTCTGCTTCTGGAGGGCTCTGCGCTTGCAGATGAAAAGAAGAAGGCAGAAGGTCTTAAGAAAATCCCGATGAGTTCGATGGAAGTATGCGACTGTGTAATGCTGGGAATAGGAGCATTCACGCCGCTTCCGGGATTCATGGGTAAAGCAGACTGGCAGGGTGTGTGTGACGACATGAAACTGGCCGATGGCACATTCTGGCCGATACCCGTAACGCTCAGCGCCACGAAGGAACTCGCCGACAGCATCGGTGCCGGCGAGGAAGTCGCTCTGGTTGATCCCGAACACGGCGATGAGATCATAGCGACGATGAAGGTTGAAGAAAAATATGAAATCGACAAGGTCCACCAGTGCAAACAGGTCTACACGACCGACGACAAGGAGCACCCCGGCGTGGCCAAGGTCCTGGCGCAACCCCCGGTGAACCTGGCAGGGCCGGTCAAAGTTCTTTCCGAGAGCATATTCCCCGAGGAGTTCAAGGGGACATACATGACACCGGCGGAAAGCCGCAAGATATTCAATGAGCTGGGCTGGAGCAGAATTGCAGCGTTCCAGACAAGGAACCCCATGCACCGCTCGCATGAATATCTCGCGAAAATCGCGATCGAAGTATGCGACGGCGTATATGTACATCAGATTCTCGGCAAACTTAAAGCCGGCGACATTCCCGCGGAAGTCCGCTCAGACTGCATCAATACACTCGTGGACAAATACTTCGTGAAAGACACAGTAGTGGTAGGCGGATACCCGATGGAGATGCGCTATGCGGGCCCGCGCGAAGCGCTGTTCCATGCGCTTTTCCGCCAGAACTACGGATGCAGCCACCTGATCGTCGGTCGCGACCACGCCGGTGTGGGCGACTATTACGGCCCGTTCGACGCGCAGACGATTTTCACAAAGATACCCGAAGGCTCTCTCGTGACGCGCAACCTGAACATCGACTGGACATTCTGGTGCAACGCCTGCAACGGCATGGCATCGATGAAGACATGCCCGCATGGAAAAGAAGACCGGGTACTGCTCAGCGGCACAATCGTGCGCAAGACACTCAGCGAAGGCGGCGACCTGAATCCGAACTTCAGCCGGCCCGAAGTGCTTGAGATACTAAAGAAGTACTATGCAAGCCTTGCGGACGACGAAAAAGTGGATATTAAACTTCACGGTGCCGCGACAGGCGATTCCGGAAAGAAATAAATAAAAGCAAGAACGGACGCGGCGAAGGCCGTGTCCGTTTTACTATTTTTCAAACGCGGTCGGGCCGACTGCCCAGAAGCGAGCGGCCGGTCGTACAGGAACGACAGGAGTTAGCGAGACAAGGCTCCCGGACAACGACCAGAAATTTAATAAAAAAAACGAGTCCGCAACAATAGAGAGTTGACGGGCCGAAGGGGGGTGAGTAGTCGAATCCGAACGAACTGTCCGCCGAAATGCAGGCGGCAGGACGTGAAAGAAACACTCAAGGGGCGATTAAAATCCAGTTAGCGCCCCGAAAAAATCCAGTACTGGCAAAGAAGGAGAGGTAAGAATGCCAAGTTATGTAAACCCGGAAAAATGTGATGGTTGCAAGGCATTGGACAAGACGGCATGCCAGTATATCTGCCCGAATGACCTCATGGTTCTTAACAAAGATATTATGAAGGCCTACAATCGCGATCCCTCGATGTGCTGGGAATGTTACAACTGTGTCAAGATATGCCCGACACAGGCGATTGAAGTTCGTGGATATGCCGACTTCTGCCCGATGGGCGCAACATGCACACCGCTGAGGAGCACAGACTCCATCATGTGGACAGTAAAATTCCGCAATGGAATGATGAAAAGATTCAAATTCCCCATCCGCACAACACCTGAAGGATCGGCAGTGCCGGACGGCGGTTTCGAGACAGGGTCCGATGATCTTCACGATCCCGTACTCTTCACAGAACCCGCATCCACGGGAATGGACGCAGTATATACAAAGTAATCTTGCAGGTTGATACAGCGCCGGTGTAATAATTTACCGGCGAGTCAGTTAAATTTAGAGGAGGATTGAAACAATGCCAGCAGAATTTGAGAACGTTGTAGTCGAAACAGACGTTCTAATCCTCGGTGGTGGAATGTCAGCCTGTGGCGCAGCTATTGAAGCTGCATATTGGGCGAAGAAGAACAACGTCAAAGTCGCAGTTGTTGACAAAGCTGCAATGGATCGCAGCGGCGCCGTCGCAATGGGCCTCAGTGCTATCAATCAGTACATTGGCCTCAAAGACGGACAGAATTCGATTGAGGATTATGTAAATTACGTTAAACAAGACCTCATGGGCATCGCCCGTGACGACCTCGTGGCCAGCATAGCCCGCCACGTTGACTCATCAGTACATCTGTTTGAAAAATGGGGCCTCCCCATCTGGAAAGATGCGGACGGCAAATACGTGCATGAGGGCCGCTGGCAGCTCATGATCAACGGCGAAAGCTACAAAGTTATCGTCGCTGAAGCAGCCAAGAACGCTCTCGGCACAGACAACATCTACGAACGCGTATTCATTGTTGATCCCATCATGGACGGCGACAGGGTTGCCGGCGCAGTGGGATTCAGCACCCGCGAAAATAAATTCTACACCTTCAAAGCGAAAGCCGTTATCTGCGGAATGGGCGGAGCAGTACACATCTTCAAACCCAGGTCCACAGGTGAAGGTCTCGGTCGCGCGTGGTATCCGCCCTGGAACTCCGGCTCCAGCACATACTTCACGCTCATGGCCGGCGCGGAACAGACATGCCAGGAAGTCCGATTCATTCCGGTCCGTTTCAAAGATGCTTACGGCCCGGTCGGTGCCTGGTTCCTCCTGTTCAAATCGCGCGCTTGCAATGCATTCGGCGGCGAATACATGGTCGAACGCAAAGACGAACTCGCAAACTGGGGTCCCTACGGTTCTGCAAAACCGATCCCGGCAAACCTGCGTAACTATCTCGGAATGCTCGATGTAATGGAAGGCAAAGGCCCGATCTACATGAGGACTGAAGAAGCCATCCAGAAGATCGCCAACGCCGAAACAGACGACAAGAAGAGAAAGAAAAAACTCAAAGAGCTCGAAGCTGAAGCATGGGAAGACTTCCTTGACATGACGATCTCGCAGGCGCTCCTGTGGGCCAGCACCAATGTCGCCCCGGAAGAAAAACCCTCCGAAATCGCAGCGGCAGAACCCTACTTCATCGGCTCCCACTCCGGTGCGTCCGGCTGCTGGGTATCAGGTCCCAAAGACCTCGCGCCCGATGAATATTTCTTTGGCTATACGAACATGACTACCGTCAAAGGCCTGTTCGCCATGGGCGACGCCTCCGGCGCATCCAGTCATAAATTCTCTTCCGGCTCACTCACAGAAGGCCGCATCGCCGCCAAGGCCGCTGTAGCCTTTGTTGTTGACAACCCGGAACAGCCTAATGTCGATGATGCGAAAGTCGCGGAACTCAGGGAGAAAATCCTCAAACCACTCGTGCTCTTCGAAGAAAACTCTGGAAAGACAACCGACCCGGACACCAACCCGAATTACATCAGACCCAAAATGTTCATGTTCCGTCTCCAGAAGATCATGGACGAATACTGTGGTGGAGTTACATCGCAGTTCATCACCTCGAAACCCATGCTGGAAAAAGGCCAGGAACTTCTGGACTTCCTTCAGGAAGATTCAGACAAACTCGGTGCCGAAAATCTGCATGAACTCATGAGGTGCTGGGAAAACGTACAGAGGCTCTTCCAGGCTGAAGTACACCTTCGCACGGTTATGTTCCGCGAAGAAACACGCTGGCCCGGTTACTACATGAGGTCCGACTTCATGGCCATCGACGAAGACAACTGGAAGTGTTTTGTCAACGCCAAGTATGATGCAGCCAGCAAAGAATGGGAAATGAAAAAAGTTCCGATTCTGTCAAAATTTGAGTGATAATCAGAACTGTTTTTAACAATCTGTTATTCCGGGCGGCCTCGAGCCGCCCGGATAACTTATTTTCCTCACGCTCTATCACGGCTGGTCCCTCGATATAAACATGACGGATATTGTCAGGCTGAGGATAGAGCACAGAAAATGAACTGCCCCGTAGCAAGCGACCGGCAGGTAATTTATAACAATAAAAGACGGTATATGCAGGGAATGGAGATTTGGGATTTTAATAAAGAACGAAAGATTCGGTGAAACCCCAGTTCCCCGAGTCCTGCCGGCGGCGGCAAACCGACAAGTTGCTACCGTCTGAATATTTGCCGGCTATCGGCGAATGGAGGAAGTTGTATGCAGGAACCAGAAAAATTTGACATGGAAAAGACGATCTGCCCACATTGCGGCAGCAGGATGCTCAAGTGGAGAGTGCCTCCCGATTCCACATGGGGCGTGCCCTACCAGTACGTTTGCTTTAACGACGAATGCGAATATTTTATTAAGCACTGGAAATACATGCTCGAAAATTATCGACAGAGAGCATCTTTCAGGCACAGGTACAACCCCTTCAACGGTGAGACCGGCCCACTGCCCGTCTGGTCGTTCAGCGCGATGAAAAGCAGCATAATAAAAGATGAAGAATCCGCCTGACACAATTGGGTTGCGACCGGCATAATTTTAGTTTGGAGCCATAATGAGCAGCGATAACAATACAGATACAGCCGATATGCAGGATGTTGATGATTTCAGGCAACATATTCTGGATGAGTATGAAAGATTGAATCTCGACAGCAAATTCAAGTTCAATTGCGGCAATGAAATGAAATGTTTTACGAAATGTTGCGGCGACATCAATATTTTCCTTACGCCTTATGACATCATCCGCCTCAAGAACAGGCTCGGAATGGCTTCGCAGGATTTCATCGAGAAGTACACATTAAATCCATTCACTAAAACACAGAGACTGCCGTCGGCTCTTTTAAAACTTGACGAAGATAAACGATGCCCGTTTGTAACGGACGAAGGTTGTTCGGTGTATGAGGACAGACCATGGGCCTGCCGCATGTATCCTATCGGGCTGGCTTCGCCCAGCGATGAAAGCATGGAGTCCGGAGCTGAAGAGGAATTTTATTTCATGATGGCTGAAGACCATTGTCTGGGTGTGAAAGAGTGTGATCGTGAACTGACCATCAGGGAATGGATCGAGGACCAGGGGATAGCTCCCTACAATGAGATGGGCGAATATTTCAAGAGTGTAAGTATGCACAAGCTGTTGCACGAGATCGAGCTTACGCCGCAGAAGATGGAAATGTACTATATGGTCTGCTACAACATCGACGCTTTCAAGAAGTTTGTTTTCGAGAGCCGTTTCACAGATGTTTATGAGATCGAACAGGAAACACTCGACATAATTAAGGAAGACGATGTCGAGCTTTTTAAGTTCGGTGTAGATTACCTGCTGTTCGGACTTTATAACGAGCCGACGATAAAAGTAAAATCGGAAGTCCTCAAGGCGAAAAGGAAAGCAATGAGGCTGGACGACTAGGCGAGGGGCTTTCGACTCGAGTTGTTTTAAGATGATTTTTGAGCCATAGCGGTTTTGTATAAATAACGGGAAAACTTGCGACGGTCGAGGATAGCGCAAGAGACCTGATGCAGAAACCCGGTGAAGTCGCGATAAATCTACCGGGCCGTTTCCGGCCATGCAAACACTGCTGTGAATCAAAATAGAAAAGTTACAAAAATCTTGCATTGGTGGAGATGTCATGAGTGAACCGAAAAGCATTCTGGTCATCGGCGGCGGGATTTCAGGGATGACGGCGGCCCTGGAAGCTGCCGAGGCGGGAAAAAGTGTGGCGCTGATAGAGAAAAGCCCGTATATTGGGGGACGGGTAGCGCGAATCAATCAGTACTTCCCCAAATTCTGTCCTCCTGTGTGCGGGATGGAGATCAATCTCAAAAGGATCAAGAGCAACCCGAACATCACGATTTACACACTCGCCGAAGTGGACAGTATTTCCGGCAGCGCCGGGAACTACGATGTCAGCGTGACCGTCAATCCACGGTATGTCAACAGCAAATGCACCCTCTGCGGAAAGTGCTCTGAAGTATGTACTGCGGAAATAGACGACGATTTCAACCTCGGCATGTGTAAGACAAAAGCGGCATACCTGCCCCACAAAATGGCGTATCCGAGACTTTATGTCCTCGACCCGAGCATCATCGGGACAGACGATGCGCAGAAGTGTAAGGAGGCCTGCAAGTATGATGCTGTCGACCTGGATATGAAGCCCGAAAAAGTCACAATCAACGCCGCCGCGATTATAGTAGCGACAGGCTGGCAACCTTTCGATGCCTCGAAAGTCGATTATTACAACTTCGATAAAAACGACAACATTATCACGAATGTGATGATGGAACGTCTGAACGCTGAAGACGGACCGACACAGGGAAAAATCCTGCGCCCATCGGACGGCAAGGAACCGGCAAGTGTGGCTTTCGTGCAGTGCGCGGGCTCCCGCGACGAGAACTACCAGGGCTATTGCTCGGGTGTCTGCTGCGCGGCGACTATCAAGCAGATTCATTATGTCAGGGAGCAATATCCCGATGCGGAGATAACGGTGTTTTACATTGATATCCGCACACCCGGACGCCTCGAAGACTTGTATCTCAAGGCTCAGGAAGACGAAAAAGTCACCTTCCAGAAGGGCAAGGCGGTCAATATCGACGGCACATCCAACGGCAACCTGCTGATCGAGGCGGAAGATACTCTCACGGGTGTCAAAAGCAAGAAAGAAGTCGAAATGGTTGTGCTTGCGACTGGAATGGTCCCGAATCTTGCCGAAACCGGATTGCCCGGAGGCGGCGCGACATTCGACAAATACGGTTTTATCGTACCCGACGGCGAAGGAATCTACGGGGCCGGTGTGGCGAAGAGACCCGTAGATGTGGCGGTATGCACGAAGGACTCGACGGGCACCGCTCTAAAAGCAATTCAATGTCTGGTGAGGGGGTGAACCATGGAAAAGAAAATAGGATGTTATATTTGTACAGGTTGTGAAATCGGCGAGGCGATAAATGCCGAAGCCGCACTCGAGGAACTCTCGGCGCCGGTCAAGAAAACCCATGAAGCTTTATGCAGCCCGGAAGGGCTCGCAATGTTGAAGCAGGACATGGAAAGTGAAGGGGTTAACGCCCTCTGTATCGGCGCATGTTCGATGCGCGAGAAGACAGAAGTGTTCAATACCTTCGATCCCAAAAAGGTTATAGTCGAAAGAGTTAATCTCCGCGAGCATGTCGCCTGGTGCCAGAAGCCGGGGGATGAAGACACGCAGATGATGGTCAACGACTATATGATCATGGGGCTCACGAAGGTCGAGAAGAGCGACTTCCTCGAAGCCTACTCGCCGTCTGAAGAACAGCCCATCGACAAGACTATAATTGTCGTCGGCGGCGGCGTCACGGGCCTCACGGCTGCTCTTGAAGCGGCGAAAGCAGGCTACTCGGTGGTTATTGTCGAGAAAGAAGCCGAACTCGGCGGTTTCCTCGGAAAAATGAACAAACAGTTCCCCAAGAGACCGCCCTACGCTGAACTTCAGGACACAAACATCGGTGACCTGATCGCAGAGGCTGAAGCCAACTCGAACATCAAGATTTATAAAAATGCCATATTCAACAAGGTCGAAAACGGGCCCTGCATCTATGAGATCAGCCTGAATGTAAATGGCAAAGAAGTCAACATACGCGGCGGCGCATTCATCATGGCCACCGGCTGGAAACCCTACGACCCCAACAATCTCGGACACCTCGGCTACGGGAACTGCTCGAACGTAATTACAAACGTGATGATGGAGGAAATGGCGGCAAAGGGCAAGCTCGAACGCCCTTCCGACGGCCAGGAACCAAAAAGTGTGCTGTTCATCCAGTGCGCAGGCTCCCGCGACCCGGAACATCTGCCCTACTGCTCAGCGGTTTGCTGCCGTGTTTCGCTCAAACAGGCAAAATATGTCCGGGAAATGATCGGCGACTCGAAAGTCTACATTCTTTATAAGGATATTCGCTCACCGGGTCTCTACGAAGACTTTTACAAGAACATGCAACAGGACGAAGGTCTCTTCCTCACTAAAGGCGAGGTTGCCTCCGTCACGGAAGACGCCGACGGCAGTGTCGTCGTCGAGGCCGAAGACACCCTTGTCGGCAAGAATATCAAGTTGAAAGCCGATATGGTTGTACTGGCCACAGGCATGGTTCCCAACTCGGCCGATGGCGAAGCTATCCGCAAACTCACGGACGCTAAAGCTACCCTTAAGAAAGAAGACGCCGCTAAACCACAGATCGAAGCAGCAGAGCAGGACCTCATTACATACAAAGATCATGAAGGTTCTCAAATCCTTAACCTGAACTACAGGCAGGGACCGGACCTACCGATGCTCAAGTATGGAATGCCCGATTCGCACTTTATCTGTTTCCCTTATGAAACACGCAGAACCGGTATCTACGCGGCCGGCCCAATGCGCACACCAATGGACATCCAGGATTCGATGGACGATGCCGCAGGCGCCGCTATGAAGGCTATCCAGTGCGTGGAACTCACCTCGCAGGGCAAAGCTGTTCACCCGCGCGCGGGTGACGAATCGTACCCGAGCTTCTTCCTACAGCGCTGCACACAGTGCAAACGTTGCACAGAAGAATGTCCCTTCGGCACGATCAATGAAGACGCCAAGGGCACACCGGAGATTTTCCCGACCCGGTGCAGGCGTTGCGGCATCTGCATGGGCGCTTGTCCCGAAAGAATCATTTCCTTTAAAAACTACAGCGTAGATATGATCGCCAGCGAGATCAAATCGCTGGAAATTCCTGACGAGGATGAAGAAAAACCCAGGGTGCTCGTGTTCATGTGCGAAAACGACGCATACCCGGCGCTGGATATCGTCGGCAAGATGAGGTTGCAGTACAGCCCCTTCGTTCGCGTGATTCCTTTGCGCTGCCTGGGCTCTACAAACATCGTGTGGATCGCCGACTCTCTCTCGTCCGGCTTTGACGGCATCCTGCTCATTGGCTGCAAATACGGCGACGACTACCAGTGTCACTACGTCAAGGGCAGCGAACTTTGCAACACCAGGCTCGGCAACGTCAAGGAAACACTCGACAGACTCGCGCTCGAATCGGAACGCATCAGGTTCGAACAACTCGAATTCTCCGAATATGAAAAGATTCCGAAGATCATCGAGGAATTCATGGAGACAATTGATAGAGTCGGGCCGAACCCGTATAAGGATTTCTGATGCAGCTTGTTCAAGAACTATAGCCGGGCGGTTCAGCCGCTCCGCGCCAGGGAGGTATTTTACATGGCGAAAGCAAAATTCATAGAGCCGGACCTCGATTTTATTCATGAGATCAGCTCAGCGGAAATGCAGAAATGCTATCAGTGTTCAACATGCACGGTAGTGTGTCCCATTTCACCCGAAGTCAATCCATTTCCGCGCAAAGAAATGATCTGGGCGCAATGGGGACTTAAAGACAGGCTGCTGGCAGACCCCGACGTCTGGCTCTGCCACAATTGCAACGACTGTTCGGTGAACTGTCCGCGCGGTGCAAACCCGGGTGATCTTCTTGCCACTCTGCGAAACTACTTCTACACAAAAAACGCATGGCCGGCTTTCCTCGGCAAAGCTGTCAACACGCCTTCCATGCTGCCCTTTATTATCGCTATCCCCGCAGTTCTGATTCTCCTGCTCGCCGCGATCAACGGAACACTCACGCCGCTGTTCCCGCTCGAAGACGGACATATAAGATACGGCGCAATGTTCCCGGGCATGACGCTCATCGACCCGCTGTTCGTTTCCGCCACACTTTTCGTTATCATGTCTTTCAGCATCAGCATATCCAAACTATGGAGCGGCATGAACAACATGACGCCGCGAGTTCCTAATAAAGGGATGCCTCTGGTGCAGGCTATCATCGCGACAATACAGGAGATTCTCACACACTCGCGTTTCGACGAATGCGGACAGGCCAAAACACGATCTTCTGCACATAAGGCCCTCGTCTTCAGCTTCATTGCTCTTGCTATTGTCACAGGTGTTGTCGCAGGACTTGAATGGCTGGATATTCTGTTCGACATCAACCTGGTGAGCAGCGGCCACCATGTAACTCCATTGCCCTTTCTCAGTATCATCGGCGGTCCGCTCAAACTTCTCGCAAACGCAGGCGCGCTACTACTCATCTATGGCGTTTATACCGCCATCATGAACAGGAAAAACGACCCCGAAGGCGAAACATTCGGCAAACAGACCTACCAGGACTGGTTCCTGCTCTACACGATTCTCACAATCGCTCTCACAGGACTCGGCTCCGAACTCTTAAGGCTCGTAAACATCGCTCCCATCGCATATTCTGTATATTTCATACACCTGATTGCCGTGTTTATGCTCATCGCGTATCTGCCGTTCTCGAAATTCGCGCATATCGTCTACAGGACAACCGCTATTATACACTCGAAACATGTCGGCAGATATGAAATGACTGCCGAAGACGTCAAAGGCAAAGAAGCGATAATGCTTTAAGCAGTCGTCTTTTATTTAACAACATCAGGCTCCCGGTTTCGCGCCGGGAGCCTTTTTGAGTGGCTTTCAATAGGAACTGCTATGTGCTATAACGTGTACTGTTTTTTTTTCCGACTTTCAATGCCCGGCACGACACTATTCCTCATGAAGTATGGTTATCAGCAAAAGTTTTTTTTTATTTCTGAATCTTTTGGGAAACAACACTATCTATTTAAAACATTACGAAAGAGTGAAAGGAGAAACATAAGGAATGGCAACAAAACTTGTTATTATTGGAGGCGTGGCGGGAGGTGCCAGCGCGGCGGCGCGGGCAAGGAGAGTGGATGAAACTGCCGAGATTATCGTTCTCGACAGAGGTGAGCATATTTCATTCGCCAACTGCGGGCTCCCATACTACATCGGCAATGTCATAAAAGAACGCGACGACCTGCTTGTGGCGACACCGGAGCTGTTCAAAAACAGATTCAACGTCGAGATAAGAAATTTCAACGAAGTTACCGCTCTTGACCGTGGGAAAAAGGAACTGACCGTAAAGAACATCATTACCGGCGAAGAGTATAAGGAAACTTACGACAAACTTATAATTTCACCGGGCGCGGAACCCGTCCGGCCGCCGCTCGAGGGCATTGACCTCGACACAATATATGCCTTGCGAAACATACCTGATATGGACGCCATAAAAAAACATGTCGAGGAGTTGAAACCTGAAAAGGCAGTTGTAGTCGGCGGCGGGTTTATAGGGATCGAGATGGCTGAAAATCTCGAGTTTCGGGGTGTTGATGTCGCCATAGTCGAGATGCTCGA
This sequence comes from bacterium, assembly GCA_024278215.1. GTDB lineage: Bacteria > UBP15 > UBA6099 > UBA6099 > JAJRTR01 > JAJRTR01. The sequence continues at coordinate 12,842 of JAJRTR010000091.1, forward strand.
CCAGGTAATGGCGCCTGTAGATTACGAAATGGCCGAATATGTTCATATTCACCTTAAAGAAAAAGGAATCGAGTTGCGACTCGGCGAGGCTGTCAAATCATTCAGGAAGGAAGACGGTCGCACCGTCGTCACGACATCCGGCGGCGACATAGCCTGCGACATGGTGATCCTCTCGATAGGCGTCAGGCCTGAAAGCATTATCGCCAAAGAGGCGGGACTGGAAATCGGCGAGCGCGGCGGCATCAAGACCGACGAGTACATGAGAACATCCGATCCCGATATATTCGCGGTAGGCGACGCCGTGGAAGTCGTTGACTATGTGTCCGGCGGCCCTGCAATGATTCCCCTTGCGGGTCCCGCAAATAAGCAGGGGCGCATCGCTGCCGACAACGCGCTAGGCAGAAGCGAAAAGTATAACGGCACTCAGGGCACCAGCATCGTTCAGGTCTTCGATCTTGTTGTAGCCGCCACAGGCAACAGCGAGAAAGTGCTGAAACGCAACAACGCCGATTATCTCGTGTCATACACTCATTCCGGCTCGAACGCGGGATATTATCCCGGCTCAGAGATGATGCACATAAAGTTGCTTTTCGCGCCCGGCGCCGGCAAAGTGCTCGGCGCACAGATCGTCGGCCAGAAAGGTGTCGATAAAAGAATCGATGTCCTCGCGACAGCCATCAGGGCCGGCATGACGGTCTACGACCTGACCGAACTCGAACTTGCCTACGCTCCACCATTCTCTTCGGCTAAAGACCCTGTGAATATCGCCGGCTATGTCGCGACAAATGTGCTTAAAGGTGACATGAAAATTGTTTCTCCTGCCGAACTCGACAACATGCAACTCGAAGATTATGTCATTATTGATGTGAGGGATAAAGAAGAGGTGGCAGACAGCCGGCTTTTCTGCAACGCGGTAAATATTCCGGTGAACGATATTCGCAGCAAACTCGGCGAACTGGATAAATCTAAAACTTATCTTACCTACTGCGGAATCGGCCTGCGTAGTTATATCGCGTACCGAATACTGGTTCAGAACGGATTCGACGCGGTCAACATCAGCGGCGGTTTTCAGACGATCAACACAGCATGTAAAAACAGGTGATAGTACAGGTAAAGCATTATTGGACGGCCCCATTCATACCGATAGGGCCGTCTTTTCGTGTTGTTGATTTTCCGGATTTCTTTGTGAGAATCCGGGTTAACGAATTTTTGAGGTTTAAACAAAGGAAAATATCAAGAAGTGATAGTGTAAACTGTTTTTTGGTGTTACAGTGGGGCATGAAAATCAAAACAATAACAATATGGTATTGCAGAATTTGAAAGCTCACTTCGCAATAAAAGTGAGTTGTGAACGCGGGAAGGTTCAGTTTACTGCGGTGCGTGAATTGATGGGTGCTGCGTAGAGTATGTATTTTTCCCAGTCGTCGCGGTAGTTGATCTGTAGCGAGGGTATGAACTGAGGGGCGCGTGGTTTCTTGCGCAGCTTCATGCCGGCCATTTCAGGTGTGCGGTTGCCTTTTTTCGAGTTACATTTTTTGCAGGCGGCGACAAGATTTTCCCAGTATGATTCTCCGCCGAGCGATCTGGGCATAACATGATCTATTGTGAGGTCAGAAGGCTTTTTGACGAGTCCGCAGTACTGGCAGGTGTAGCGGTCGCGCATGAGAATGTTGTTTCTCGATACGGGGACGAGTATGCGGGGTTTGCGCACGTAGTGGCGCATGCGGATGACGGACGGCAGCCTGACTTCGATGCTGGGCGAGTGCACGGATATGTCGCCGGTTTCGAGCACTTCTGCTTTGCCGGCGAATATCAGGCAGAGCGCACGCTGCCACCGTGTGATGTTGAGAATTTCATAACTTGCGTTGAGAACGAGAACATTGTTCATGTCGGCTCCGTTTTGCATCGGATTTATAAAAACGCCGGGGTGCGCTTGTAAGGCGCGTCCCCGGGTTGTTTATTTCATTAACAATGTAGTCTGCAACAAATTTATCAAAGTGTACTTATAACCTTACATTTATATGCCATAAGAAAAAGCGCTTCATCCGCATGGCACATGGGTTAACATTTTATCATCTTGAAACACTTACAATAAGATCAACAATTACAGCAATCAGCCCATCTCACCGGACAGGTAAGCGTCGTATGCGCCCATGTCGAAGTGGCCGTGTCCGCTGAGCCCGATGAGGATGCTCTTGCTTTCGCCTGTTTCTTTGCATTTGAGAGCTTCCCTGACTGCGCCAAGTATGGCATGGGCCGACTCGGGAGCGGGGATGAGGCCTTCGGCCCTTGCGAACATGACGGCTGTCTGGAACACTTCGAGCTGGTTGCAACTGTCTACCTCTATGACACCTTCTTTAACGAGCAGGCTGACGAGCGGTGCGGCACCGTGATAACGCAGGCCACCGGCATGAATGGGGGGAGGAACGAAGTCGCGTCCCAGGGTATACATCATAAGAAGCGGTGTGTAGCCTGCGATGTCGCCGTGGTCGTATTCGTAGTCGCCGGTGGTGAGTGTAGCGCAGGATTCAGGTTCGATGGCCAGCAGCTTTATGTTTTTTCCGTCCACCATTTTTTCTCTTGCAAATGGGAACGAAAGACCGGCGAAGTTGCTTCCGCCGCCGTGGCAGCCGACTACGATGTCGGGATAGTCGCCGATCAGGGCGAACTGTTTGAGGCATTCCTCGCCTATGATCGACTGGTGCGTTACGACATGGTTGAGTACGCTGCCGAGCGCATATTTTGTATCTTCACGACCGACGGCGTCTTCGATGGCTTCGCTGATGGCGATACCGAGGCTACCTGTGGAATCCGGGTGTTCTTTGAGAACGGCCCTGCCCGCGTTTGTGAGATTAGTCGGGCTGGGAACGACTTTGCCGCCCCATGTTTCGATCATTGATTTGCGGTATGGTTTCTGTTCGAAGCTGACTTTTACCATATAGACCATGCACTCGATGTCGAACAGGTTGCAGGCGAAGCTGAGTGCGCTGCCCCACTGCCCCGCGCCTGTTTCTGTGGCGATACGTTTCACGCCTTCCTTCTTGTTGTAGTAGGCCTGTGCTACAGCCGTGTTGGGCTTGTGGCTTCCGGGAGGGCTCACACCTTCGTATTTATAATAAATTTTGGCTGGTGTCTCGAGAGCTTTTTCGAGGTTGAGCGCCCTGCAGAGCGGAGAAGGCCGCCAGAGCATGAGCACATCCAGTACTTCCTCGGGTATGTCGATCCAGCGTTCGGTGCTCACCTCCTGCTCGATCAGGCCCATCGGGAATATCGGCGCAAGCGCGTCGGGTCCTATAGGTTCTTTTGTTTCCGGGTTCAGCGGCGGGTCCAGCGGTCGCGGAAGATCAGGTGCGATGTTGTACCACTTCTTCGGGATGTCCTTTTCGGGTAGTATGATTTTCCTTAATGCCATTCTCTGCCTCCTCGTTTCTTTCCTTCCGGTTATCTCTTTCGGCAACGCAGGGTGTTGTGGAAATAATAAAAAGTCATGGCTCGGTCTGTTACGGCGCATTTTCCTGTTCCTGTGTTTTGCTCCGGGAGAATTCCGGGTATTTTTTCAATATCATTTCGGTTCTTTGTGAAACTTCATCATCGGTCAGGCGACCGCCCTCGATCAGTTCCTGCAGGATGCCGCGTTCGTAGAGCAGGCTGACAATCGCTATCGAGCGGGCAAGATAATCGAAGCTTTCGCTGCCGTCGACAACCTGTTGTGCATCGGGTTCGGTCATTTACGCTACTTTGCCCTCCTGAGGACGTTTTTTGCCTGCCGCAGCTTCGGGTCAAGTTCCAGAGCTTTCTGTGCAAGGTCTTTCGCCTGTGCTTTTTTGCCTGCGGCGAGTTTGATCTTCGCCTTCCGTGCCAGAGCATCGGCGGTTTTCCGTACCTGTGAATGTATATTTGCCAACAGCCCGGCATTGAGATAGGGCTCGTATTGCTTAAGTGATTTCAGTGCGGCATAAGCTTCCGCCGGCATATTCTTTGCCAGTCTGTCGGATGTTTTATGTGTGTAGATGACATAAGCCTGCCCGGCGATCTGCTGTCTGAAAAAACCTGCTCTTGCCTGATTGATGCCTACGGAATCGAGGATCGAGCCGGCTGTTTCGATGTCTTCCTCCGCACTTTTGAAATCTTTCGCGCTGAAGGAACCGGCGCTGCGTGCGATGAGAGCGCCGAGAAGTTCTTCGCTGACAGCCTGAGATGTAACACCTTTTCGCTGGAACATGGTCATCAGCCGCACGGCGTCGTTGGGATTGTTCTTCTCTCGCAGAGTACTGCCCCAGCCTGCGATTATAGAAGCAGTTACAGCTTTCTTGTCACTGTTCACTTCGAGCATATCTATATATTGGGACAAGCTGACGACCGCCTTGTCGATGTTCCCCTCTTCAGCCGCCTTTTCTGCCTGCTGATAGACCTTGTTAAGCTCCGAAGTTTGCCTGGTCAGGCCATAGAGAGAATAAACAGCGAATGACAGGGCGACAAACAGCAACATCATGGTTAAAGTCGCTATTGTGTTGGGCAAATTGAATTCCCTGGTAATCACCGGCTCCCTTTTGGGAGGTGTTTTCTGTGCCGCGAGTTCTTCATCGCTAAGGAGCGCTTCATCGCCGTCATCATCATCTAATTGTATTGTGCCTGCCGCTGGGTCTCCCTGCTGTTCGTATCCGCCCGGCGGTGCTTCGAGTACCTCGTCTGAAGACGATTGCGCAGTGTTTTCCTGTCCCGTTTGTGTTTCTCCGGCTTCCGGTATCTGCTCATCTGTCATATCTACTCCCGCCGGATCACCTGCGGTCTCCGCCTGCTGTTCGGATTTTGTCTGGAGTTCCTCCGGCTTGTGGGTTTCAGAGGTATCCGCTGCTGTGGCATCCGGCTCTTCATCGCCTGTCTTCTTCGATCTTGCGAATATGTAGGACAACCGGTTTTTTATTTCTGTAAAGAAGCCCGGTTTCTTCTGTGTTTCTTCCTCGAATTTCAATATTTCTTCCTCATCGTCTTCTCCGGCTTCGCCGGCAGCTTCCGCGAGTGCGTCTATCGACTCCTGCCCCGCGGGTTGCCGGATTTTATCGGCAATAATATCTTTTTCTGAAATGGGTTCGAGTTGTGGAAATTCTTCTTTTTCTTCAGGCGTTTGTGTGGCTGTGTGGGCTGTGGGGTCCGCATCGGGTTCCTTCTTTTCCACAAGAAGATCGAAATCATCAGGGGCCGCGTCTTGCTGCCGATCACGCTCTTGTCCAACTGTTTCTTCCTGCGCGGCCTGTTCTGCCTCCTTCGAGGTCTGTTCGGTATACGCTGTATCCTGTTCGGATTCACTCTTTTCATTATTTGCAAACAGTTCTATATTTTCTACGTCCGGTTCACGGTTCAGAGATTTTGCGATATTGCTCGCGACCTGGAGAGATGCTTCCACGGTCTCGTCGGGAAGTTTTTCATGCTCTTCGCGTTCTGCCGCAACCTGGCGTTCAAGCACCTCTTCAACCGTTGCCTTTATCTGTTCGTCTTCCGACGGTGCCTGTGCTGCAGTCGGTTCGACATCTGTTTCCGGCGTTTCGGTTTCGGCATCTTCATCAGTATCCACAGATTCAAACCGAACAATCGGCTCCGTATCGGAATCAAAAGTATCTTCCGGCGCGGTATCGATTTCCGGCGTGGGTCGTGAGTCTTCATCCATATCGACAGAAGCGTCTGCTATTGCAGCGATCAAGTCGTCGGCAGCGGCGTCCTCTGCGGTTTTGTCTGCCTGTGTGCCATCATCCGCTGATTCTTCTGTCACCTGTTCGTCAACTGCCGGTTCAGGCACCGTTGTTTTCATTTCCCCGGCAACAGGTTCTTCGGCAGACGAGGATGTCGTGACGTCGTCCTTTGCAGTGGCAATGACGGGTTCCGCCTCAGGGGTGGTTTCAGGCAGTTGCGATTTTTCCTGACGGGGTAAGGTGTCGGACACATCCTCCTCGAAAGAGAAGTCGGGCATGGGAGGCAGTGGTTCTTTTCCGTCCCTTTGCAGATGAATTCTCTGTTTTTCGATGTTGCGCATCACGACATCCTGCAACTTTGTGTAAAGCCCGGAGTGGCGGGATTCCGGTTTCAGGATGTCAAGGTCGTCCTGCTGTTTTTCCTGCGTCGGCCTTCCCTTAAGGGAGTCGACAATTTCTTTCTGGAGCTTTATATCGGTAAATAGAGTTTCGTAGGAATCCCTAACAAGAGAATCAATATTCTGCGCACCATCCATGAGCGCTTCGCGCGGATAGTGTGAGAGAGCGTTTTTCAGCAAGTACTCGGCCTCGTCGATGCGGCCTTTCGCCATAAGGCTCTTCGCCCTGTTATATTCAGTAAGACTTTTTTGAAAACGGTCTATTATGTCCATAAAATTATCGCTTGCCGCACCGGGTGTCAGAGGTATTTGTCTGACAAACAAATGTCACATAAATGCAGATTTTCGTGACTTTCGGTCACATACAACATCATATATTTATATCACTAATCATAAATAAAAGTAAATAATTATGCGCAATTTTTACTGAAAAACAGCAATCAAGTATATTTCAGCAATGCTGGTAAAAATCGTGAGAATGCCTGTAATACAAGGCACGGCAGTAGAGTGGTGAGGGAGCGTACTGTTTTGCACGTGGCCGATCCCGAATTGACGCCGCAACGGAAGTAGAATGGGCGTTATTATGATTTTCCGGACTTCTTTGCAAAAAATTCAGGCTATGTGTCTTTCAGCCACGCATGGCGCGGGTCGTCATGTGTTATCACTGTGCGCTCTTTTCCGGCAAGCAGCCAGAGATAATAACCGTGATAGCCCGGCCCGGCGGCGACAGGATGGTAGCCCTCGTTGATTATCAGCGTATCGTTCTGCCCGACAGAGTATGTTTTGTTAAGTGAATAGTCGTCGTTATATAGTCGAATAACCTGGAAACCCTGGATGGGTTTAACCCTGAAAAGATAGATTTCTTCATGATTTGTCTCGTTGGGCGGGTCGTCCACATCGTGGCGGTGCGGCGGTGCGCTGGACCAGTTGCCGGGCGGGCTGAAAGTCTCCCCGACAAGCATCGTCGCCGCCGGAACATCTTTGTCTACAATATCGTGCACAGTTCTTTTCCAGTTGTCTTTGCCCCGCTCGACGATTTTTACGTTTTCGGGGGGGATCAACACGGCGTCACCGCTCGAGCAGGCCGGACAACGCAGCACTGCCGCTTCCACCGGGTCCGCGTCGGTGGCTTCCACTGTGAACCCGTTGCCCGCCGGAATGAAAACTGATGTCGCCGGGCCGTCGAAGACGTCTTTTCTACTGCCGATATTCTTCCATTTTTTCGTGCCGGAAACAATCGTGCATCTCCCGCCGAGTATCACTATGCAGATTTCGTCGCCGGACGACTCTTCCTCATATTTCATTCCTTTTTCAAAAACGAGAAGGTCGAAGCTGATATAGCGCAGTCCTTCATCTCCTCTGGCGACAACCTTCACAAACCCTTTTTCATTATTGTATTTCCTGAATCGCCCCATATCATAACCGCCTTTTTGCATATAGCATTTTCACGTATTGCAGACGAACCATAGTCATTATATCATAGCGTGATATGGACATGAATGGTGATGGATACAATAATATGACAAGAGAACAATGAAAAAATCATTTTTAAAAGAAAATCTCGAATTACTCGTCGAAAGAAAAAGTCTCGACCGGCACGAGGCGGTTTTAATCTTCAACTCCTCCGAACTTCCTGAAAACTATACTGTAGAGACGTCCAGAAAGAACCCTGATGTCGACACTCTTTTTTACACGGCAGACGAAAAAAAACACTACTTTCACAGCAGCTTCGCCCCTGTAGATGAAGCACATCGAAAGGCCGCGCGCCTCGCCCCGTCTCTCAATCGAGTGTCGATCACCGGTATAGGTCTCGGCTATGAGACGGTCTGTATTTTGCGCACACTGAAGAACCTCGAAGCGATAATGATTATTGAAAAAGAACCGCATCTGCTGGCTGCGTTATTGTCTTGTTTCTCACTGAAGGATTATTCCGGTATCGAATGGTTTATATGGTGCGGAGACGTGTCGAGTGCGAACCTCGAAAGGTTCGACAAATTTACGGCAGCGCTGGAGCCGGGCAAGTTCGAGATTATCGTCAACCCGGCTTTCGAAAAGGCCAACCCGATGTTCTCCGAGAGGATGAAACACACACTGCGCATGAGGCAGCACATGGATGTTGTGGAAGTGCTGATGTCGAGATCAGTCGATGAAGCGAGCTTCCTGCCCTCGCTCCGCTCGTATTTCGAACAGCGGCTTTACGAAGTTCCTTTCCCGGTTATTATCAGGATCGAACCGACCAATTTCTGCAACCTGAAATGTCGCATGTGCCCCTCGACGAATTATCCGAAGTCAGAGAAAGGGTTCATGTCGCTCGATCTTTACAAACAGATACTTGATGAACTTGCCGCGAACGCGCCGGATCGGGTATACCACATCGTTCTTTATCTCGGCGGCGAGCCGCTGATGCACAGAAAAATTGCAGACATGGTACGCATGGCGCATGAGCGCGGCTATCTGACACAGATAAATACGAACGCTACGCTGCTTAAGGAAGATATTTCGCGCCGTCTCATCGACGCGGGCCTGGACCTTGTTCTCTTTTCATTCGACGATGTGCCCGCCGAACGGTATGGAGAAATGCGTGTCGGGGCTGTAAAAGATAAAGTCTATGAAAATATCATTAATTTTCTCGAATTAAAAGAAGCGGCAAAAACGGCGCACCCTCTCACCCACATTGCATCGCTTCAGTATCCGTCGGAATGTGATCCGCAACCCAGGCCCGCAAGCCCCGTACCGTCGGAAGAATTAAAGCGTCTGTTCGAGGGGCGCAACGTCCAGTTTATTATGAACTGGGCGCATCACTGGGCATCTGACTTTACGGCTGATGTGCAGGGTATGCCCCCGCTCGGGGCACTTGGCCCGTATTTCCCATGCAGGCTCCTGTGGGGCGAGATGACAATACGATGGGACGGAACGGTGGTGCCGTGCTGCTACGATCTGCGAAGCGAAGAGGTAATAAGCCGGTTTCCTGACCAGTCGCTTGCAGAAATATGGAATGGAGAGCACTATACGGGATTAAGGCAGTCACATGTTCGCGGGCGGGCAGGACGGATACCGCTCTGCGCCGGTTGCAGCGGACTGCGCGGCGGAGAAATATTTGCGGGCTTCCTCGGCGATGCCGCCGAAATATACAGAAAACAACCAGTGTGAATCTTGTAACTTTTCAAGGCGGAGGAGTGTTTTGCCATCTGGAGTGTGTCGATTCATAACCGCTTTGTTTTGCCGGGAATAAATCTACTCCTGAAGCTGGCGCTTCCGTTTTCCTAAGTTTCCAGGATAGAACGTTTCGGCATAAGCAATCGCCCTGCAAAATGTTATCCCGCAATACTTCACCAATGCGTGTAAAAAGTCAATCCGTCCAGGCGTACATACCCAGCGTTGCCATATTTGCAATCGGGATCAGCAGAATAAATGCCGTCCAGGCCGGCTTGTCCAGCATATCAGCAATTTTCATCCAGGCGATAACTCCGAATACGAGGTTGACACCGGGAACAAGCATCAGCAGAATCCACCACAGTGGTTTTCTTGCTATCAGCACCGGCATTATCAGCACATGAAGAACCGGCAGCCATGAGAGGATGCTGTGCTGCGTGCCGGTTTTGTGGGCGATCACCTGCAGAGCGAGCGAAGTATATATATGAACCCCAACATATATGAAAAAAAACATTTTTGTATCCGCCCTACCACCAGAATTGTTTTTTCGTGCTGTAGTAACGAGAATAATCCCTGTAACCCATGAAACCATAAAGAAGAGGCATTATCAGTGCACCTATGCCGATGGTAAACACAACAAGAGCCACTGCGATGCCGAACAGTAAAAGCCCCTTATTTATCATTCCCTTTAAAAAGTACCACAGGGGCCCAAACCAGAAAGCGGGCCAGCAGAAACCGCGTGGATTAAAATTATTCGGGTACTCCGGCGGTCGGACGAGTCGGCCCCGCGCTTCAAGTTCGTCGAACGATGGCACTGCGCACGGTGCGGTTTCTTCGTGCATTACCGCCTGAGAAGGTGTGAGTTGCTGCTGTTGTTCTTTCATGGCTGTTTCCTCATATGGCTGCGCCGGATGCCCGATCTTTGGTTCCGCGCCGATTTGTGTACCGCATCTCCGGCAGAAAAGAGCATCCGCCGTAATATCCGAGCCGCATGAATGACAGTACTTCGCGCGTTCCGCACATTCTCTTTCAGGTTGGGAGGCGTAAACGGTTTCCTTTTGCGGCATAACCGGTTCCACACTAGGCTCGACGCCCGGCACTTCCTCCGGAATGTCGATAACGCCACCGCATTTCGGGCATTTTCCCCTCTTGCCGTAAAGCGATTCAGGTACTTTCATTTTCGACTGGCATTTGTTGCAGATCACTATCAATAAACTGCTCCGAAAAAATATTCTGTTGCCGTTTAGTCACAATACCGTTTACTTAAGAGGGTATGGGTATCAATATTCGCGATAAATACAGGCTTTTTTGCGTATCATTGTTGTTAAAGCAAACGGTATTGCGTTTAGTCATCGTTAACAGGGTCAATCGTTACGCAATAAGCAGTTCATCGTTACGAAAGGATTTCTTCGTAACGATGAAGTAAAGAGAACGGATGCACTTGCTTTCGCCTGTACTTCATGGAATTACAGGCTGCCCTTTTTCGGGAATTTTACCTTTACAGGTTTCACATGTTTATCGACGAGTTCTTTCGAGTTTGCCGCGCCGAGTTTGTCGAAGAGGAACTCGAATTTCGACTGAAGTTCGCTGCGCAGTTTCGCCCTCGTATCTTCCGGGATATCGAGAATCTCCTTCTTGTAGGGGCCCCAGGCCTTTTTCCTGAGTTTCGCGAAGAACTGCTCGTCAGTCCAGCCTTCTTTGCGCTCGCCCTCGAGATTTTCTTTCATCCAGCCGTACATCTTTTCCTTGATGTCGGCGGGGAAATTAGGCGAGTCCATGAGAATGTTCTGGAAACCTGTTGCAAGATGGACTTCGACAGCTTCCTGCTGCGGGAATTTGTCGAACATCTCGTCCGGCAGGGTGGATGCGCCGTGCTGGACAGCCCCGCCCATTCCCCATTTCTTTTTCGCCTCGACCGAAAGGGCGTTAAGTGTATCGAAGTCGAGTGCTATTTTTGCAACAGTGCCGTCGGGCATGATAACTCCGCCGTGCGATGTACCTGTCTGGACACTGACCTTGCTGATGCCTGTAAGGTCCGGCCCGAGCACTTTCTTGTAGCCTTCCATATATGCTTCGAGTTCTTCCACCGTACTGTTTTTCTCGCCGACCTCGCCGATCTCACCGCCTACGGAAATCATCACGCCGTCCGGCTGTATATCGCGGATGTACTTTGTCATTTCGGCACACATTTCGTAGTTGTCTTTCTGTTGTTCATCCAGTGTCGCCTTGCTCAGGTCGACAAGAGTGGAACTGTCGATATCGATATTAAAGTAACCACCATCGACAGCTTCTTTTATTAGTGCCATGAGAGATTGTTTTTCTTTTTCCGGGTCTGCAATGAAGTTTTTTGCCTTGAACTGGAAGTGGTCACCCTGCACGAAAAGCGGGCCCCTGAATCCCTCTTCGATCGCCGCCGCCATTATTGTGGATGTGAATTCATAGGGCCTCTGGAATGTGTAGCCCATTTCGCTCTTTGCTATTTCGATGATAAACGCACCCGCGTTTTTGTTTCTTGCGGAAGTGATGATCGCCTTTACCATGTCGAATGTGAAACCCCTGATATTGATTGCGGGAACCGACATGTTGTTGTATTCGCCGCGTCCGCTCGCCATATAAAGATCGTGGATCGAAGCGAGTATAATACCAAGGTCCTGCCCAGCCTCGATGATCAGCCACCTGACGGAATCCCTCAGTTCCTCGTCACCGGTCAACAGCGACGTTTCCATAAGCTTGCGAGCCAGTTTCTTCAGTGCGGCTTCGTCTTCAACCTTTACACTGTCTCCGTCAATTTTCACTACACCTGCCAGTGCTTTTTTCAGTTCATCGATGTTTGTAAACATAACGAACTCCTTCCTGATTATATGTTGTTTGTTTTTGCGTTTTTACGACATCATTATTTTACATCAAACTGCGCAGTACTCACAGTAATACAACATAAAAGTTCGCCGACTTGATAACATGCAGGGTAAGAGGTATTATTATTATCTTAGCTGCTTGATATACTACGCAAGATGGTATGTATCTTTCAAACACGGAGTGAGCTGAATTTTTTTATAACTGAAAGCCATGTTTTTGGATTGCTCTATAATATGATAACAAAATGTTCTTAGAGTTTTTTATTATGTTCATCCGTGTAATCCGCGTCTATTAAGCATTTTATTTATAGTTCCTTTCAGCCGGTCCGGATTATTGGCCATTTTGCATTTTCACAATTGTTAAATAGGATAAGGAGGTAGATAGAATTGGAGACTGAGACAAAAGTATTAAGTAAGACAAATGAATTCGGAACTTACGAAATCCGAATGGAGAGCATAGGCGGTCAGGGCGCTAATCTGGCCGGCAAGCTGCTGGCGGAAGCCGGTATTATGGAGATTGGTCTCAACGGGGTCAATTTCGCGAGCTACGGTTCCGAGAAGAAGGGCACACCGGTGAAATCGTTCATCAGGTTTGCCGAAAGCGACAAGGAAATCAGGCTGAACAGCCCGGTAGTCGAGCCGCATCTACTTGTTATTTTCACGACGGTCATTGCAAAGAATGTACCTTTGCTGACAGGTGTCAAACCGGGTTGCATGGTGATTGTAAACACAACAGAAACACCCGAAGCGGTAAGGGACATGCTGAAGATTCCGGGTGGCACCACGATTTACACCGTGGATGCTATGGGGATCGCGGTCCAGGAAAGAGTGCGCATCAACACCACGATTCTCGGTGCAGTAGCGCGCGCTGTGGATTTCATGACAAGGGCCGCGCTCGAAGAAACAATGCGCAAGACCTTTACTAAAAAATATCCGAAACTAGTGGAACCAAACATAAAGGCTTTCAACCGCGGCTATGAAGAAGCTGTGAAATACGATGTTCCCGACGATGGAAAGTACCCTGTCCAGCATTTTCAAGGATTCAAGCCGAAACTGGGCTGGAAGAACGCCCCCATCGGCGGCGCTATCGTCAATCCCGGCAATACGGTTCTGAACGATCTCAGTGCGTCTCGCTCGGGTTTCAAGCCTGTATGGAACGAAGAACTGTGCATCAACTGCGGCGCATGTGACTCGACCTGCCCTGACCAGTGCATCATTTTCCGCAGGGACAAGGACGACAAGGGCAAAGAAAGGCAGTTTTTCGATCACATCGACTACAAGCACTGCAAAGGCTGCCTGCGCTGCGTGGAAGTGTGCCCGAAGGATGCACTCACTGCCGAAAGGGAGTAGACGGAAAATCGACAGCGCCACGAAAATATCGACCACGAAAGGACATATAAAATGACAACTGAAACATTAGATAAACAGCAGACGGCAGAGCAGAAAACAGTCGTTCTTAACGGAAATGAGATGGCGGCGACTGCCGCGTCACAAATCAATTACCACGTTATGGGTTACTTTCCCATCACACCGTCTACGGCTATCCCCGAAGAAATCGACCTGAAAAAAGCAGCGGGCGAACACCAAATACATATGATAGCGGCGGACGGCGAACACGGAGCGGCCGGCATCTGTTTCGGAGCGGCGGCTGCCGGAGGCAGAGTAATCAACGCTACTGCGTCAAATGGGTTGCTCTACTCGATCGAGCAGCTTCCCGTGCAGAGCGGCACACGCCTGCCCATGGTTCTGAATATTGCCAACAGGGCCGTCAGCGGTCCGCTCAACATCAAGTGCGACCACAGCGACATAGTTTACGCGCTTTCCGCAGGCTGGATCATCCTCATGGGCAAAGACCCGCAGGAAGTCTACGACCTCAACCTTATGGCCGTAAGGATCGGCGAGGCCGAGGGTGTCAGGCTACCGGTTATCGTTTCTTTCGACGGCTTCGTCACCAGCCACCAGAAACGCCGCAGCCTTATCTTCAACGACGTGAAAACCGTTCAGGATTTCGTCGGTGAATTCACACCAAAGATTACTGTTGTCGACCCTGCGAATCCCGTCACACTCGGACCATACATGAACGATGATCTGATAAACAACAGGAAACAACAGAGCATGGCCATGGACAGAGCCCGCGAAGTCATACCGAAGATATTCGATGAATACGCGAAGATCAGCGGCAGACAGTTCTCGATGGTCCAGGCATACAGGATGGAAGACGCCGAAGCCGCACTTTTCATCCTCAACAGTTCGACAAGCACCGCGCGGGAAGCTGTCGATGCGATGAGAAAAGAAGGCAAGAAAGTCGGTGTCGTTTCTGCCTCCGTCATCAGGCCTTTTCCGATAAAGGAAATCCAGGAAGCATTCAAAAACTGCAAAGCAATATGTATAGCCGACAGGCAGGACACCTACGGCACAGGCGGCGGAGCGATGTCGATGGAAATAAAAGCCGCACTGAAAGAAGACCCGGACAACAAATCACTTGTCCTGAGCAGAATATATGGACTCGGCGGACTCGAGTTCTATATCGAGGACGCGATGGAAATGCTGAACGACGCGCTCGACGCTTCCACATCCGGCAAAGTCAATGTGCCATTCGAGTACGTTGGCGCATACGAAGGCGATGAAAGCTATGTGCCGGAATTCGCCGAGCCGCCTCTCACTGTCGAGGACGTGACACCCAACATCATCACCACCGAACGCGACCCGGAAACCGGCGAGATAAAAGTCAAAGGTGCGATCACGCGCGAACTCACGCGCATGCCCAAAAGAATCGCACCCGGCCACGGCGCGTGCCCCGGCTGCGGCATCGTTCCCAGCATCAATGCTGTTATGCGCGGACTCGAAGGCCCCGTTGTCGTGCTCTTCCACACAGGCTGCGGCATGATAATCGGCAGCGGCTATCCATTCAGCGCACACCGCACCACATATATTCACAACCTGTTCCAGAACGGAGCCGCCACCATGGCCGGCATAGTCGAGATGTACAAAGAACGACAGCGCCGCGGCGAAATCCCCAGGGATCAGGATATAACATTCCTCATGGTCACAGGCGACGGCGGCAACGACATCGGTATGGGACCCACCATCGGCTCCGCTCTAAGAAACCACAACATGATCTTCATTGAATACGACAACGAAGGCTACATGAACACCGGACACCAGCTTTCATTCTCGACCCCGCTCGGCCACGCGACATCCACAAGCCACATCGGACCGGCCCAGAAAGGCAAGAGCACACAACATAAAGATACCGCCCAGATTATGGCCGCCTGCCACATACCCTACGTCTTCACTGGCGCGGAATGCAATCATGTAGACCTGACGAAAAAAGCTGCGAAGGCCCAGCTCATCGCACGCGAAGAGGGATTCGTCTACGGCAAGCTTCTCTCCGCCTGTCCGCTCAACTGGCGCTCGAACGAAAGCAAAGGCCGCGAGATCATACAGGCAGCCGTCGACTCCTGCTTCTTCCCTCTCTACGAGATCGAACACGGCATAACTAAGATAACTTACGATCCCGAAGCAAAGGGTAAACGTGTCCCCGTCCTTGACTGGCTCAAGCAGATGGGCAAAACCAAACACATGGGGAAACCGGACTACGAAGCGGAACTGAAGAGCTTCGAGAAAGAAGTCGAACGCCGCTGGCGGCGACTTAAAGCAATGGCGGAAAATCCGCTCCTGTGACGCAAGTCGAATCAGGATTATCTTCTCATATCGATTTAACCAATGATACTCCCTGGGGTATACAGCACCGGGAGTATCATTGGTACATCATATTTGACTCTTGCCGGCATCCCCTCGAAAGCTGAAACCTGTATGTCTATAGACGATAGAACCATTAAATATCACATTCTCAACGATATAGAAGTTGAAATCGACGATTCGGCGCTGTTGAAAAGAGCGATGGTGAAACCGGGTACGCCGATTGCCGGTATGGCGCTTGAATTTGCGAAAAAGGCCACCCACGCAGCGCATCCAAAAGCTATGTACGCGCCCATATACATAGACGAACGCAACGGAGACGAAGTCGTCATCGCGGGCATAAGGTTCAACAGCAGAGTGCTGAGTGTTAATGTCAGGGGCGGCGAAAGGGTTTTCCCATTTGCGGCGACATGCGGAAACGAACTAGATAACTGGTCGCGGGAGTTGAGCGACCCGCTTGAACACTACTGGGCAGAGACTTTCAAGGGTGTTGTGCTGGAGACAGCCGTAGACGCGCTACGTGCGGATGTCGAGGAAAGGTATAAGACAGGAAAGATATCGCTCATGAATCCGGGTTCTCTCGAGAACTGGCCTATCGAGCAGCAGAAGAAGCTTTTCGAGTTGCTTGGTGATACAGGTGCTCGTATAGGAGTTGAGCTCACTGAAAGTTATGTTATGGTGCCTGTGATGTCCCTGTCGGGGATAATGTTTCCGTCGGAGCAGAGCTTCTTCAGTTGCCACCTGTGCCCGCGGGAAGACTGCCCCGGTCGCCGCGCAAAATACGATCCCGCATTATATAAAAATAAATACGGTGCATGATGCCGTGCCTATCCCGGATTTCTTGGAGAGAAATCCGGAAAATCACGATAACGCCTGTTCTACTGCGTTGCGTCGACGATTCGGGATCGGTCACATACCTCTGCATTTTGCGCAAGAGGCCGGCTGGCCGGCTGCTGCCTCACCACTCACTTGCCGCGCCTTGTTATTACAGGCATTCTCCTGATTTTTGGCCCGCATTGGTGAAATATGCAGATTAGAGGGTATCCAACTCCAGCACACAGCGTCGAACAAGGTCCAGAGCTATCTGCGCGCTGATAGCGCGGATGTCATTACGCGGTCGTTTGAATTTCCTTGCGATCACTCTCGGCTTTATCTTATCGCCACCGAATGCGGCGGCAATATACACCTGCCCGACTTCACTCCTGTCGTCGTCCGAGGTAGGACCGGCATTGCCTGTAACTGACACAGCAATGTCGGTAGCGAACCGTTCCACAGCGCCCCGTGCCATTGCGATTGCAGTCTCTGCGCTGACGACTCCGTGTTCTTCTATCACATCCGACGGCACACCGAGAAAAGTTGTCTTAACTTCGGCTGTATAGCAGATTATACCTCCCTTGAAAACCTCGGAGGCGCCGGGTATTGCTGTTATTCTGCTGCCTGCGAGTCCGCCTGTGCAGGATTCCGCAACGCTCAGGGAAAGACCTTTTTTCTTCAATGTATTCACGACAACTTCTTCCAGTGTTGTGTCGCCTTCGCCATATATGTAGTCGCCCACGCCTTCGTATATCTTCGCGCAGTGTGCAGCAAGTATCCTGTCACAATCCACATCCGTCTCGCCGTGCGCGGTGAGACGCATTTCGACCTCGAAGCCATGCGGGAGAAATGAAAATGTCGGATTATTCGATATAGTTATTGTCCGTGGTATCATCGATTCGAGATTTGATTCGCCGACACCGAATTCGCGCAGGGAGCGGGATTTATATACGATCTTATTTTCTCCTTTCAGTGTACGGGCCAATACCTCCGGCATCATCGACTTCATTTCGCGCGGTACACCCGGCAGAAAAAAAAGTTGCTTGCCGTCGCGCTCGATATACACACCGGGCGCTGTGCCCACAGGATTGTCTATCACCGACGCACCCACAGGCACTCTCGCCTGGTTCATACCGTTCGGGGTTGCGGGCACGCCTATCATCCTGTAGAAGCGCTCCACTTTTTCTTTGATCTTCGGGTCGAACTCCAGCGCCATCCCGAAATATCCGGCAACTGTTTCCACAGTAATATCGTCCACAGTAGGGCCGAGACCGCCGGTGCATATTATCAGGTCGGCGCGTCCCATAGCTGTATCGAGTACCGAACATATCGCCTCTTTGCTGTCGCCCGCCGTCGTGCGGTATTTCACCTCGACTCCGTTTTCGAGCAGAGTCCTTGAAATATAAGTCGCGTTTGTGTCCTGCACAGCCCCTTGCAGCAGTTCAGTACCGATTGTGATTACTTCCGCAATTTTTGCCATTTTATCTGATTAACCTTTAACCGGCGGTGTGTCGCACCTATCACTGCTCGACACAGCAGAAGCCGGCCAGTTCGCCGATCCCCGCAGCATCGAGTTCTTCCATGCGAAGCACCATATCGAGCACTTTCTCAGCTGCTTCTTCGTCGAGTATCCGTGCTGCTTCCCTGCGGAATTTATCGATCACAAGCTCTCGTGTTTCGCGGCCCGGCCTTCCCGCCGCACCCAGCGGTATAGCCTGTTCGCTTTCATAAACTTTCCTGTCGGACTTGAGTTCGATCACAGTGCGCGCGCCGATAGACATCTCGAAGTCTTCGGCGGAACCGGCGAGTGAATTTCTACCGCTGTCACCGGTGCCAGCGAAACGCTCGAGCGCGCGGCGTCCATGATCGAACAGGCGGGTAATCTCATGCCCCCTCGTGAGCCACAGCAAGGGCGATGCCGGGCCGACCTTGCCAAGTATCGAGCGCAGTGAACCTATACCCATCTCGCCGATGAGATATTTCAGATTGAACAGTGAAGTGACGGAATCAAAGAAACGGCCTGTCATGCCCATATCGTGATGTACACTCACGCGCTTGACAATATCCCATATTTTCCTGTCGCCGATACGTTCCGGCTCGAACTGCGCTGGACCAAGTTTTCCGTCGATAATACCGGCAGCCACATTGTATGGTGTAAAAAAGTTCAGCACTATCGGCTCTGTGTGTATATGGCGCAAGTAGCGCATTGACAATTCATCCATCTTCGCAGTAAGCACACTTGCGTGTATATCGATTTTATATATATCTTCCGGAGCGAATTCCTTTTCGTCGAGTATGTCGAAAACAGTATCCATGACCGGTGACATGTAAGCGCAGCCGGGATAAATCTTATAACTGAGTGTATCTGTGAGCCACAGTTCGCCCAGTTGTGAGAAAACCTGATAGAGAGGAACAAACGAACACTTCTCGCAGAATCCGGCATCCGCTTCGAATATGTCGTCAGGGGCGGAAAGACCTTCCGCCGCAAGCTGCGCGGCCATAATGCCAGTGTTCATCGGCGCAGCCGCCGTAATAACTTTCGAATAGCCGCCGAAGAAACCCGGTTCGAGCGGCTGCGGTGGCTGCGAAAGAGCAATGCCGAGCGCGCGTGCGATGGACCTGCCGTCCAGCCCGAGCAACCTGCCCGCAACACACGCCGCTCCAGCCGCATGAATAAACGACCACATCTGCCCGTTCAGCGGGCCGAGCATCACCGAGCTTCCCACACGCGCCTCGACTTCGTTTGCTATAACCTGCATCGTAAGGAATTCTTTGCCGGTAGTTCCCTGTTTCCGAGACAGCATCATCGGTGCGAGAACAGCCGAATGTCCCGTGTGCCCCGACATAAGGTAGTCGTCGTAATCGAGCATAATGCTGAGAGCCGACGCGCACGAAAGTGAATCTTTCACATTTGCCGCCGCGCCGGACGGAATCATCCGGCAGTCTCCGCCGTCCGCCCATCTCTCGAACGCACTTGCGATCTTCCTGCCGGCAGTTGTCGAGTAAGAAGCGAATACCGATGCCAGTACACTCAGTGTCTGAAGCTTCGCCTTCTCGATTATGCGGTCAGGAATTCTGTCGTACTCAAGGCTCGATACCCATTCCGATAATTCGATTGTATATTTCCTGTTCCTGCTGCCGGCCATGCCGATCCTCCGAATCTCTTTTATCCTGGACAAACAATTTATAGTCTAACATATCATCCTTTAGCGATAAAGCAGAAACTGTAGAGCCCCAGCGGTGTGGAATGACTGGGGGGGTGAGTGGCTGCGGATGGCGATGATGGAATTTCAACTCGGGCATCTATTTTTGAGGGGACGCGGGGGCGGAGCATCCTGGAAGCTCACGGTTGTGGTATAATTATGGGGGCGGCGGCGTAGAGGGCATCGCCCAGGAACAAGATGGGCAGTTGAAGGAAGTCTTTTTTAGTTGGGGAGCGAGACGGTAGAAGGCGCGCAGTTCGCAGTCCTGTTTTTTGACGTTCGGCGATTCGTTTTCGATGAACTCGGTTGCTATCGAGAGTGCGAAGCCGTCGGGGGTTATGAGTTTTGCCTCAAGGGTGTTGTGATAGTAAATAGTTTCGCCGTTCACGTTCATGGTTAGACAGTGGTGCAGTGTTTTTCATTCCTGCCACCAACAGCGAACTAAAACGCCGCCACGGAATGGGCCGCCTGAGAATCCGGGGCAGGCCACAGGTAGAACTGGCCGTATACCTCAAAGCAAGCGCCTGCAACGTGAAGCGCTACCTTCAGTATGCGCTGAAAAAAGCCACGGAAGGCTTAAGCCCGGCACAAGCGACCATCTGAGAGCCGAAAATGCAATTATTTGGAAAAAAACACGAAAAAACACAGTTTTGGAAAACACAAGTATAATCAGAGTAGTTTTTTTGTCACAGACATACAGCCGGCATTTACTATTGATTCCGGCGCAAAAAGTCCCAACACGCGAAAAGCGGGTAGTCCCCGTTTTTCGCTGACTGTTTTCCATTTAGACTCAACACGGACTTTTTGCGCCGGAATCAATATTCAGCAAAACACGGCATGCTTGAAATGCTCTTATTACATACGAATCAATATTGCTATTGAGTTACAGGCGCGGACTTGTCGGTTTTAAACAGAATTTCTATGTAAGCGCGCGACTGTTCAAATGTTTCCGCATGTATCCAGAAATCGTGGCCTTCTCCAAAGAAGTCGCGCCAGTATGTGCCTGTATCCCAGTCTGCGAGCATCGAACCGTTGTTGTTCACAGCCAATGCGGTCTCGTAGTCAACGGTGTTTTCGGTTTGCTGGTAAGTGGAAGCGCCGTACTGAGAGTCCATCACACTGTAGCTTCTTATTACATTGTCGGCGTCCCAGGTAGCTTCTATGACGCCGGATTCACCGACCTCGCCGTCATAACTGTCGAACTTATTGACAACTACGCCACGCCACTGACCGGCAAGGCTTGCGGCATCGAAGCTCGAAGGCTGTCGCGTCAGTATGTAGATGCCCTGTTCGGTTCCGCTGCTGGTTGCTGCGATGATAATGTTGCCGTTGCCGGATACGCCGCCGGAGTATGTCGCATCGTCAGTGTATATGTGTATGGAACCGTCTGTATTGCTGAAAGTATAGGTAGCAGACGCGGACCGGCTCTGCTCGGTTGTTGTTCCTGAGTTGTTGTAGTAGACAGTGCCGGTGATAACGCCGGAATTTGTGACTATAGTTCCCGCCTCGATGCCGATACCCGATGTGCCGTTGTAATATATCTTCGTCATGTACCAGATGCCTGAATCATCCATGGCAGCGTATTCTGCGGAAGTACCCTTCGCGGCCATGAACGCTGCTTCCCAGATACCGGTCTCCTGATTAGCGACAGCGAGGAACGAGCAATCGTTATTGGGTATGATCGTGTATGTCCCGGCGGTGTAAACTCCGTTGCTGCCGAGTGTCACGGTCGTCTGTTCGTTGGACGTAGCCGTGTCGGATGAGCCTTTGGATGAGCCTGTCAGGTAGTTGGCCGTCATCGTGAGTCCCGAGAAGGATGATGAGCCTGTGGACGAATACATGGATTCCTGATTGTCGCCGCCTGTGCCAATGAACCAGTAGTCGCCGGTGGGCGGACAGGATGAGGAGAAAGCCGGTTGTGCAACAGTGATTGTCACCGTGTCCGGCTCGTAGGTTGCGAAACTGTCATCGCGAACACTGAGGGCGAACACATAGGTTCCGGCCTCGGTCGGTGTGAAAGATGGCTGCGCCGCACTGTTGTCGGAGAGTGTGACGGTGGGGCCGCCTGTCTGCGCCCAGTGATAATGTAAAGTATCACCGTCCGGGTCGCTGGAAGCGGTGCCGTCGAGCGTCACGGTCTCATTTGTGTTCACCGACTGATCCGCGCCCGCGTCCGCTGTGGGCGGTTGTCCGATAGGACTGGATTGATCGGTTTTGAAATAGAACGATATGTCGGATGTATCGGTGGCTCCTGTGTTTACTCTGAACATGAGGCCGCCGCCCACAAAAAGTCGCGCGCCGTCCTGTGACATCCGTCCAGAGCCGTCGCCGGCGGAGAATGAAGACTCAAGTTCCGAAGGCGACATGTCGTAAGACGTGTAATCTAATCCATCGGATGAATTGTTGGAGCTGATGGTGACATAAGAAGTGGACGAATTTATCAGCCATGCTTCCGTGCCGCCCATGCCGGAGCTGCTTGTGCGACCGAGCATTATCCCACGCCACTGTCCCTGCACATCATTCGCGTATGAGAATGACGTCGGCTGCTTCGTCATCATTATTATTCCCTGCTCACTCGACGAGAGGGAAGCGAAAATGATAGTGTTACCGTCCCTGCTAAGAGCCCCCCTGTATGAAATACTGTCGCTTGTTGTCATCGTGATTATACCTGTGTCCGTGGCAACGGAATAAGAGATACCCAGGTCGCCGGTGTATATCTCTTCTGCGGCGGTATCGTAGTCTCGCGAGTATAATGTGCCGGAGCCGGAGCCGGAATCCATTGTGACAGGCCCGCCATTTACACCCCGGTAATTATCCGCCGCTTCATAGTAAATGCCATTGAGAAACCACTCGCCGGTTGTAACAGCGTTCGCGTAGCTTGCGGCGGAGCCTTTTCTGACCATGATGCCGCCCTGCCATTCGCCGGCGGCGAACGTTGTCACCCCCAGTATCGAGCAGTCGTTGTTGACAATAACTTTGTTTGTGTCCGTTCCATCGGTGATCTCGTAAGTTCCATCGCTGTTCTGTGTCAGAGTACCGGAGTATGAGGTATCGTCATAAGTACCGACCGACACGTTGCCTTCGGTCGTCCCAGTGATGTTGGAGCCGCTGACCTGAAATTCGCCGAACTCCGAGTATGTGTTGTCTGCGTCCCCACCCATACCGGCATAATAATACGTGCCCGAAGGCGGGCAGTTGGATGCGTAAGCGCTTATCGTTAGCGCGTCGGACAATGTGGCAGACTGTCCGTCTGCGTCAGTCACCGTTACAGAATACGTGCCCTCCGTGAGCGTGGCCGGCACCTGCGCCATGATGAGTGTCGCCGAGTCGATTGTGGCGGTAACGGTTGCCGCCCCGATTGTGACGACTGTGCCGGTTGCGAAGCCCGTGCCGGTTATCTCCAGCGAGCCGCCCTCGCCTTCCTCGATGGATGCCGGGACGATCTGCGATATGGTGATTGCTTCGGAGGTTGCGTTCTGTTCCGTATCGGTCGCCTCGACAACTATAATAAGAATAGTATCTTCGACTGTATGCCCGTCTTGGGTGACCTCGAGTTTCACATTATACTCGCCAGGTGTCGTGAACTGTGCATAAGCATACGGTTCCAACAACGATGTCGTGCCCGCGCCAGCGGCGCGGGACAGGTCTTCAACCACGCTGCCACCGTCGAGGTCCCACTGGTATGTGACATCGCCGGTTGCACCGTCCGCACTGAGGTGATCGGCGTATAGATACACCGACAGAGGTGCCTCGCCATAAGTCGTGTCTGCGGATATACCGGCTTTGAGAGTGCTGTTCGTGGCAGTTTCCTGTGTCGCTGCGGCTGAATAGTCGCCCGCATTGATTGTGTATGATCCGGTTGCCGCCAGGTAACATTTCAACTGGCCTTCCGCGCCGAGTGTTATCGATTCGTGATTCGAGCCGCTGATATATACCGTCGTCGTGGAATTTGTTGAGTTCTTAATAACAAGCGGTTCGCCGCCATCGAACGAAAGAGACGTGGGTGTGACACCTTCGGACGTTATTGTGTAGCCGAGTGTCATCTTCACATCTTTGAACACACCCTCTTCGATAGTGACAAGCTGCTTACGTGTCGCAAGGACGCTTCCTTCGCTGCAAAGGGCGTTGACTGTAATTGTCTTAAGTCCGATGGGAATATTCGCAATGGTAACAGGTTCTCCGCTGGAAACGTTGGTAACGAGAACTTCGATAGGGGCCGAGAGGTCGCTACCCGTGACGGTTATCGAGAAACTCGCGGTATCCGCCGGCACTTTGCCCGCCGCACGCCCCGTACCTGTGTCCGGCACAGCGACAGCTATACGAATAGAGCCCGTTCTGGCATTTACGCCTGTCCCCGCGATTGAACCGCTACCTCCACCACAGCCGGCCACCATGACAAGCCCCAGAACCACCATTACCGCTACCATAGCCGTGACTATTCCCGACTGTCCATTCATTCTGTACCTTTTACCATTGCACTTCATATTTCACTTCCCTCTTTCTGTTCTTTCCCGGATACATATCAGGGATACTTAAATTATGCACCCGCAGAACACCTGTTCTGCGGGTTGTTGTCATGGCCGAACAGCACCTCGCGGCTCTTCCCGGTTCAATCTATTTGCAGATTGACTCCACCCGTTCCCTCTTGCAGATCAATCACTACATCGGTCGCGGGACTCGTGATCGTGTCGTTTGTCGTTGTCTCTTCTATTGAGGTTTCCGTCACTTCCTGTACGTTAGTCTGTTCGTCGGCCTGCTCGTTGCTCGTTTCGCCGGACTGTTCTTCCGCCGGTGCCCGCGTTGATGTCGTGTCGACATTCGCTTCCTCGTAGACGGCAGCAGCTTCCGCCTGGAATTCTTTCATTTCTCCGGCGGGAACGTCCTGCGGTGTTGACTCAACTTCCGTGGCCCCGGGTCCGAAAGCGACTTTTGTGCTCTGGTCGAGAACTACCGACAGTCCGTCCGACGCCACCTCGAACTCGCCGGATACTACAATAAAACTCGATTTGTCAGGTGTGGAAACGACAAAGATTTCCGAGCCCCTCACCCCGGCGATAGCTGTTGGTGTGCGTATCTCGAACGACGAATCCGGAGTCATGAGCTTGGCAGCGCGTGCGAAAATCTTGCCTGTTTCAAGTTTCATCGTGCTTTTTGTTGTTTTTCCTTCGAGCTTTGCTTCCTGGACCCGAAACCGGCTGAGAGGATACACTTTCACGACATTCCCCAGCCACGACAACGTCACTTCTCCATCTGCCGTTGTCCTGACTGTGTCGCCGGTCGCCAGTTTCATGCCAAGTCGCACAGGGTTTTCATGCTCGTCTCTCACCACCGTGGCTGCTCCTTTTGTCGCTATCACGTCTACTTTCAGTTCTTCAGCCGACGCGCTGGAAAACATCAATGCTGTTGCTGCTATAGCAACCATCGCGATTATCAAACCTGTTCTTTTCACGTTTAATACTCCTCTGTTTTTTTGCAAATTAGATTTAGTATGAACGGAAGACGCCGCCCTGGAAAATGTCGTCGTCGTCGATAACGCCGGTTTGCATATCCACAAGGATATAGCTGAGCGCGAATTTTGTTGTTCTACTGAATCTCTTCGATAACTCGGCGCTGTACAGATTGAAAATATTGTCGTCGAGGTTCAGGTTGTAGCTGTATTGTGCCGAAACAGACACCTTCCAGTTATGAGTAAATCTTAAATCGTACTTGAGTTTTTCGTTCAATGTCCGGCTGTCGCTGAAATCAGTAGCTGTCGAGAAAGAGGAATACAGGCTCAGTTTTGTTCTTTCCGACTGCCTGAGTGCATATTGCGCCAGGAAAAGCCAGCGGTCCGAATCGTTGCCGGTCGGGTGTGTCCTGGCGTTGCCGGGAGATGTGCTGTTCGTGTAACTGTACAATAGAGACAAGCGCTTCGAACGCTGATTGGAGATGGAAACATTGACGATATTCGAGTCTGTCTGATCGTCGTCGAGACTATACTTGTTCAGGTAGGACAAAAACGCCGTATATCCCGGCTGCAGGGACTTGATGATGAAGAAACCGTTGTACATGAAATCACTGTTCCCGGTCTGGGTGTGAGTCTCGAACCGGGTGAGATGGTGAAGCGATAATGAATTCTTATTTGCATACGTTCCCGTCGATGTCAGAGCTATCACAAGAAGCACAAGTATGGTTGTTCGACAAGCTTTCATAAAACATATCTCCTAATCTCAATAAACACTATATATGTGCGCATATGTTCGCCAGCAATAGATTATAGAACTTGTCCATCATAAGTCAAGACATCTACAAGGTAGGCAACGGTGCGGAATGACTGGGGGGGTGAGTGGCTTCGGATGGCGATGATGGAATTTCAACCCGGGCATCTATTTTTGAGGAGACGCGGGAGCGGAGCATCCTGGAAGCTCACGGTAAAGGTGCGAAAAAAAGTCATTCCACAGGGCTGTGTAGAGCCAATTGCAAAATTCTGATTCGGCGGCGGTCGGCTGCATTTGTCCATAGCTGCGTTGTCGGCATAAAATTGTCCTCGACGTACTCTCTCTACAAATACGTCTGCGAGGATTTTACACATCCGCCTTGCTCTGAACAATTTCACTCGACCTCGCTACGCAGGCATTGGGGGCAGACTTAGAATTATGCACAAGGATGAATGCAAGGGGCAGGACGTGAATTGTAAAATTTGAGAATAGTTTATTGGCTCGAAATAGTTTTGTTCACATCGTCATTTTGCTACCTGTTGACTTTTACTCCCAGGATGATGAAAATCTTAATATGCACGAAATATCATTAAGCTGCAACGGCAACCTTATCGACGAGTTCGACGCAGGCGGCAACCTGCTCGCCTCCTACACACACGAACCCGGCACGCTCGACCATCCTATCGCCATGCAGCGCGGCGGCGGCGATGGCGGACAAAGCGGCGGCGAAACATTCTACTACCACTACGACGAGCGCGGCTCCGTCATATACCTGACAAACAGCAACGGACACATCGTCCAGCGCTACTACTACGACACCTTCGGACGCATCGCCTACCAGGTAGGCAGCCTCCCCAACCCATTCACCTACACCGGCCGCCAGTGGGACCCCGAAGCCGGTCTCTACCACCTATCGCGCCCGCGCCCTCGACCCCGACACAGGCCGCTTCCTCCAGCACGACCCCGTCTTCAGTCTCAACTCCTTCGTCTACGTCGACAACAACCCCGTCAACGCCGTCGACCCGCTGGGGCTGGAATGGATTAGACACTATAATACATTTGCTTACAGATGGAAAACCTGCGAGAAAGATTGTTGTTGGTACGACACTCCCGAGCGCCAAAAATGTGCTGAAAAAGGGTGCGATATTTGTATAAGTTCATCTCCACCGGCCAGCGGTTACGGACCTATGTTTATATGCCCGTGGTGCACAATATGGTGGAAAGTAGCTGATCCTTCCAACTGCTGGGATATATGCAGTGAACATACAAACAATGACATTGATTTTGGGCATTGCCTTTTCACCTGCGTGGGCGTCTCGCCGCCACCTGAAAAAATAGCCCCGGAGCCGAAGGGGCAGCCACGCACGATTCCTGATTGTAGAGAAGAAAGACACAAGGAATGTCTGGCTGAGAATTGTCCCGGCTATAGAGATCTAAGTGAAATAGCGAATTGTACTAGTGATTGCTGGGTCACATCGGATTGGAAAGATTTACCACCAGAAACTGGGTTGCCTGAATTATCAAGGACTAATTTTGGGATTTGTGGAGCATATTGTTTTGCCAAAGGTGAAGTATGCCAAACAATTCGTTGTCCATGTTATTATTATTATGATATATTCCAATAATTGATCTTTATTTAGGAGATATGGACTTTGAAGGACCATATATATAAATCAATTGTTTATATAATTTCTATCCGCTTTTCTTTTTATTTAACAACAGTATTCGACCTTGTAATTTTCAATAATTTCGGCATACCTGTTGAAGAGCTTCCATCAGTAATCTTTTTTAAGAATCCACCCTCTTATGTTAATTTGTTAGTTATTTTGTATTTATTATTTTCTATTTTAAGAATACTGATAGGATTGTCTGCTATTGGATTGCTATTCTTTTCAAATTTAGCAAGAAAGTGCTTTATCGTTTTAATTATTATTTACACAATCATGAAATTTATTTTATTCGCTAAAAACATCTATATTATCATATTTATTACATTAAATATTTTTTCATATTATCGCTAAAGAGCTTTTTTTTAGAAATCAAAAACATCATTTCTTGAAAAAGTTATTTATTACTGTTTTGGCCATTTTCTACATTTTCGGACTATTCGCTTATAACGTAATGGATATGACAGAAAGCATCCCTTTTATGGTTTTTCAGTTTCATGCAAATCCAAAAGCTTCAAAAATTTACATTGAAGTTACCAGATTACAGCGAGATGGACATTTACAAGAAGCAAAAAAAGCCTTAGACTCCATATTATTTGTAAAGGACAAATATAATCGTAGTGAAAAGGTGTTTATATGCAATAAATACAAAGAATTGAGCACTGCATTTGAGAATTATATTATACCTGAATTTTGCAAATCATTTGATGATCGTATGTATAATAAATACGTATTTCCCAAGAACAAGACTTTGCTTGATTATTAATAATGTATCTGTGTATCTGGGGCCGAATAAACAGGGACGCTTACCGTTTTTACATTTGTTGCCGGTTGACTTTTATTACGTATATGTTAAAGAAATATACAGTCAAAACAAGCGGTCCTAATGGAATGCGTTGTTGCGATTGGGGAGAATGCATCACTGAAGCTAATGAAAAGTGCAATATCGCTTTTGGACTCTCTAATGCGGATAATTGGTTGACAAGATGCGAAGGAAAAGGCGTAATATGCCAGTTATTATGGGGTATCAAGAATAAATCCGATTGTTGGGATTTCTGTCGCGAAAATGCTTTCCGGATTTCGATTCCTGCTTCAATGCATGCACCGGCATCCCGCCACCTGAAAAGATAGTCCCGGAGCCGGATAAATGCAAAGATACTTGTAGGCACTACGCAGAAGATGATAACTATTGTAAAGTTAACTTTAATGATGAATTAATGGATAAATGCATAAAAGAATGTTTTGAGAAGTTTTGCCAATACAAGAAGCTTCCATTCTACTTGAATCTTTTTGCGGGAGCAGTTCAAACTTATCATACTGGAGGCCAAAATGATCTCCCTGGGGCAAACGATTACGGTAAATATTGCATTGTAAAAAGAAATGGGGAAGCAATTTGTAAAAATTATTGTCGAAGGACAGGAAAAAGTGTTCCGCCTGATTTTGGGTTTCCGTCACGTGAAGATTATAGTCCAAGCTGTTCAAGATAATAAAGGGTATTGTACATGAAGAATAATAAAAGATTGTTATCTGTAATATTACCATTATTATTAATTGGTGTCTTTTTGACATACAAATGCATTTTTATCAAAAAGAAAAGTGCCCTTTATCAGGAAAGAAAAATGATACTAATCAATAAAACGGATGATTATTACAAAATACTAATGAAGAAATCAGAGGATATTTTTAATTCTGCAAACAATATCGCAGATGGCATAAAACATGATATGCCAGACGACGTATTAGAAAATATATGTAATCTTAGAAAATTGAAGAAAACGGATTTAACGGAATATTATAAGATAAAAAAACATTTGGTTATAAATATAAAAAAATCAGCGATAAGAAAACTCCCTTCATCTGGGTTTAACCATGATGAATATTATCGAGAAAACATAATTCATTATATAAGTGCAGAGAATGATATGATCTTTGTATTTAATAAGGCAAGAACTGATACATATGATATGTGTTTAACGGAAATATGGAATTTACAGGGCAACGATTGGTGTATGAATGATTTGAAAAATGAGTTTTCCAGAGAGTCACAAACAATATGTTGTTTAGAAAACAGGAAGATAGAAATGGAATGTTTTTTTACTGGACAGTACCAAGTTTACCATCAAGCTGCAAGGCGAAAGTCAGGTAATCTACCAGGGTCGGCGTTTTCGAGGATGAATAACGCAAGGTCGGCCTGATTATCCCCGGCAAAGAGAAATTCGGGAAGTGAATGCCTCAGG
>JAJRTR010000092.1 GCA_024278215.1 bacterium
TGCTATTGTCCATAGCTGCGTTGTCGGCACAAAATCGTCCTCGACGTACTCTACAAGTACGCCTGCGAGGATTTTATACCTCCGCCTTGCTCCGAACAATTTCGCTCGACCTCGCTACGAACATAATTTTGCAATTGGCTCCCATATAAAACATATTCGCGTTAAAGTTCTTACATCTGAGAATAATTTTTCTGTGAGTCGTTTTGTGTACTCTTTCGTCCCACGTAATCATTATACAACATATAATCGAGTCTTTGCACTTCCCGCCGACTGTTTTCTTCAGGGTAATACTAAGCGCCAAAGCAAAAAAAGGCCAATCGGCCTTTTATCAACCACTCTTGCAGGTACAGGTGACGGATATTTCAGATGTATATGTCTATATTCGGCACACTTCCAGGTCCGATATTCTTCATCGGTTTCGCTTCTGTCATCACCGAAGCTTTGTCGACCTGGAAAAGTTGGATAAGAATTTTCCCCTGTGTCTGTCGAAGATCTGAAATCATCGCATCCATGTATCCAAAATTTGTCCCCGTTATACCGTTCACTTTACACCCTCCCTTTGAAAATAAGGGAGCCACTTTTCTTCCTCCGTGAATCAAAGTAACTTCTTTATAGAAACAACCTCCGTGTTGTTCCGTATTACTATTTCAACTTCTATTTATGTATCGGCATTTTTTTCTGTGAAGTTTAGCCGTTTCAGAAAAAAAATATTATCTTTCTTTGCAGATATGGATAAATTCAAAAAGACCTTTAGATAAGGGGAAAAATACTTATTTGACGGGGGATGAACCCGGCGGCGTGGAACACGACTGAAACGGTTTGATTTTAACGTATAACTCTGAAATCAGGAATCTGCGACGAGACCGGCGACAAGATCGCCCACTTCTGTTGTCGTTTTACCCATCCTGCCGGCGGACAGCGAATCGATGCGGTTGGCCGTGACTTCCATAACAGCGTTTTCGACACGCGCGGCGGATTCGGAAAGTCCGAAATGTTCGAGTATCATCTGGGCAGCGCAAATCGCGGCCAGCGGGTTGATCTTGTTCTGTCCCGTATATTTCGGGGCCGAGCCGCCGATGGGTTCGAACATGGAGACGCCCTCGGGATTGAGGTTGGCACCGGCGGCGATACCCATGCCGCCCTGTATCATCGCTCCGAGGTCGGTTATGATGTCGCCGAACATATTGTCCGTAACTATTACATCAAACCATTCCGGGTTTTTCACCATCCACATGCAGATGGCGTCCACGTGCGCGTAATCCGTCTCGATATCTTTGTATTCTTCTTTTACTTCATTAAAAGTCCGTTCCCACAGGTCGAAAGCATAAGTGAGGACATTGGTCTTGCCGCAGAGTGTCAGCTTATTCTCACGGTTTCGCTTCCTGCAGTAGTCGAAAGCGAACCTGACGCAGCGTTCGACACCGGCACGCGTGTTGATGGACTCCTGCACCGCAACTTCCATCGGCGTCCCTTTGCGCAGGAAGCCGCCGGCACCGGCATACAGGCCCTCGGTGTTTTCGCGAACCACCACAAAGTCTATATGTTCCGGTTTTTTGTCCTGCAGTGGCGTATCCACTCCGGGATAGAGCTTCACCGGCCGGAGGTTTATATACTGGTCGAGCTCGAAGCGCAGCCTGAGCAGAATACCTTTTTCAAGTATTCCGGGCTGCACGTCGGGGTGTCCGATGGCACCGAGAAAGATAGCGTCGAAGCCGCGAAGTTCGTCCACCGCCGTATCCGGCAGCACTTCTCCGGTTCTCATGTATCTTTCACCGCCGAAATCAAATTTCTGGTAATCGAATTTAAGGCCGTCTTTTCGTGCTACGGCGTCGAGTACTTTTATGCCCTCGGCAACTACTTCCGGCCCTGTGCCGTCGCCGGGTATGACTGCTATCTTATAATTGTCCGCCATTTTCAGTCTCCATTTTGTTTGAATCGTATGCGCACCGTTTCCGCGCCCGGTATATTCTAACAGAACGGGAAATATTCTCAACTGTAACAGTAAGATTATGTCTGTCCCGTGATTTGCCCGCATATTTCACCGGTGCGGGTCGGCACAACAGGTTTTTACGCACATTTTAACCAATGCCGCGGTTTTGCGTCCTATCATATAAGAGCCAATAGCAAAATTTCGATTCTGCTGCAGTCGGCTGCATTTGTTCATGCCTGCGAACATAATTTCGCAATCGGCTCTATTGAAGACATATTTTTCTACTACTTTCCGGAGACCATTATGAACACGAATGTAAAGAGGATTCTGCTGATTGCGTTGTTAGCGGTATGTTTTATCCTGCACGGCGAGGCCCGGAGCCTCCAGCCCGAAGAAGTACTGACGCAAAATATAAAATATTACGAAGCACGGATAAAAGCCCTCAACCTGATAAACGGATTGTACCTGGACAGGGATCAGCTTTCCGCTATTCTGGATGTGCTGTACGATCTTCAGGATTACAAACAGGAATTGATGGAAAGAGCGGGCGAGGAAACCCGGCTGCTCGAAAAACGGTATGCCGAGCTCGAATCGGACCTGCTCGATGACGACATAGTCGACGACCGCCTCGAGACGGCCGCGAGGGTGCAGAAGAACAAACTGGATAATCTCGAGATGCAGTACAGGAAGAAACTCGTCTCGTTTGAATCCGTACTGAACGGCATATTCACCGAAAAGCAACTGGGGATCATCGAGGATTATAAGCCCTGTGTGATTCCGCATAAGGATACCAACAACGCGCGCATCGGGCAGTCGGACGGTGCGGACCAGAGGGCGATTACCGGTATGAGGCGCATGAGGCAATTGAACCGGTGGGAATTTGAAGGTGCTGTGTCCTCCATGATCGCGAGACAGATAAACAGGATGGAGCAGAAGAAAGGTATTTACGGACAGCAGGAGCGGGACGCGGAAGTCGAGAGGCTCAGCGACCTCGCATGGCGGATTTATGATATGGATGACGTCGAGTTTGAAGTCGAAAAATACGATCTTGCGCGTGAGATGCAGCCTGTCGCGCCGAAAAATGTGCGGAAACGTGAGCAGAACATGAAGATGAAGGATTCGAACAAGCAGGGTAACAGGGTCAAACGGAAAAATGAAATCGGCAAGACCGGCCGGCTGTTTCTCGATGTGAGACTGATAGATATTTTCGAAACCAAGCTCGAAAATTACGCTGCGAGGTGAACGGTTTCAGCGTCGTCCGCGCCGCCTGTTTAAAGAAGGGTCCATGAATACCGAGTTTTTTATCTTCACATTGCCGCCGTTGGTGGTGATACTCACTTTCGTGTCTTCGCCGATGCCTCCCACATAGTATTTTGTCTCGACAAAACCACCGGTCGCACCGTCAAGTTTTATATCTGTTTTTTTCTCGAGTTTCGCACCGGCAATATCCACTTCGCCCTCTCCGGCTTTTATGACAAATGATATGGATTCATCCTCGGGATATGTGAAATCGACATTTCCGCCGTTGGTAATAATCACAACGGCAGGCGCTTCTATTTTTTCTTTTATCCTGTAGGTCACAGTCGCCGCACCGGTCTCGGCGAAACTCAATTCCGGGCATCCCTCTATCGAAATCGTTCCTCTCTCGGAACTGACAAGCGATTCGCCTTCGACATCCCGCAACCTGACCGCGCCACTTGCCGTCTGTACTTCCACACCGCCGTCGAAATCTGCAATATCCGCGTCGCCCTCTTCGGTTTCTATATCGAGGGACATATCGCGCGGCGCGCGAATCGAGTAATCCACATATGCCGTAAGTCCGTCGAATATCCGGCTGTCCGCATTCGAGCCTACTACGATTCTGTCCATCGGCACTTCAACGACAAGCTTTATCTCTCTCGCAATATTTCTGGCTGTGTCGAGTTCCGGTGCGCGTGCCGTTTTTATCGCTTTGATCTTTATGTCGTCACGATCTTCGCCCCGAATGTATATTATGCCTGAAGTTCCCGTCACAGACATCGGCAGCTTGTTTTCCCACTTTATGACACGCCGCTCGGTGACCGAGTAGCGCCTGCCCGCTTCGGCTGTTTCCGGCTTGACGCCGGTGCCCGCATTATCCTGAGATAACAATGTAGCGCTTAATAACAACAATGCAGCGCAGCACAATGCGGGTATAGAGGTAGACAACTTTGGGATGTATAATTTCATTTAATCGGTTTCTTGTTTAAAGCCGCGTTTGTGAAATAAGGGGGCTTATAACTCTTCTTCCGAATCGAATTTGTCCGCGTAAAGTTCGCGAATCCGTTCCATTGTGTCCTGGGCTTTTCTGGTAAGAACCTTCAGTCCGTATAGACCGAGGACTTTGCGGAACAGACTTTCATTGTCCTGCCGTGGCTCTTTCCACAGGCAATGGCGCATCACAGTGGCCAGCTCCGCCGGCGGGACGTCGTCTATGCCGCGCGGCCCGAGTGTCCGCGGCACGACCGGGTTCTCTGTTATGACCCTGACAACGCGCTCGGCGTATTCCGGCTCATCGCCTTCGTCTCTCATAATGAGCAGTTCGTCGGCAATCGCCTCCTGGAGGATCGCGTTGAAGATGGCCCTGATTTTTCCGCCCACCTTGCTGATACCAGCGGCTTTCACATACGTCCGGTATGCATTGACAGCTTTCATCGGGCCTTCGACATCTATTATTTCAATCAGCGCGTCCTTGATCTCCTCCGGTTTGATCTCGCGCGGGTCTTCAAGCGGCCGCTCTTCCCATCTTGTGTATTCCAGCAGTTCAATGTCGCCGATCTGCATTCGGAATATATCCGGCGCGCCTGCAAGGAGTTGCTCCGTCCACTGCTTCAAATTCCCTTCATCTACTCCGTATTCCTCGCATATCGTTTGCGCGTCTATTCTTTCGACGAGATATTTCCGCAATATCCCGGTTTTCTTTTCAGGCGAATAGTTTGCTTCCATTTCTTTTTTCATGTCACCCCGACACACCTTTTCTCCTCTTATTATATCCGGAACATGTGTGTTTTGAAAGAATATGGCGGGATCGCACCGCGCTTCGCGCTTTACATCGGCACCTGTCACGTACTGCTTTTCTCCGCCGGTTTTTCAAAAACAGCGACATAGAAATCGAACCATCTTTTTCTGAAAAATACGGCTTCGATAAAAACGAAATCCATAAAATATTCCTTCGTTTCAGCGAGGTTCCTGTGATAGGCACCGACTTCAATCGCTGCTATGAAATTGTGCATGAAAGTTGTTTTGTCAGACGGCGCAACGGGGTCGAGCAGCACGAACCGCCCGCCCGGCGCAAGCACGCGATATGTTTCCGCCGCCATGCACTCGAGAGCGGCATCGTCCAGATGGTGCGCGATTTTACATGCCGACACCGCCGAAAAGACATTGTCCCCAAACGGCAACTCGGCAGCGTCGCCGCGCACTACGCCATAATAATTCTTCTCTGTCGCTCGCGGCAGAAGTCCCCTGTCAAACTCCAGTGCGACTACATGCCCACCAAGGGCCGCCGGGTCTATCTCCCCGCTTCCCGAGCCTATATCGAGAATTGGCTTGTCTCCCCTGGGAAGCCGCTCTCTTATAAGCGAGATTTCCATGCGGTAGCCGCCCTCGATCATGTTTCTCAAGGGCAACAACCACCGTGAAGGCAGCAGCCCCGCAGGTCTTAACGCTTTTCCTCCGCCTGTTCCTGTTTTTTTCGAGGGCATCATAATCGTCCAAAGTTTTCCTTATGGTGCCGGTCAAGCACAATAAGCGGGTCTGTAATTTCGAGCAAATCCCGAAATCATCAGTTGCATAAAGTCGAATCGCTTACAGGTCGACGGGATAGAATTCCGAGTCCCCGAATTCTTCCACATATTCAATTCTCGGGCCGGGACATTTTGTTTTCAGTGAACACCGGGAACAAACAGGAATGTGCCTGCACGCTTCGAAGGGTGATTCCTCGGCCTTGAAAGCGTGGCCGCCGGGAGTTACGATCAGCAGATCGTATTTCCTGACAGAGAAAACCAGGCTTTCCCTGCCTTCGAGACAGCATGGAGGAATGTGGGACGTGCGTACACGGGCCGAAGACATCACCGGCAGATCCACCGTATCGAGCACTGCCCGGCCTGCCCTGGCGATACCCGGCGTGAGGTCACGGTTTCGGCCCCCGGACCCGAATATCGAGAACAGCCAGAGACTGAATTTGTTTACCCCGATTTCCGCGAACCGGCCCAGAGCAGCGGCGGCGCCTTCGCAACTGTGCGAGCTCAGGAGGAAATCGATCTCGACGTCGGCACCGTAATGGACAAGATGCTTTATGCCCATTTCCGTCATTTCGAAAGCGCCTTTTCTGCCTGCGAGCATATCATGGATTTCAGGGGTGTGCCCCCACACCGAAATCGTGAATCTATCTATGCCCGCTTCGATACATTCGACTGCAAATTCCGGATAGCAGAATCGCAGGCCATTGCTTTTCACCTCGATAAACTCGTAGCCCATCTCCCTTGCTGCCGCGACAAGTTGCAGAAAATCTCTATAAATCGTCGGTTCGCCGCCGCCGAATGTTATCTCCGTCGCGCCAGCCGCCCTGTATTCTTTCATAAGCGTAGCGGCGGCCCGGGGCGTAAGTTCATTACCTGCTGATTGCCCGGCCGAGCAGAAGCAGCATCGGGTATTGCACCTGTGCCACAGAATAAGCTCTATTCTTCTCATTTGTATGTTCGGAGGTCGGCTTTCAAAACGGAATCCCGTACTATTTCTCGATGATCGCGATAGCTTCCATTTCGACAAGAAGCTCGGGG
Organism: bacterium; assembly: GCA_024278215.1. Taxonomy (GTDB): domain Bacteria; phylum UBP15; class UBA6099; order UBA6099; family JAJRTR01; genus JAJRTR01. Next base: position 6,730 of record JAJRTR010000092.1, read on the forward strand.
CGGCAAAGGGTCGCTTCGATACATGTACTCGCCGGAAATTCGCCGAGCCCCTGCTCTTTGAAAAAATTCAGCCGGATATCGGCGAGTTCTTCGTAATGCTCGTCCATGTGCTTAATATAAAAGGTTGTTCGGACAATATCATCCCACGAGGAACCTTCGCTTTTCAGCAATTCAGTAACATTTCTCAGCATCCGGGCCGCCTGCGCTCCAAAGTCTCCGATATGAATACTTGCCCCTTTTTCATTGACGCTTGCCGTTCCTGAAATAAAGAGCATGGTCATTCCTTTAAGGTCTACCCTCGTACCTCTCGAAAAAGGAACAGGCCGATCATAATCATAAGCTTCATTTAAGATATGGGGCGCTTTAATTGGCCTTTTTTGCATTATTTCTTCTCCCGGAATAGAGTTATTGCGACTGTAAGAAAACACCTGAAATATCCGCTGCAGGAAGGCATAGTCTGAACGCACCTGCGTTTACAACATTTCTTTTCAACGACAATATCCTGTCGCCCGCGGAGCGATAAGAACCTGCCGGCCTGCGAAAAGTCGCGTTTGGGTCAAGTCAAATACAGCTTACAGCCTGACGACGGCGAAAGCGTTGGAAATGACATTCACTTCGCCGTTTTTTGTGTCTGCCGACAGCTCGATCTTCGCTTCCGTATCCGACTTTTCGACGACTTTGCCGGAAACGACAACGGTGTCGAGCGGTTTCACTGGTTTCGCGAAACGCACTTTTATCCTTTTCAGCGCCTCGGGGTCGCCACCGGCGTTGTCCACGACAGCCTTCGCGACAAACGACATGGTGCAGAGGCCCTGGAGGATGTTGCCGCCGAGGCCGACCATGTTGCCGAATTCCGGGTCGATGTGTATCGGGTTGAAATCGCCGCCCGCGCCCGCGTAATATATCGGCTGATATTTGCCCACCTGATTTTTCTGTTCTTCTATCGCGTCACCGACATTAAGGTCTTTTATCGACATGTTCGGAGCCTCCCCTCATGATCCGCGGATGACGAATGTCAACAGCCCGCGCACGGTCATCTCGCCGTTCTGATTTTTCGATACAGTTTCTTCTATAACGAAGTCTTTGCCTTTTTTGTTGAATATATCCTTGATTACGCCTTCCGTCGTTATCAGGTCGCCGCTTTTGACGGTCACCCCGAACTCGAATTCCTGCTCGCCGTGCACCAGCATCATCAAGTTCAGCGCGAGTTCCCGGTCGAGCAGCATCTGTTCGATAACATCTTTAGCATAAACAACAGCGAACATGGGCGGCGCGATTACCGGTCTGCCTTCCTTTTCCGCCGCGTCGAAGTCGAGGTATCGCGGGTTCATATCGCCCGTGGCTTTCGCGAATTCCTTGATCTTCTCGCGACCGACTTCGTATTTTGTCGGTCCGTACTTCTTTCCGATGAATTTCGTGTCTACCAGTTTGACCACTCCCTTCCTTAACTCCTTTATTTATGTTGTTATTTTCACACCTTTTCACCGATGACATCGTCGGCGATGCTCATGCGCAACACTTCGGATGTGCCGTCGGCGATCTCCAGATACTTTGCGTCGCGGTATATGCGCTCGATAGCGTGTTCCTGCGTATAGCCTGCGCCCGCGAATATCTGTAATGACCGGTTCGCGTTCTTCACGGCAGACTCGGAGGCGAAAAGTTTGGCGATGGCGATATCCATCGAAGCGCTCAGCGCGCCCGTTTCAAAGTTCCACGCGGCGAAGTATATCAACTGTTTGCTCGTGTCGTATTCGCAGTACATGTCGGCGACCTTGAAGGCGACTTCCTGGTATGCGCCGATGGGTTTGCCGCCCGAACTGCGTGTTTCGGCGTAGTTTTTGCCGAGTTCGAAAGCCGCTCTCGCGATGCCGGCGGAAACGGCGGCGGTGTGTAGGCGCGCGAGGTCCGTGAGTTTCGCGGCAACCGCCTCGCCATCGCCTTCCGCGCCGATGAGATTATCGGCTTTCACGCGGCAGTTTTCGAGTGTCAGCGCCGCGCCGGGCGCGCCGCGCATGCCCATCGTTCGCACCTGTTCGCCGATCGCGACGCCGCCCGCCGCCTTTTCGACCAGGAACGCGCTGAGCGAGTCGCCGGTTTTGGCGAGCACAACAATAATATCAGCTTTCGCGGCGTTTGTGACGAAAGCTTTTTCGCCGTTCAGCACATAATCGTCGCCGTCTTTTACGGCTGTCGTTTCAATATCTGAAA
>JAJRTR010000093.1 GCA_024278215.1 bacterium
AGGCGCAGGTGTGAAATCCTCGCAGGCGTACTTGTAGAGTACGTCGAGGACGATTTCGCGCCGACAACGCAGCTATGGACAATAGCAGCCGACCGCAGCAGAATCATAATTTTGCAATTGGCTCGCACAAAAGAAAGAATTTCATCATCGTTCCCAAGGTAAACCTTGGGAACGAGTAACATGGGAACGAGCAAATATCATAAACGGCACAGGCGAGACGCCTGTGCTGCTTTATATCATAGTGTCTCGCCTGTCGTACAAGCCTTATGTAACCGATATTTGTTTCAGCCGAGTTTTTCCAGCACGTGCATACCGCCTTCGACAAAAACGGATTCGCGCCCAGCCATTGCAAGCGCACGCTGGACCTCATAGGATCGCGTACCCGTCGCGCAGAACACAAGGACATCCCTGTCTTTCGGCACCCTGTCTATCTCATCCCTGAATCGCTCGATAGGAATATTCAGGACACGCGAATTTCCCTTGTCGACGGGGCTTCTCTCGATTTCCGATTCCGCGCGCACGTCGAGAATACAGAAATCTTTGTCGCTTTCCAGCTTCTTTTTAAAGTCCATAATGGACATGGAAACAGCTATGCCGTCGAGTTTGTTCTGCAATGAATTCGCCGCGTGAATGAGAAGGTCCATTGCGCTTGCGAAGGGGGGCGCGTAGCCCATGTCGAGGTTGCCGACCTGCGCGGCGGTGGCTTTGAATGTGATCATGGCCGCGACAGCGTCCAACCTGCGCGGCACGTTGCCCGCACCGATCATCTGAGCGCCCAGAATACGTCCGTCCGCCGCGTCGGCTATCAGTTTGATAATCATGTCTTTTCCGCCGGGGTAGAAATGGCTGACATCATGGCCTGACAGAAGGAAAGTTTCGATTTTATAGCCGTTTTTTTCCGCAATAGCGCTGGATAGGCCTGTGCGGACGACATTCAGCCCGACGGTTTTCATGAAACCCGTGCCGAGCACGCCGGGGAAAGTCGCGTCACCGCCGGTGATATTCGTGCCGATGACCCTGCCGTGTTTGTTCGCGGTGGAGCCGAGCGGGATGTAGGATTTGCCGCCGGTGACAAGGTCGTCGTTCAGGATGCAGTCGCCGCCTGCGTAGATGTCCGGATCGCTTGTCCGCAGCCTGTCGTCGACGGCGATTGTGCCACGGTCGGTTATATCGAGTCCGGCCTCGCGTGCGATCTCGACATTGGGTTTCACACCGACCGCCACAACCACGAAGTCCGCTTTATATTCGCCTTTGCTTGTTATCACCTTGCAAACATTGCCGTTGTCGTCGCCGACGAGTTTTTCGACGCGCTCGCCTGTGCGGACATCAGCGCCGTGTTTTCTCAGCTGCACTGTGAGAATCCCGGCGATGTCGCTGTCTACCACGTTGGGCAGCACCTGGTCCATGAGTTCGATAATCGTCGAGTCGACAGCCTGTGCCATCAGCGCGTCGACGACCTCGAGCGCGATGCGTCCGCCGCCCACTATCACGGCATTCTCGGCGTCCACTTCCTCTATGCAGTTGAGAATTCCCACCGCGTCGTCCGGCCTGCGAAGCTGGAACACATTTTTGAGGTCCATGCCTTCAATCGGCGGCGCCACCGGGTTGGCTCCCGAAGCGATCACGAGTTTATCGTAAGGAAAATCCGTCGTTTCTCCAGTGTCCAGGTTCTTCGCTGTTACGGTTTTATTCTCTCTGTCGATCTTCAGCGCCTCAGTTCTCAGAAGAAGGTTGATCCCTTTTGTGTTTTTGAAAAATTCGGCATCCCTGATCGCACCCCACGGCATAGTCAACAGAGTGTCGACCGAAGGCACTGCGCCCGCGATAAGAAACGGCAGCCCGCAGCCCGCGTAAGATGCGTAATTACCGCGTTCGAGTATCGTTATCTCGGCCTCGCTGTCCAGCCTGCGCGCTCGCGCGGCGGCTTTCGCGCCACATGCCACACCGCCTATAATCACAATTTTCTTGCTGTTTCCCATGTTTCCCTGCTCCTTTCGCTATTATGCTCCAAAACGTCGTAACTCTACTTAACATATTATGTTTTCATATTCTATAACACCAGCCGGCGTTTTTTAAGTATCGCTCTATTGCGCCGATTGCAGAATTATTCGGAAGTTGGGAATAATGCCGCGAAAACGATTGATACTATAGATAGAGCCAATTGCAAAATTATGTTCGTAGCGAGGTCGAGCGAAATTGTTCAGAGCAAGGCGGAGGTGTAAAATCCTCGCAGACGTACTTGTAGAGTACGTCGAGGACGATTTTATGCCGACAACGCAGCTATGGACAATAGCAGCCGACCGCAGCAGAATCAGAATGTTACAATTGGCTTGATAGACAGGATGATAAACGCCGGGTGCCGGGACATATATTGAAACGGGCAACCTGCCTGTGTTATCATGAAATCATTCCACATTCCGAACGGGGATTCCGTCAATGGCAGAATACAAACTGGGTTACATCGACATCTACAAATCGGGCCGGAGCGATTACATGGGCGGTGTGCTGATCGTCAACAGGCTCGGCATACCCGTCGAGTTCAGGCACACGGAAGCCGTGTCGCCGACAAGGGTGCAGAAAGTCCTCTACGGCCAGGCGCTCGAGAAGTTTCTCAAATGCGAAACGCTGGCCAAATGCCTGCTGGGCGACCTGAAGGCGAAACCCGACCTGCTTGTGGTGCCCGACGCGGAGTACTACCCCCTGACGCGCATGTTCAATTTCCCTTTCGCGCAGCTCGGTAAAGCCAACAGGGAACCCATGCAGAAGCACGGCGATTATGTGGAAGTGCAGGACAATGAAATACATTTGCAGGTACTCTCGCTGCGAACACCCATCAGAGTGCGTGTCGACCGCAAGAACGCACCGACACTTCAGGCGATAAAGAGTATACTGGTGGATGTGGGCCGCACGATGGATGTGCTCGAACCCATGACGAGGGTGCAGGAAGCGCTCAAGGCGCTCGTTACGGAGACCGGCTGATGGCACGCCTGCCACGCACTTTTCTCTTCAAACTCGACGTCCCGGTGAAATCGTTCTGCCCGGATACGGTGCTGGCCGTATCCGCGCAGAACGACGTCGCCCGCCTCGAAATCGAAACACGATCGAACGACTATAAGCTGAAACCCGACAGGGTCGCGACGACCGGCCTGACGATGTCCGGCAAAGTAAAAATCGACTCGGTGCCGCTGCTCCGGGGCGAGCAGTTGAATGTGTCGAGCACTGCCGTGGAATTCAACAAAGTGGACATGCTGGAAACGTCGACTGCGCTCGAAGTCAGACTGCCGCCATCGCCTCGCGTACACAGGATCGAGTGCCGCCCGCCCGACAAAGTCGAGACCTCGATAAGCCTTATCGTCAACCACATGCCCATCACACTCCATGCGCTGGACACCAGCCACGTACCGTATCCGCAGATTACCGAATTCATCATTAAACTGGCGGAAAACGCCGGAACATCATACACTAAGATAAAATTTATCGGTGCTTTCGACCCGGTGCCGGTACACCTTGCGAAAGACCTGAAGCTGGACACTGATCGCAGGATACTAAAATTTCATATAAGAGAGGAGCCGAACAGGGAACGCCGGTTCGTACGTATGGTATATGGGCGAATCAGGCTGACCGGCGAGATTATTTCCGCTGTTTTTCCTGTAATGTGATATGGGGTTTCTCGTAGCTGTACTCTTAATAATAACATTTCTTTTCCTCGCTCTGATGGTCAAGCTCATGGTAACGCCGACCGGAGAAAAGACATCGAAGGAAGAAAAAGAAGACTTCCCCATCGAGACGATGCTCGACGCGCGGCAACGCAACGGTTTCCCTGAAAATAAGCCTGTGCAGGACGATCAGATAGAGGAAGTCGCCGAGCGGATGCTCGGCAGGATCGACCGGCGGATAAGCATCCTGCGCGACCTGATCGAAAAGGCCGACCAGCGCATCGAAACAATGCAGAATCCCGGCTATGTACTCCCGGCGGAATTCCCCGGCAGTGGTGAAAAATCACTTTCGGACAGGCGTCGAGGTGCCGCAGGCACGCGCAGGAACGCCGATGGAAACAAAAGTTTCGGCCACGACAGGCGCACACGCATCGTCAGCCTCCATCGCAGGGGCATCCCGACAGACAAGATCGCAAGGGAAGTAAAGATGGGACAGGGCGAAGTCGAACTAATCCTCAAGGTCGAAGGCTACGATACCTGACCAGTCGCTTTTCAGCAATGGCCTTGCGCACAATGTAATGTCGTTATGACTCGAAAAAAAGAAAAACCCATTATCTTTATTTCCGATTTGCACGCCGACAGGTGGGACCGCGAGAAGCGCGAATCATTCTTCGAGGTTATTGATTTCGTCGAAGAATCCGCAGCCGAACTTTACATACTCGGCGACATCTTCGACTTTCCCGCGCTCAAAGGCGAGTCGATCTGGCCGAAACACAGCGACCTGATTCTAAAACTCAGGGCGCTGCCCGACAGGGGCGTCCCACTTGTCTACCTGATCGGCAACCACGATATTTCACTCCGTGGCATCGAACTCGACGAAGACGGATTCGTCATGACCTACTGCGACCGCAAACGCCCGCTCGAGCGCGTACTCCGCGGGAAAAAAGTATACATGGAACACGGCCACTACTACGATCCCCTGTTCCGGGATCACATCTACGACGCTATTGATTTTCTGCGTGAGGTCAGCGGGCAGCCGGTGGACCGTAAGGCCGTGGACTTTCTGCGCGACATCGTGCGCATCTTCCAGCGGAAGCCGAAGTCCACAGTTGCCGATAAGGGAATAGATGCAGAACAGAAAAACGAGGTCGGTGTGCCTTCAAAATTCCTGAAAATATGGGAGCAGGCCGCCGAGCAGATACTGAAACGGACTCGCTGCGACATCGTACTGTTCGGCCACACACATGCTCCCGCCATCACCAGTATGGAGGGCCTTCAGCAATGGTATGTAAACACGGGCGACTGGGTCGATCATTCCACATACGTCGAACTCACTTCCGGCGGTATCGTCCTGAAAGACCGTATCGCCGGGGAAACATTGCAGGAAGCCGTTTTTGCAGGAAGTGCCTGACAGAGACATTTTGAACCGCATGGATAAGTTATGTGGGTTATCATTATAAATATCATCAAAACAAGTCTTGACACATTTTAATATGTACAGTAATATTGTCTGTAGAATATTACTATTACTAATTGTATTAAAAAGTATTTTTGGTACCGGCTAACAAACATCAGGAGGATGGTCATGTCGTCAATAGGAGCTATTTCGGCTGGAACAACGTCAGGGATGACCGGCGGTGGCCCCGGCGGGGCAAAATCTGTTATCGAGGCAACACTTGCCGAGATCGAAAAGCAGAAAGCAATTCTCGCAAGGCCTCTGAATATGCCCGATATGAGATACCTGTACCGTATAGGCACTACCATAGATTTCAGCATATGAACAAACAACTCTGGATGTGTTTTTTTCGTATATCTGCATTGTGGAGCCGGTTGCAAACTCTGTTCTACCGCGGTCGGTATCGTGTCCCCATAAATTCCACTATTGTCACGTCATGCTTGTAATGTCGCAAGGAGGGCGGAGTCACCGTACCCCGCCTGAACATATTTCTCGCGAAAACGGTTTGTACAAGCACAAGTTGAGGCGGGGTACGGTGACCCCGCCCTTTTATAGTTTTTACGCTACCCCATCTTATATCTTTTCTTTGTTGACATGGCACTACCTTTAATAAAACGCACAGGTTAAGTAAGTAAAACGGATTTTTACGCAGTCCCTATTTAGCAACGATATTGACGAGTTTGCCGGGCACGACGATTATTTTTTTTATGTCTTTGCCCTCGAGATGCTTCTTCACATTTTTCTGTTCGAGCCCAAGTTTTTCGAGTTCGTCTTTCGGTGTGTCCACCGAGACACTGCATTTCGCACGCACTTTTCCGTTCACCTGGATAACGACTTCAATAGTATCTTTAATAGTAAGTGTTTTGTCGTATTCGGGCCATTCCTGCTCGAAGATCGAGTTCCTGTGGCCTGTTTCGCGCCAGAGTTCCTCCGCGAAATGAGGGGCCATCGGGCTGATAAGTATAAGGAATTCCCCGATAGTCTGTTTTGATATCGCCGCGTCGCTTTTGCCCGGTTCGGTTACCGCGTTGATGAATTCCATGAAAGCGCTGATTATTGTGTTGAATTTGAAGCCCTCGAGCCGCTCGGTGCAGTTTTTAATGAGGATGTGACGCTCCTGAAGTATCTCCCGCGCGTCTTCGGCACCGGCACGCTCGATATTGTCGAGCACCCACTTCCAAGCTCTTTTTAGGAACCTGTAGATACCCTCGATGCTCTGATCACTCCATGCGGCGTCCTGCTCGGGCGGACCGGCAAAGAGTTCGCCCATTCGCACGGTATCTGTTCCATACTGGTTTACAAGCGCGTCCGGGCTGACAACGTTGCCCTTGGATTTCGACATTTTTTCGCCCTGTCCGGTAGCTTCGTCGATCACGTAGATCATGCCCTGGTTGAAGAGGCGGGTGAACGGTTCGTCGAATTTAATAACATCGAGATCGCACAGAACCTTTGTAAAGAATCGTGCATAAAGGAGGTGCAGGATGGCGTGTTCGATGCCGCCGACATAGAGGTCGACAGGCAGATATTTCGCTGCGAGGTCAGGGTCGACGACACCTTCGCAGTACCGGGGCGACGCATAGCGTAGAAAATACCACGATGAACCTGCCCACTGCGGCATGGTGTCTGTCTCGCGCCTCGCGGGGCCGCCGCACTCGGGGCATTCGGTGTTGACCCATTCGCTGATCGCCGCAAGTGGCGATTCGCCGGTTCCGGTGGGCTCGTAGGACTCGACTTCGGGCAGCAGCACCGGCAGTTGGTCTTCCGGCACGGGAACCCGCCCGCATTTCTCGCAATGAACTATCGGGATCGGCTCGCCCCAGTATCTCTGTCTCGAATATATCCAGTCGCGCAGCTTGTAATTCACGGATTTCTTACCGAGTTTTCTGCTCTCGAGCATTCCAGTTATCTTCTGTTTTGCTTCGGCCCAGTCGAGGCCGTTATATTCGCCGGAGTTTATGAGTTTACCGGAGCCTGTGTATGCTTCGGCGAGTGTGCCGTCGTCGTTACGTATCGCATCGTCCGAGTGGATTACTTCGACGATAGGGATGCCGAATTTCGAGGCGAAAGCGAAGTCGCGCTCATCATGTGCCGGTACAGCCATTATCGCGCCTGTGCCGTAGCCCATCAGGACATAATCAGCAATCCAGATGGGGACCTTCTCGCCGTTTACGGGATTCACGGCGTAGGCGCCGGTGAAGACGCCTGTTTTTTCGCGTGTGGTGCTTGTGCGGTCGATGTCGGTCTGCCTGGCCGCCCATTCGATATATTTCCTGACATCCGCTTCCTGTTCGGGCGAGCAGATGTCGGGAACCATTTTATGTTCGGGCGAAAAGACAACGTATGTCGCGCCGAAAAGAGTGTCGGGGCGTGTGGTGTAAACAGTGAAGTCGATCCGAGCGCCGTCCCTGCCGCTGACGGCGGTGAAGACAACGTCCGCGCCTTCGCTGCGTCCGATCCAGTTGCTCTGCATGGTCTTGACCTTTTCCGGCCAGTTGAGTTTTTCCAGATCATAAAGCAGCCTGTCGGCATATTCAGTAATTTTGAGCATCCACTGGTTGAGATTTTTCTTGTGTACTTCGTTGCCGCAACGTTCGCAGACGCCGCCGACGACCTCTTCATTCGCAAGTCCGGTCTTGCAGGACGGACACCAGTTTATGGGCATATCAAGTTTGTAGGCCAGCCCCATTTTGAACATTTTCACAAAGGTCCATTGCGTCCAGCGGTAGTATTCGGGATCTGTGGTGCTGAACTCGCGGCTCCAGTCGTACATAGCGCCTATTTCCTTGAGCTGGCGGCGGATATTGTCGATGTTTTCCTGCGTGTTGATGCGTGGGTGTATCTTCTTTTTAATGGCGTCGTTTTCGGCGGGCAGGCCGAAGGCGTCCCAGCCCATGGGGTGCAGCACATTGTAGCCCCGGAGCGTCTTATAGCGGCACCAGACATCGGAAAGCACATAGCCGCGCCAGTGTCCGACATGCAGGCCCGAACCGGACGGATAAGGGAACATATCGAGGCAGTAGTATTTCGGGCGCGGGTCGTCGTCGCGGCAGGTGTGCAGACCGCTCTTTTCCCAGTATTCACGCCACTTAGCCTCGAATTTCTTGAAATCGTACTTTCTCGTTTCGCTCATCTCGCATCGCCTTTTCCAGTAGTTTCCACACACACAACACGGGGCACGCACCCGCGTGCCCGGAAGGTTATAATTTAGCATATCGATAGTGCCATTTCAAACAAGGCGTCATTCACGTAAGTCGGGAATTCATAAGGGGGGCAAGTTACCGTTCCTTCTCCAATATATTTCTGTGTTTTTCGATGAATTTTTCAGTGAGTCCGTGCCTGGCGAATTCTTCTTTTTTCGCGGGTGTCTGTTTGTCGTAGAGGTCGATGGCTCTTTTCATTAGCCGGGGCGTGCCTTTGAGTATCCATGTTTTTATGCGCTCGGCAATAGCTGCGTCGTCGAATGTTCCTTCGGCGATTTGATCGTAGAGTGTTTTCTTTTTGAACCAGGGTAGCATTGCGTTGCCTTTACCGCCTCACTTCTTTCTGTGTTCGCCTGTTATCCGGCGCCGACTGTGAGGAGTTTAATCTGCTGATGGTTTTTTCGACGTTCTTCCTGTCCGGAGCGTTCGGCAGGGCGGCGATATATTTCTCGAGCAGCGCGGCGGCGCGCGCGTTGTCGATCTTGCGTCGGAGCAGAAACATGGCGAAATCCCTGTATACATAAGGGTATGCCTCGGCGCCGTCGAGCGCACGTTCATAAGCTGCCTGCGCTTCGTCCAGCTGGTCTGCACTGTCGTAGCTGAACGCCATCGCGCTTTTTATTATTGCCAGTCGTCGCGGTGTGTCGGCCATGCCCAGTGCGACTGCGTCGTTGAAGTGTTTTATTGCTTTGAAGTGGCGCCCGAGTTTCTGAAGCAGGAATCCGAGATTAGCATGCACCTGGCCGGCGTCTTCCGCTTCGGGCGCGAGTTCGAGGTAGCGGGTAAGGAGCGATATGGCGCGCTGCGGCCTGTCTGCTGTATACGCGTTGTAGATTCCGTAATCTTTGTGAACCTCGGCATAGTCGGGGTTGAGTTCCAGTGCCTTCTTATAGTTCCTTTCCGCATCGGGATAGCTGCGGAGTTTCTCGTAGCATATCCCAAGTATGTTGTGGACCGAGGCGCTCTCGGCGCCCAGTTCGACAGCTTTTTCCAGTTGCTTGACGGCTTCCATACAATTGTCCATGTGCCAGTATGTCTGGCCGAGATTCACCCTGAGCAGGGGGGTGTCCGGGTCGAGTTCCACAACCTTTTTCATTGTTTCGAGCGCTTTGTCCTGCATGCCGAGGTGGCCGTAAACATAAGACAGATTGTTGTATATCGCTATTGTGTCGACGCTGAGCTCGACATTCTCCGGGTCTGTCGCGAGCGCTTTTTCATATTCCATTCGTGCGCGGTCGAACTGGCCCACCGCCATATATATCGACGCGATGTCGTTGTGCAGGAACCTGGACTCTGGATTGAAATCGGAGAGGCGGTCCAATAATTGCAGAGCCTGTTCGCCTCGTCCTTCCTCGAGCATTCGCTCGCCCTGGCGCAGGTAATATTTGCCGACAACATTTTTTGTAATATAGTCGTAGTCGCCGCGTTCGAGGTCTATCCCGGTCAGGTCGATATTGTCCCACGGGTTATGTTTTGCGATCTTCGAGACAAGCGGGTTTACCTGGTAGAGCAGGCCGTTGGACTGGGTGATAACGCCTGTCCGCGAGAACGGTTGCCGAAAGGTGAAATAGAGCGGGCGGCGGTATCGTGTGTGTTTGATAGCGATGTCCTCGGACATGTCGAGTCTGTGGAATCTGCCGGTGTTTTCGTCGCGGGCGATCTGCGGATAGACTTCTTCCGGGCGGTCGCCCTGGTGGCCGAACAGCATGACATCCTGCCTCACACCGTATACAAGGCGCAGACACACGAGCGGGAACGATTCCGTTTCGAGATTGGTGAAGATCATTCCGTCGCGCGCGACATTTCGGAGCATGTTTTTCGCGTATGCCGGAGTAAGTAGGTTGCGTGACTTGTCTGCTGTTTTTCTGCTTTCGAGTCCCGAATAAGCGATTAGTACGGCGATAATCAGCAAGACCGGCTGCCAGGGGAGTTTCATGCTCCGGATGCCGCGCAGAAGCACATCGCTGCCGAGCCCCATCATGACGGCAACGAGTGAAAGCGAAGCGATATGAAATACCGATATGACATAGGACGCGCGGGGTCCGTAGAGAAAGTTGAGGATCATAATGAAACCGCCTGTGAGCGTGAGCCACAAGAGCAGCAGTAGAAGCCCTCGCCTCCGCCCGCGGAAAAACAGTCCCGCCACTCCGGGAATGAGCAGTAACAGCAGAAACGGCGACCACTGGCGCACTGCGAGCCGCGCGTAATCGGCGACGAATTTTATCTTTTCCGCAAGGCCGACAGTCTGCGCCTCGGAGCGGGTGTCCACACCTCTGAGATGGTTGAGCATTCCCGTGATGGTAGACTGGTCGTGCCAGTAGATGGGTGGCCCGGCGGCGGAACGAAGCGGCAGATAGACCAGTATCGAAGCGACGGCCAATCCTGCGAATAAAACCGGGAGCACAAGCCGGAGAAGACCGGGAAATTTCCTGCCGTATACGACGAGAATGTATATGAGGCACACAACGGCGACCAGTGCGGTTGTGTAATGAGCCAGCATTCCGAGGACGGCTACTGCCGCGAGTGCGGTGAGTTTGCGGGCGTCGCCGCGCGCGCCTTTGATGTCCCATGTGATGTTGAGCATGAGGAACATGAAAAAAAGATTGAGCGCGTACACCTCCGCCTGCACCGCCTGTCCCCAGGCCGTCGCGCCAACGCAGACCAGCACCGCGCCCACCAGCGCCGGCACCCACCAGCGCGTTATCTTTTCTATCAGTTTGTATGCGAGCGCTACAGCGGCGGCAGCGGCGAATACGGACACCAGGTTTACCGCTAACCCTGTACCGACAGGTATAAGGAGGAAAAATAGTTTGCCGAAAAGTGAAAAGAGAGGATAGCCCGGCGCGTGTGTTATGCCGAGCGAATGCGCTGCCGCTATGAACTCGGAATTGTCGTCGAAGAGGAACTGCGGAGCGGCTGTAAAAAGATAAACAGCGAGCGCCGCGAGAAAAACTGCGGCATACCGCCAACTATCGTTCAGTCCTGGAAATTGCCTGGGTGGTCGAATCTTTTCTCCGGGTCTCACAGGCTATGTCAACCATCCTTTTTTCCGGCGTCAATTTCTTCGATTGCGCAATGGAGCATCTCGGCAGTAAAAAGGAACTCACCGCTGAATACCTTTTTTACAATTCCGTCGCGGTCCACGATGAAAGATGTCGGCACACCCTTGATGTTGTACGGGTCCTGGATTTTCTGTCCATAGTCGGGGACCATCGGAAACGAAATGCCGAATACATTTATAAGCTGATGTGCCACTTCTTCATATTTGCCGGCGTTTTCTCGTTCGGGCAGGCTGATAATGCCGACTATTTTCATGTTGTCGGCTTCGGCGAATTCACGATTATAAAGTTCGAGACGCGGGAGCTCAGCCCTGCAATGAGGGCAGGCGGGCGACCAGAAAACGATCAGCAGGCGTGAAAAGTTTTTGTAGAAGGTGGGCGACTGTTCCTCGTTGTTGTAATCCGGCGCCTTGAAAGCGGGGACGGCTTTGCCGATCATGTCCTTGTAGTTGTCGGGTATGCTGTGATCGTATAGTTCGCATGTCGGCACATCGCCGCCCTTTGCAACATCGACGACCATGTCCGCGAAAGTCATCGTATTGATTTTCTGAAGCGGAAGCAGTCTGCCTGCTGCCTGGAGGCTGCCTGCGGCATCTATCAGCACATTGAACGGCACACCCCTCGCCCTGAACGCCGAAATGGTTTTAAATTCAGTGTCGAAAGCCACAACGGCATCGAGTCCGCTCTTTTTTATCATTTCTACTGCTTTCAACTGTGTTTTCCTGTGGTCTTCCTCGGTCGGGTCGGGGTCCTCTTTCTTTTCTTTGAATTTCCTCCCCGGAGACACCATTATCAATTGTGCGCGGGCGTTTTTCTTCTTCATTTCACTCTGCAAAGTCTTCATCTGCTCGATGCAAAGATTGCATTTGACATCCCAGAACGACAGGACGATGGGTTTGCCTTTGAAGTCGGAGGCGGAAACGGGATTACCGTCGATGTCGATCAGCTCGAGCGGCGGGGCAGGTTCGTGGAGTCTGAGCACCTGTTCCACGGGCGACTTTTTCATCGTTTCGTTTTCTTTGTCGACTGGAGTGGTGCCCGAAGTTTTTTTCTCCTCCTTTTTCACCGCCGGTGTTTTTGCCGATGCAAGCTCCATTTCGCGCGTTGCCGTATCAGCGGTGATTGTTTCGGCATTTTCCCCGGTCGCGGCCTGCTGCTGATTATCCCCGGAAACTGTCTTTTGTTGTTCCTGTTGTGTCTTTTGTTGCCGACCGGCATCCTGCGGTTTTGCGCAACCCGCCTGTGCTGCAAATACCAGCACACACAACATAACAATTATTTTACCTGCGATTCTTTTTTTTGTAGTCATGAGAATTATGTGTTTCTCCTTTCGGCGTCCTTCATGTGGAGCTTCTTTTATTGATTGCCGGTCACGACAACGCCCGACCGCTCAGCAGTCCTAAGTAGCCTGATGCACACCATACAATTCTATAGACATTATAAACACTTATTTGTGCCATAATTCAAATGAATAACAAATTCGTGATTTTTATCCGTTACGGCAAGGCATTCATCACACCGACAGGTTGCAACCCGCGTCCCGGTATATGTCTATTCCAATACGTCCAGAAGTTCGTATATTTTAACCGATTTTGTTTTTCCTTTTACTGTTACGGAATCCAGATATCTCGCGTCGATCAAGTCTTTGACTTTGCCATAAGTGATCTCGCTGATGAGAATCGAACAATGATATTCTTTCGTGAGACTTTCGATGCGGGAGGCGAGGTTCACGCTGTCGCCGATCACAGTATATTCCATTCTCTGCATGTGTCCGATGTTGCCGGCGATGACCTCGCCCGTATGGATGCCGATCCCGATTCTCAGAGGCGGAAGCCCGTCTTTATTCATCCAGATGTCGTTAAGTTCCTCGAGTTCGTCCCTCATGCGCACGGCTGTTCTTATCGCCCTCATGGGATCGTCGTCGTGCAGGGTGGGCGTGCCGAAGACGGCCATGATGGCGTCGCCGATATATTTATCCAGAGTTCCCTCGTACATGAAGACACAGTCGACCATCACGTTGAAGTATTCGTTGAGGATACGCACGACCAGTTCCGCGGGCAGTTTTTCCGCAAGCGTTGTGAAACCCCGGATATCGGAGAATAGAATCGTCACTTCCTTACTTTCGCCGCCCAGGGATATCTTGTTCGGATCGTTCAGTATCTCGTCTGCTACCTGCTTCGACACGTAGCGCGAGAATGTATCCTTAATCATATTTCTTTCTTTAAGTCCCCTGATCATATCGTTGAACGAGCCAGCCAGTTCGTTGAGTTCGCGGCCGCCGGAAACGTATTTCACTTCGATATCCAGGTTGCCGCCGCCGATCTCACGCGCTATCGCCGCCAGCTTCTGTATCGGGGCGGCGAACCGGCGCGCCGCAATAATCGATATTGCCGAAGCGACGAGCATGAACGCTATGACCAGCACCGCCATGATCAACTTTATCCGGTCCATCTGCCGATAGAGGTTTTCCATGGAATAACCGATGCGCAACACGCCGATCTTGTTCCGTCCGTTCCTGATAAGGAAGGAACTGTCCACGATCCGTCCCCATTTCGCGTCCCTGTATTCCTGCATTATCACAGGGCGTCCGGGATTAACTTCCTGGGCGCGTCTCGTCCTGTCGTCTTCCAGCTGTTTCCCTTCCATCTCCGCGTCTGGGTGGATGAGAATCATGTTGCCGGGGTCGATGATGTAGCAGAAAACAATGTTGGGATTACTGTTCTGGAGTTCGGTAAGAATCGCTTTCGCTTCGGAGAAATTAAATGTGTCGACCATCATCCTTACAGTTCTGGCGATGGAGTTCCCGAAGATAGCCACCTGCTTCATGCGCTCGACCTGCAAAACCGGTTCAGGCTGGAACGTAAGGATTACGTAGCCCGAAACATGCTCTTTGCGATCTTCGCCTGAACCTATTACGACCGTCATCTTCGCAACGATAAGTGTATATTTTTCGCTCCCTATCGAAACGCCCGGTTCGATATGGGTTTTCCCGATTTTGTCCCGGTTCGCAACGATGTATTTCCTGAAAACAGCAGTTTCATTTTCCGGTATGCCGTTGTTGAAAAGCGGTTCGACGGCTTTGTCGAACACTACCAGGTGGTCAATTTCGCGCATATCAACAATGACGTCATTGACGATTTCTTCGAGACTGTTCAGCTTATGAGCGGCCACCGCGCTGCGTGCGGTAATGGCGATTACACGTGCCACTGCTGTCATCTGCTCTGTGCGTTCGTTATTGTAAAACCGGTTGTCGATTTTTCTGAGGGAAAAATAAGTCAGACCCGACGCCATGGTCATGAGCAGGACTACCAGAAAAGACAGGTTTACAACAATGCTTCGATTTTTCATAGTTGTTCGGGGGACGAGGCCGGGCTATTCCTCGATCGTTTTTTTCCACTTTTCGTAGTCTTTCAGCCAGCCCGCTTTCCTGGCCGCTTCCACCCGCTTGCGGAAGGGTTCGTAGACTTCCGGCGTCACTTTCTCAAATTTAGCGTTACCCGCAATGAAGTAAACGCGGAATTCCTTGAAAGCAGGGTCTTTATGCGCCTTCAGAAGCGTCTTCGTGATTGTGATGGCGTCTTTCCAGTCGAAATTCTCGTTAAAGACAAGTGGATCGATCGGGTACTCGCCCATACACTCGAGTTTCTGTATGTCGTTGAATCTCTTATCGGACACAGCGGCCATTACATAGGCCATTTCGGAGAGCGCCAGCACATCGGTTTTTTTGAAAATCAGCGTATACAAAGCAGAACTCGGGTTGTTGGCTTCGAGCACCTTCGAGAAATATTCCGTCAGTTTTCCATCAAAACCATTTTTCTTGAGAAAGTTCTGCGTATACAACCATTCCTTATCGCTCAGGATCATCAGGCGCTTGTCCCGCAGACTGCCGAGCCCCCCCGCCTCGTCGCTGTCTTTGCGCACGTACAGACATATATTCGTAGTCACTTTCCCGCTGAACGCGAGCGAAAGCATCGGCCTTACCGGGAATTTCTCTTCGACCGCCCTGATGTATTGCATCGGCTTGAGAATCGCCAGGTCTATCTCGCCGTTCTTGAGTTTCTCGTATACTTCATCCGCAGTCTCAGCCGACAGCATCTCGACTTCGATCCCGGTCTTCTGTTTCACAACTTCCGCCAGGCCCGAAAACAATGCGTCCACTGTCGCAGCGGATTCGCCGCCCATCGAGAACTGGTAATTCACCATGAACTTGTATGGCCCGCCTGCTACTATGACTTGCGGAACGGCGGCAATCGTTAAGAACGCAACAATTGCAACCACAAATAGCTTTATCCCTTTTCCGAGCAAAGATCATTCCTCCAGATACGACTGTCTGGTAATTATATGTAATTTAAAAACGATTGTTTACATTATTTCCTTTTTATTTATCATTCGTCAACCGGACCAGCCTGTTCCTTTTGTATTCGCAGGCTCCGGTTGTACAATATAAACAGCGGAGCGTGAAGAATGGTTTCATATAATAAAACCCTCTGGGGATGGATCACGAACATCGGACACGGCACGACAAAAGACGGTCCGGGGTGGCGCTCGATTGTCTATTTCAAAGGCTGCAATTTTCGATGCCCATGGTGTGCCGCCCCGGAGACAATCAACTTCGGAGCCGAACTCGCCCTCTATCCGCGGATGGAGAAATATCCCGAGCGCATCGCGGCATCATGCCCGCACGGAGCAATTTCCGTAGCCGATGCGAAGACATCGACCGACCGTTCGGTATGCGCCGGGTGCAGGGATTTCAACTGCGCACGTGTGTGCATCGACGGCTCCCGCGAGAAGATCGGTCGCGAAGTCAGTGTCGAGCAAGTTGTGGTCGAAGTCGCGCAGTATAAGCGGTTCCACAGAGACTACGGCGTCACCCTCTCCGGCGGCGAGGTCACATGCCAGTGGATGTTCCTGCTCGAAATTCTCAAGGGCATGAAAGCGCACGGACTACACACCGCTGTCGAGACAAACGCCTCTTTCGACCTGCTTACATCCGCCGCGGAATGGACGGACCTGTTTATCTGCGACCTCAAGCATCCCGACCCTGCCGAACACATAAAACTCACCGGGTATACGAATGAAATTGTGCTGAAAAACATCATGGAAATAGCGTCGATGAACCACCCTCTGTGGGTGAGGATACCGCTTGTGCCGGGCATAAACGACGGTGCGGCGCTTGTGCGTTCGGCTGAATTGCTTGCTCCGTTCGGCAGGGGCATGAAGATCGAAGTGCTGGGCTACAACAGGCTCGGCGTCCACAAGTGGCGGGCGATGGGCCGCGACTACACCCTCGGCAACGTCGAACCGCCTGCAGAGGCCGACCTTGAAAAAGCACGGAATGTTTTTCGCTCGTTCGGCATGGAAGTTATCAATACCTGACCTCATACTGGAAAAGATTGAAAATATCTTTTGCTCCGATTGCCGCCGGACGCGGAAGAACCTGTTTTTATATTTATTCTGTTACGATTATTAAAGCGCATCGTATCCGCTGCATCATGGTTTCGCGCAGTTTTCATAGTAAAGTGTCTCTTTCATGTCGAGTGCGCTGTCGATTCTGTCGCTGCTGACATCGAAGTCCGTCCTGTGGATGTCGTAGAGCCGCCACCTCCCGCCGCCGTGATCAGCGAAAGTTACCTCGAAAACTGCTTCCGACGCATATCTACCGGCATCCTGTCCGGCTCGTTCCGTGCTTTTAAGTTCCGCTGTTACTTCAACAACGGCGAGCCTTACAATCCGCGTGTGAAATTTATAGTAGTTCTTGTCTCCGCTTCGTTTGAAATCCGACACTACGGACATCACAGCGTCACGAAGTCCTTTGTATGGAAGATAAACATCGGAGCGTGAAATATTGTCAACCTCATTGATTATCCGCACATCTCCGGGTACCGGTTGTATTATGCGCGCCCGGGCCGGGATCGCCGCGCAGTAGCTGTATTTGAAATCGTCCAGCCGGATCGCGAGACCGATACCCAGGGGGCTGTCGAGCACGTAGTCGAGTTTGTCCGGCAGGCGTGCCGGGCTGACACCGAGTGCGACATCTCTGTAGGAGTCGCCGAAACTAGCGACAACGTCGACTGCGAGGCTGCGGAGTTTGCCCTTGTCGATGTGCTGCTCGGTAGCGGGCGAGCCGGAGAAATCCGCCGCGCACATAAAACAGGCAATTGCAAACATACTCAGTATAACGCGTCTTATTGTATCTTTTATTTTCAACTTACCGCTCCGAATTGTGCTGCCGCCGGACTGCCGATTATTCATTTTTATGCTCTACATTATAGCACCCATGCGGCTATACAGATATAATTTGCCGAAACAGCAATAAGCTATAATTGGAAACGTGGAAAATATATTATTACTGAACTATCATCTGTCGCAAGAAATACTTTCAGACGGGGTAAGGTGGTACGGTGATGCCGCCTCATAGCATTCGTGAACGTATAAATGCCACAGCGCGTTTTTTAACCCATTGACGCTGCTAAGGAGACATTTATTATAAAGACCAATTGCAAAATTCTGATTCTGCTGCGGTCGGCTGCTATTGTCCATTGCTGCGTTGTCGGCACAAAATCGTCCTCGACGTACTCTACAAGTACGCCTGCGAGGATTGTACACCTTCGCCTTGCTCCGAACAATTTCGCTCGACCTCGCTACGAACATAATTTTGCAATTGGCTCTAAAGCATCCGGGTTGTTTTCCTGTGTCCGGCGATTAAAATGTAAATATGAAAAAGCTTAACAGCCATGAGAAAAAAGCAGTTGAAGGAATCCGTTTCGATTGTGTGGAAAAATGTGTGAAATGTTGCGAGATACCCGGCCAGGTGTTTGTCGTGCATAAGGATATTCCCGCAATGGCCGGATTCTTCAATATGTCGGCGGATCAGTTCATCGAGGAAAAGCTGGCCGAAATAAGGCACGGCCTTTATACACTGGACATGCCGGACGAGGAACCGTGCGTTTATCTCGAGGACGGCGGTTGCAGTATCTATCCCGCGCGGCCGCTTCAATGCCGCACATTCCCGTTCTGGCCGGAGAATATGGCGAGCTTAAAAGAATGGAGAAAGGTGGTAAGACTCTGCCCGGGAATCGGGCGCGGGCGGATGTATTCCGTTGATGAAATAACGGACATCGTTGCGAAATCAAGCATACTGAGTGTTCCGTTCATAATGAAAAATGAGTAGTGTCGTGTCAACGATGAAAAGTGACAATAACGGGGCTGTGGGCCGCATCGTTGCGGTCCCTGGTGAAAAATGACAAAAAGCAATAGAAGAAAAACAAAACAGATCGTGGTCGGCGGGTTGCCGGTGGGCGGCGGCGCACCTGTCGCCGTGCAGTCGATGACCAAAACAAAAACAGAAGATGTCAAAAGCACTGTGGCACAGATCAGGCTGCTCGAAGGTGCCGGCTGCGAACTGGTCCGTGTGGCAGTGCCGCATAAAAAGGCGCTGCGGGCGATTGCCGCCATAAAGGAACAGATAACAATACCGCTTATTGCGGATATACATTTCAGTAGCGCGTTTGCAATCGGCGCGCTCGAAAACGGTGCGGACTGTGTGAGGATAAACCCCGGTAATCTGGGCGGTATCGAGGAATTCGACAACGTCGCGTCGAAAGCGATATCACTTGGAAAGGCAATAAGGATCGGCGTCAACTCGGGTTCTCTCGAAGAGGATATCGCACGAAAGGAAAACATGCCGCAGAGCGATAAGTTTGTCGAGAGTGCGCTCAGGTATGTCGAGGCGGCGGACAGGCTGGGTTTGAAAAATGTAAAAGTATCGCTCAAGGGTTTCGATGTGACGGCGACTATCGAGGCATACAGGAAGTTCGCGCTTGTGAACGACACTCCCCTGCATATCGGCATTACGGAGGCG
The DNA here is from genome assembly GCA_024278215.1 of bacterium. Taxonomy (GTDB): domain Bacteria; phylum UBP15; class UBA6099; order UBA6099; family JAJRTR01; genus JAJRTR01. The sequence continues at coordinate 19,233 of JAJRTR010000093.1, forward strand.
GGCGATGAATTCTCCGGCGCGATAAGATCGGCTGTGGGGCTGGGGATACTTCTGGGCGAGGGCATCGGCGACACTATGCGCGTGTCGCTTACCGCACAACCTGAAAAAGAGATAGAAGCAGCCTGGGAGATATTGCGTTCGCTGGCCATCAGGCGCAGGGGCATCGAAATAGTGTCATGCCCGACATGCGGACGATGCGAGGCGGATGTGCGCGGTATCGCATCGCGTCTGAAACAGGAAGTCAGAACAGTCAGGGCCCCGCTGCGCATTGCGGTCATGGGCTGTGAGGTAAACGGACCCGGCGAAGCCGCGTCTGCCGACGCGGGTGTGGCGCTGGACAGAAAAGGCGGCGGTTCTCTTTTTATAAAAGGTGAAAAGGTGAGGAAACTCGCACCGGACAACCTGCTCGACGAACTGTGTGCGGCAGTGCTGAAATTAGCGAAACATGTAGAGTAAGGTCCGGCGACGGCCCGGTAAATATTACCGTCGGAGGCAGCGCAAATGCAGATGAAAAAGCAGACTTTCCACATCGTGTTCAAAACACATCTCGATGTTGGGTTCACTGATTTCGGCAGAAACGTGGAAAAACAGTACCTTGAAGAATTCGTGCCGCGCGCAATGGACCTCGCGGATGAACTGAACGAACCCGGCACGCGGAAAAAGTTTGTCTGGACCCTCGGATCGTGGATTATTCACCGGTGCCTCGAGGCATACAGGGGTAAGTCCCTGAAAAGATTAGAGGCCGCGCTCGCAGGCGGTGACATCTGTTGGCACGCCCTGCCCTTCACTACACACTCCGAACTGCTGACACCGTCGCTATTCAAGTTCGGACTTTTGTTTTCACAGGAGCTCGACGCCCGTTTCGGCAGGCGCACACGCGCGGCGAAATTCACGGATGTGCCGGGCCACACGATAGGTATTGTACCGCTTCTGACGAACGCCGGTGTTCGTTTTCTGCATATCGGCAGCAATCCCGGATCGACGCCGCCGGACGTGCCCGGGCTTTTCGAGTGGCGTGAACCAGAAAGCGGTGCGAGCATTACTGTGATGTACCAGCCGGGCGGTTACGGAAAGCTGTTCCACAGGAAAGACTGCGCCGCCGGGCTGCTCGTTGCGTTTACCGAAGACAACCTCGGGACGCCGTCGAAGGCGGAGATCGAAACGGCATTCAGAGTTGTTGACAAGAAATATCCCAATGTAGATGTAAAGGCTTCATCATTAGACGGTTTCTTTGATGAATTCGAGCATAGCCGGTTGAACATCCCCATCGTGGAAAAGGAACTCGGCGACACATGGATACACGGGGCGGGCTCGGCACCGGGCAAGGTGCGGCGTTTCAGGGAGCTTTGCCGTCTTCGCGACGAGTGGATCGAGGCGGGTGTCGCGCCGAACCGGAGACGCGAATTCTTTTCTTTCAGTGAAAACCTGTTGCTTGTCGGCGAACACACATGGGCCCTCGACGTAAAAAGCCATCTCGGAGACGACGAGGCGTATTCCCATAATGACTTCAAGAAAGCGCGCCGCAGAAAAAGTTTCAGAAAAATGGAGGCTTCATGGGCCGAGCAGGAAGCATATATCGACAGCGCGTCAGATGCGCTCGAGGGTACGGCGTGGGGCCGAAAAGCCGTCAGGCGAATTGCCGAATCCGAACCTTACAAGCCGGATATTTCCGGTTATGAAAAGATCGCAACAGAGAGACTGGTTTTCGAGACGGAACATTTCAGGGCGGGCTTCGATCTCGGTACAGGCACTATCGACAGTCTTGTCGTCTCAAATAAAAAAGCAAATCTCGCCGGAGAAAACAACACCCTCGGCGCTTTCACATATTATTATTACGGCGCGGACGATTATGAGAGATTTTTTAAACAGTACGGTTATCGAAACGCGAATAGAATGGACTGGTTCCCGCGGGACTTCGGCAAACCCGGACTGGAGAAAACGCTTAGTCGGGGCGGTCGATACGGTGCACGCCTGAAAAGAGCGTATATCAGAAAAGAAAGGACGTGTCCGGCGGACCCTGTCGAGTTGCTTTTCGAAATGTGCGCTCCGGTGGATGCGCCGGCTCCTTTCGGATTCCCGGCCAGGCTCTTCATGCTGTGGAAACTGCATCACCTTGCGCCACGGATAGAACTCGAAGTGATCTGGAGCGGCAAACCGGCCTGCCGGATACCGGAGTCGATGTGGATCGGATTCGCGCCCCGCAGGATAGACCCCGGAAGTGTGCGAATAGAGAAAACCGGCAGGTGGCTGTCACCGCTCGATGTGGTGCGCAACGGCAACAGGAAGTTGCACGCGACCAACAGGGGCGTCGCGCTCGTCACATGCGGAATAGAAATGCTGATCGAATCCATCGACGCGCCGCTGGTGGCGCCCGGCGCACCGTCGCTACTCGACTTCAACAACAGGCGTCCTCCGCTGAAAAGGGGCGTTCATTTCAACCTGTTCAATAACGTGTGGGGTACGAATTTCCCGCAGTGGACAAGTGAAGACGCGCGATTCAGGTTCGCCGTGGAGTTCAGAAGTTGAAACGCGGGTCCGCGCATGTGCCCTTCGCGCAACGCCTGAAAGCGCGCGCCGCGCAGAACACGTTCCAGGCATATTTCAACCCGTTGACATAGCATATTTCATCGCCGTAAAAAGTCGGTATCGGGACTTCCCTGATACGGCATCCTTTTTTCACAAGCTGAAATATTATCTCGCTGTCGAAATGGAAGTCGTCGGTATTGCTCTCGAACGGAATGCCTTTCAGGGCTTCGACACTGTATGCCCTGTATCCGGAATGGAACTCGGAGAGCGCCGCGCCGGTCACCCGGTTCTCGAACGCAGTCAGAATCCTGTTACCGATGAATTTATATAGTGGCATCCTGCCGCGCCGCGCCGCGCCCGGTTCCATCATTCGCGAGCCGAAAACAGCGTCCGCCTCGCCGCGGTCGAGCGGTCCGATGAGGTCCAACATCACTTCCGGCGCATACTGGCCGTCGCCATGCAGCAACACAACGATATCGTAGCCGCGTTCGATGCAGTAACGGTATCCCTTCTTCTGGTTGCCGCCGTAGCCGAGATTAGCGGGATTCTTTATCAAAGTCAGCTTCTCCGCACCGCGCAACTCACGGTAGTCCAGTCCGACCCTGTATGTTTCATCCTCACTGGCGTCGTCGAACACCATTACTTCGTTGACCATGTCCCACACGGAAGCGGGAATACGGTCGAGCACGCAGGCGAGTGTCGACGCATGATTATACGCAACGACAAGAACCGCGATTTTTTTCTCAGCAGGTTCTGGTTCCATTTTCAATTACGGAATTGTAGCATGAATAAGGCGATTCGGGCACCTGCATCACTGTAAAATATAATATGAGGGGCTGATATGGGTATACAAAAAACACGGCACGTATGGTATGCGCACCGCATTATTGGAATCGTTATGAATCAGAGCCGAATGCAGAATGATGATTCTGCCGCTTTCGGCTCAACAAAATCTTAATTAAGATACTCGCGAAGCACTCTCCTCGCATCGTTTTTCCTGAGTTTGTTTATCGCGTTTTCCTCGATCTGCCTGATTCTTTCGGGCGAAAGATGGAAGACCTTTCCAACCTCGCGCAACGATCTCGTCTCACCGGAATTAAGGCCGAACCTCATTTCGACGATCCGCCGTTCCTTTTCGGAAAGCTTATCCATGGCATTATTGAGGTCTTCCCTGAGCTGGCCGGAAATGCTGTAGTCGTCCGGCCCCTCCGCGCCGCGGTCCTCAAGGACATCCATATAGTTGTTCGAGCCTTCGTCGTCGTCGGAAATCGGTGTGTCGAGAGAAACAGTGCCGGGAATAAGCGACAGGAGTTGCCTGACCATCATTTTGTCCATCTCTGCTGCCGCCGACACTTCATGCGGGGTCGGGTCGCGACCGAGCTTCCCCTTAAGACTTCTTGAGACCATCAACAGCTTTTTCAGATGAGAAGCATAGTTCGACGGCTTTTTTACCGTGTCGCCATGTTTAAGAATCGCATCATCTATCGCCTGCCGCACCCACCATGTCGCATAAGTGCTGAACCTGAATCCCCTCGAAGGGTCGAACTTTTCCGCTGCTGTTATCAGACCGATAATACCTTCCTGCACAAGGTCTTCGAATTCGATTCCACCATGCTCCGCCCTCTTCCTCGCAATGCTGATTACGAGCGGCAGGTGGCTTTCAATAAACGCATTCCGGGACTCCATGTCACCCTTGCGGAATCCCTGTGCATAATCTTTTTTCTTGCTTTTCTTTCGTTTTCTAACTGCCGTCGCGCTGCCGGACATAATCACACCTCCCTCTCCAAATGGTTCCTTTGTTCATTAGTTTAGACCGTTAAAGTCTCCGAAAGTTTCTTTTTTTCTCAAATAATGTGCCTGTTCATATATAAACAAACAAATTCATGACTCGATATGTTCCCGAATCCATATAAATGGGTGGCGAACTGTAACTTTATTATTTTTACAGGATTTTGAAAAAACGGCGAAAATGAAGAAATTTGCAGTCTGCGCTTAAAAACTGTGTGCGTTTGCATATAAACGGACTGAAGTACGAGTCTCTATGAAAAGAGCTCATCTGCGCACGATCATGGTGACGGATTCAGCGCCGCCGAGGCAAAGCGACGCCTGGCCGAGCCCGACGTCGCGTTTCTGCATCTCATAGAGCAATGTTGTCAGCACACGCGCGCCGCTGCATCCGATGGGATGACCCAGTGCTACCGAACCGCCGTTCACATTTGTTATCTCTCTGCTGATCCCGAGTTCACGCAACACACATACCGTCGAGCCGGCGAATGCCTCGTTTATTTCATGCAGCTCGATATCCTTCAGCTCGACGCCGGACCTTGCCATCACTTTCGGGATCGACTTTATGGGGGCAATGAGCACATACTTCAGTTCGATGCCGGAGGCGCCATAGCCGGCAACAGTCGCCATCGGCTCGACACCAATTTTCTCGGCTGTCTCGCGCGCCATGACACATACCGCCGACGCGCCGTACGCGATAATCGAAGCATTCCCGGCCGTTGCACAGCCGTCTTTTGTGAACGCGGGCCGCATCCCGGCGAGCACTTCGAGCGGTGTCGGCCTCGGGCCTTCGTCCTGATCGAAAATCGTAACTTTGCCTTTGCGGTCCATCACCTCGACCGGCACTATTTCGTCCTTGAACCTGCCTGTTTCGATGCTTCTCACCGCGCGCTCGTAGCTCATCGCGGCGAATTCATCCTGTTGCTCACGTGTAATATTGTAATCTTTGCTGATAATGTCGTTGCTGGTGCCCATGTGGAAATCGTTGACGACATCCCACAGCCCGTCGTGCACCATGTGGTCCATAATCGGCGCGTTGCCCATGCGCGCGCCGCTTCGCGCTTTGTCGATGTAGTAGGGAGCGCGGCTCATGTTTTCCATGCCGCCGGCCACCACGATGTCGGCATCGCCCAGCCTGATCGCCTGTGTCGCGAGCATCACGGCCTTGAGTCCGCCGCCGCACACTTTATTGATGGTAATACATCCGGTTTCCCATGGCAGGCCCACTTTTATCATCGCCAGCCGTGCCGGATTCTGGCCGCAGCCGCAGGGCAGCACCTGCCCCATTATCACTTCGTCGACTTTTTCTTTGTCGACTTTCGCGCGTTCTATCGCCTCGCCGATGACTGCCGCTCCAAGGTCCACCGCGGGCACCGAACTCAGCCCGCCGTTGAACGTACCCAGCGCCGTCCTGCACGCACTTACTATTACCGCGTCTCTCGCATCCTTCATATCAACAAACCTCCAGCATCGACACTGTTTTTACAAGCGGCTCGAAGAACAAAGCCGGGCCGCGCTCAGCCCTTCTCTTCTTTCATTATGCCGATCATCTTCTGGATGGTGTCGTTGTCTTTTTTCAGGTTTTTTTTGTAGGCGTCGAGAATAAACTGCTCGGCCAGCTTGCCGACGAAAGGCATCTTCACCTTCACTTCGAGCACTATCTCGCGTTTGGTCTTCTTCTCGCCGTCTTCCTCGAAGTCGGTATACTTCGACCACCCTTTACATGTGAAGGCACTGGTTTTGAACTTGGGTTTGATGTCCCATTCATGTGTGCCGGCTTTCATGTCGTAAACCGAATGGTCGATACATTTGAGCATGTCGGGTTTCAGTACGGCCTGTAGCGCTTTCGGCACACTTGATGCGAGTTCGATCTCACGCTTCGAGTGTATTTTGTCGCCTTCTTCCCTGCGTTCGATTTCGACATGCTTCTGCATTTCCGGGAATTGTTCCGGGTTCTCGAATCGTTTTTCACGGGCTTCCCATACCATGTCCGTTGGGCCGTTGAAGATATATTTTGCTTTCATTTTCATGTCGTATTTTTCCTCCCGGGAATCTGTTTTACATCTGTCAAATTACAATAAACATTATGCGAAAAGCCGGTTAAAGTCAAGAGACAAAAGCACTGCCGTGGATGTCCTTCTCGCCGTGTCATCCTGTCTTTTTAAAGTGCGGCTAATAATGTTGTCGCAGAATATGGGTTATGTTCCTGTTAAGCAATTATGGCAACATTATTTCAACGCATTGTTTGCGATGACTATTCTCTGGACTTCCGAAGTGCCTTCGTAGATAGTGGTGACGCGCGCGTCGCGATAGAGGCGTTCGACTTTGAAATCTTTGGTGTAGCCATAGCCGCCGTGTATCTGGAGAGCGTCGTAGCATATACGGACGGCAGCCTCGGAGGAGAAGAGCTTCGATATGGATGCCTGGCGCGTGAAGGATTCGCCGCGATCTTTGGCCATAGCGGCGGAAAGTGCCAGCAGGTGCGCCGCCTCGATGTCGCGCGCCGCGTCGGCGATCATCCATTGTATCGCCTGGTTGCGCACGAGAGCACGCCCGAACTGTTTGCGCATGCTGCCGTATTTTATCGCCTCGTCGAAAGCGGCGCGGGCGATGCCGATGGCCTGTGACGAAATGCCTATGCGCCCGCTGTCCAGCGCTGTCATGGCGATCTTGAAGCCTTCGCCTTCGCCGCCGAGCATGTTCTCCGCAGGCACCGCGCAATCGTCGAATACGAGGCTGACTGTGCTCGATGCGCGAACGCCCATCTTTTTCTCTTCCGGCCCGATCTCGAAGCCGGGTGTGCCGCGTTCGACGATAAACGCGCTCATCCCCCTGTGCCGCGGCTTGTCGCCAAGTCGCGCTATCACTATGAAAGTACCCGCATGGCCGCCGTTTGTTATGAAAACTTTACTGCCGTTTATAATATATTTGTTGCCTTTAAGCACTGCGCGAGTGCTCACGCTCGCCGCGTCGGAACCGGCTTCCGGCTCGGTAATGGCGAATGAGCCGAGTGTCTCGCCGGACGCCAGCGGTATGAGATATTTCTCTTTCTGCTCTTCAGTGCCGTACTCGAGCAGCGGGCCGCAGACAAGGTTGTTCACCGACATCGTCACAGCCGTCGCGGCGCATGCGTAAGCTATCTCCTGGAGCGCAAGCACATAACTTACCGCCGTCGTGCCACCGCCGCCGTACTCTGCCGGCACCATCATTCCCATCAGCCCCAGGCCGCCCATCTTGTCGATGATAGCGGTCGGAAATCGCGACTCGACATCGTTCCTCGCCGCCACGGGCTCGATCTCTTTGCGCGCGAACTCACGCACCATCAACTGCACCATGTGCTGTTCTTCTGTTAATGGAAACGACATCTGCTTCACCTCATTTGTGTCCGGTGCCGGCTTCTGAGTCGTGGAACGAGCTTCCGGTCAAACCCGCATCACGGTGTATACACGACAACAATCAGTTCTGTTTTCTTTCTGCCGGGATTGCGAAGTGTGTGCGGCAGGTTGGAATCGAAATGTATGGATTTACCCTTTTTCAGATCGTGCGAGTTCCTGCCGACCTTTATTTCGAGTCGCCCCTCGAGCACATAAATAAATTCTTCACCCCTGTGTTTGTATTCCACTTTTTCGTGCTCTTCGCCGGGATCAATAGTTACGTTGAACGCCTTCATGTATTTATGTTCAGCGTCAGGAGTGAGCACCTTGTAGGAGTATGCTTTTTCTCGCTTTTTGAAGCTCTCCGCTTTTTTCTTGCGCGATGTTTTTTCTTCGGCGGACAAAAATGTACCGGCGTCCACCACGAGAGCGCTGGATATCTTGATTATGTCCGACACAGGCGGCATCACATCGCCGCTCTCGACTTTTTCGAGATAGTCGACAGCACAACCGCTCTTTTCCGAAAGTTGCTCGATGGTGATTTTATTTTTCTTTCGCAGCCTCTTCATCTTTGCCGCGAAACCCGCTTCTTTTTTCTTTTTTGCAGTCATATCATTTCCCTGCCCGTTCCGTGATTCGTATATTTTACATCCATAAAGTTGATAATTCGAGAAAATATTTCAAATATGCGCCCGGCTCGATAATGTGTGGGATAACATGTTGCCGTGAAGAAGATAGCGGTAACCGCGGGAGCGACCGGTCTGTACGTTCCCGCCGGGGACGGTGGAAACACGATGAAGAATGTGGCGGAAGGAGCGTTGAGGTAATATATGCGGTAACGGTCGCGGTCGGGCGCGACTACCAGGCCCGTTTCTTCCTGTCGTAGAAGAAACAACCCGTGGCGCCGCCGTCGCGCATTGTGGCCAGCCACACGGCAGTATCCGCCGCCTCTTCGACAGTGCGGGAAGCTTTGGGACCGCCGATGTCCGTCTTTGTCCAACCCGGACACATCGCGTTCACAAGCACATTTTTCCCGGCGGTCTCTTCGGCGATTATTCTTGTCACTGCGTTGAGCGCGGCTTTTGAAATCTTGTAGCCGGGCAGACGGCCTTCCATCGTGGAAAGTCTTCCAAGACGGCTGGAGATGTTAACGACGCGGCCATATTTATTCTTTATCATCATCGGTACGAAAGCACGGCACATTCGCAACGGGCCGTAGGTATTCGTCTGCACGATCCTTTCAATCTCCTCGATGTCCGCGCCGAGCCCCGTTGTTCCCTTGTCCGTAATACCTGCGTTGTTGATCAGAATATCCAGCCTGCCATGTTCTTTCTTGATATAGTCGCGGCATTTGTCGACACTCTTCTGGTCCGTTACATCGAGTTGATGGAACAGAACATTACTATATTCGTTTGTCAATTCTTCGTAAGTATTGATCGCCCTGCTTTCGTCACGTGCCGTGAGATACACACTGATCCCTTTCGCGGCAAGCTGCCTGACTATCTCTTTTCCTATACCCTTGTTGGCTCCCGTAACAAGCGCTATCTTTTCTTTGCCTTTTTTCATGCTTTTACTCCAAAATGTTTTCTTGTGCATCCAATATAATATTATGCACATCCTTCTAATATATACAATAATAAGCGGAATAAGTTGATTATTGTTCCCAATCGTGTTAATAAAGCAGAATGGTAAAGAATTCTGATAAAATCCTTTTCCGTTACGGCTATGCGGCGTTCTGTTCTTTCTGTAGGAACGCACAAGTTTATTATGTTTCAAGAGAGCCAATTGCAAAATTCTGATTCGGCTGCGGTCGGCTGCAATTGTCCATAGCTGCGTTGTCGGCGCAAAATCATCCTCAACGTACTCCACGAGTACGCCTGCGGGGATTTCGCATCTCCGCCTTGCTTCTGAATAATTTCGTTCGACCTCGCTCCGAACATTATTTTGCAATTGGCTCAAGATAAGTTTGACTTGCACAATTGTATTCCATAGTATTTCTTAAAAGATGATAACCGCGGAAAATCTCAGCAAAGTATTTGTAGCCGGCGGACTGAATCCGTTCGGGAAACCGGCCCGAACAACGGCTCTCGACGATGTCACGTTTGAAATCGGCAGTGGAGAGACGGTGGCTCTTGTCGGACGCAACGGCTCGGGCAAAACAACTTTGCTGAAAATTCTTTCCACGCTCATTCTGCCCGACGGCGGAAACGCGACTGTCGGCGGGCTGGACGTTGCCGGATCACCACGGAAAGTGAGAGAGATCATCGGTGTCGTCAACAGCGACGAAAGGAGTTTCTACTGGCGGCTTACAGGAGCCGAAAACCTGTATCTGTTCGGCGCGCTGTACGACATCCCGCGCCGTGAGCTGCGAGGACGGGTCGTCGAGTCGTTGCGGCGATACGGACTTGCGGAACAAACGAATGTCCAGGTGCAGGCGTATTCGGCAGGAATGAAACAGCGGCTTTCGCTCGCTCGCGGCCTGTTGCACAAACCGTCCGTTCTGCTGATGGACGAACCAGGCAGGAGCGCCGACCCGGTATTCCGGGAAGAATTTTTCGAAAAGCTGCAAAACAGGGAGTTCAATGAAGACGGGCGAACAGTCTTTTTCGCGACCCACAGTCTGCCGGAAGCGGTAGACGCTTCGGACAGGGTGCTGATGCTCGATCGTGGCCGGATTGTATTTTTCGACAGGCCGGGTTCGGTCGGCGCATTGAAAAGGATGATGTCGCGCGGCGACGCATGATTCCATGATAACGACCTTTTGGAAAACAGGCATACTATTGAGGAAAATATTCCTCGAAGAGATCAGCTACAGGCTGAACTTCGTCATGGAAATCGGCACGATATTTTTCTATACAAGCGTGTTCTTCTTCATTGCAAAAATCATCCCGTCATCCGGCGCGTTGTATCTCGATGATTACGGCGGCGACTACTTTTCTTTCGTGCTGATCGGACTCGCCTTCTCCGGCTTCATGAATGTCTGCCTCAGCACTTTTTCGACAACACTGCGCAACGAACAGATGACGGGCACTCTCGAAGCGCTGCTCACTACACCGACACCTGTCGGGGTGATACTATTCGCGCGTCTGCTCTGGAACTTCTTCTACGGCAGTGTCAACATCATAATCTATTTCATATTCGGCATCCTGCTGATGAGCGCGAACTACGGCGGCGCAAACCTGGCGGCCGTCCCGCTGATATTGCTGCTGTCACTTGTTTCTTTCAGTGCGATGGGGCTGATCTCGGCCTCGTTCATTCTTGTCTTCAAGCGCGGCGATCCGCTGAATATATTTCTCGGTTTCGCAACTGCTGTCGTGGGGGGAGTATACTTCCCTGTGGCGGCGCTTCCGAACACTTTGCGCGCTGTGTCGGCATATATTCCTCTTACGTATACACTGCGCCTGATGCGCGACGCCTGCATCCGGGGCGCCGGGATAAGTGAAATGAAGAGTGATATTCTGGTGCTCTCGATGATAACGGCGGTACTGCTTCCGCTGGGTATATTCTGCTTCGCCGCCGCTCTGAGACGCACCCGCCGCGACGGTTCGCTTTCTCATTATTGAGTCGTCGGCCCGCATTGGTGAAATATGCGGGCTGATTTCAATACCGTTTACTTTAGCAACAATGATGCGCAACAAAGCCTGTATTTATCGCGAATATTGATACCCATATCCTCTTAAGCGAACGGTATTGGGGCTAATCATTTTTCCCTGCCCATCCCCGCCACTGCATAAGCTTGTAAATCACGACTCCCGCGACGAAACCGACCGCCATGTTCGAGCCCGGAATAATAGATATACCGGCAGTCGCCGCGAGAGGCACGATATCCGCCGACAACTTCACGTCACGAGCGAACTTCATCATATTCAGCCCCACGAGAAACATCATCGAACCAATAATCGCCGTCGGAAAACTCGAGAAAACCGAAGCGATACTCGCCGCGAGAAACAGGCCCAGCGCGATCTCGATAACGCCTTCGATGATGTTTGTGCCGCCTGTGCGCGCGCCATAGTAGTACTGTCCCGCAAGCCCGCCCACTCCACGACACATGGCCATACCGCCGAAAAACGGTACGATAATGTTGGTAAGCCCGTGGTCCATCGCGAGCGCACGCACAGACACTTTGCGGTCGGGCCAGTATTGCGTGATCGTGTCCGATGTGGCGATCACGGCATTGGTCGCCGTCAGCGGGAGCTGTGCCAGCCCCGCAAGGACAAACGCCGCCCATACATCGGCAACCGCCGGGACGCGAAACTGCGGCAGGCTCAGCGCGGGACCGGCCAGTCCGTGAAACAGGTCTTTGTACCACATTATGCCCAGCCCCAGCGCGACGAGCACGACAGCTGCCGGGGCGTACTTGTTTTCACGCAATGTAAAGATGATGATAAGCGCGATAAGCGCGAGCGCCCATTCGCCACCGACGAGCTTCGCGCCCTGAAAAGCCAGCATCAGGCCCAGTGCCGTCTGTATCCCGCGCACCACGGGCTGCGGCGTTTGCTTTGCTATCCAGTCGATAAGACCGGTAGCCGACAGAAATATCCATGCGATGCCGACGCCGATACCGGCAGCATACACCATTTCCGGCTCCCACTTCTGCGCAATCGCAACCACCGCGATTACCTTCATCGGCTCGACAGGCATCGGCAATTTGTATATGAGCCCGGTCGCTATATTCGTCAGGCCCATCATCACAAGCAGTCCGCACGGGTCGACCCCGCACACGGCGAAGTAGCCCACCGCCAGCGGAAAAAACGTGCCCATGTCGCCCATCGAGCCCGCGAGTTCCCTCATGTTGAATTCAAAAACGCCGATCTTCATAAGCTATACTTATTTTACAGTTTTTACCCGCATTGGTGAAATATGCAGGTTAGAGCCAGTTACAAGCTTGACACGACAATAGCAGTTTTGGAATAAAATCGAGTAATGCCGGAAACGCCAGGGTTCATCTTTATGTATCTCTCAGTCTCGAAATCGCATTCGAAGCCCTGACTACATAATGTCTCTGAGGAAGCGTGCGGACCAGCCCATGGGCTTGAGCCTGATCTTTTCGCCCGCGAGTGCTTTCGAGAGGAGTTCGTGTGCGAGATCGGCGCGGTAGTCGAGCATCGCTTCTCCGGCTTCGGGCGATGCGTTTTCCGGGGTGCCCTGGTATGGGTCCATATCGGGGTCGCTGACCCACGCGAAGCCATGCGCCATAAAATAGAAATCGTGCGCGGCATCCTGCGCGCCTGCCTTTTCCAGTATCTTGCTGACTCCATGTAAAATCTTCGGCAATAATGTCATCGGCGACTCTTTCGCCCTGCCGAGTGTCTTCCATGCCTCCCGAACCTTTTTCGGGTGCGCGGCGAGCATTAGCGAAGTCTCGTTTGTGCCTGCATGGGCGTCGTCCGGCGCGCCGACCGCATTCCCGGGCAGACCGGTCTTCTCGAGCAGGTCCGGGTCGCGGGCTATCATGCGGCGAAACGATTCGTGGAACGGCGCGATGAGTGTGAACCCCTTTCGCGCAAGCCGCCGCGCGGCAAGTTCGATGCCCACCTGATGCGACGGACCACCGTGATTGTCGGTGAGCAACCAGTACTTGAAGCCCATGTCCGCAAGCGCTTTACCCATATCGAATACAGAAAAAAGAAGTGCCTGATATCTGACGGGGAAAGAGCCGGCTACAGGTATCGCGCCCGCGCCTATATTCAGGCGCGGCAGCAGAACTATCGTCAGGCCGGGGTGCGACTTTTTCAACCTGTCGATAGTTCTGTCTCTGATTTCGTCCGCGATAAAAAGATCGGTTCCCATCGGCAGGTGCGGACCGTGTGTCTCGACCGGCGATACGGACGACATGAAAACGGTACTTTCCCTGTCGAGCCGCCCGATCTCGTCATAGGTCATTTCTATGTATTCTTGTATTTCCATAACATCTCCTCTTTCCTCCTGATGTTGTGTCAACAAAGAAAAGGCGTAAGAAAGGTCATCGAAAAAACGATAAAACTGTAGATCGGATTCCCATATCCCGCAAAAAGAAACTGGATTCCCGCCTTCGCAGGAATGACACTAACAGCTACCCCGGACTTCAGTCGGGTAGTTCATTTCCTGATCGTCCCCAGAAATACAATTGCCTTTTATAAAACGCAGTTCAGTAAAAACCAACGCGACAAAAAAACTTATGCTTCCGAGATGGCGTCGTTGGGGCAGACTTCCTCGCAGGCACCGCAATCGGTGCATTTCTCAGGGTCGACTTCATACTTCTCGTCGCCCTCGGTGATGGCTTCCTCGGGACATTCCGCTTCGCAGGCACCGCAGGCCACGCAGTCGTCTGATATTACATGAGGCATTGTGTATTTCTCCTTTCATTGTTTGTTGTTACGATCAGCGGAAGGTTTGACTCAACCGCGCCGAATCATGAAATAGTATATGTTGACGATTATATTTTTCAAGAGAAAAAACGGCCTGAAACAGTCAACAAAAATTGATCAACGACCGATTTTCAGCCTGATCTTTTCAGGTTTTTTGCAACCCCTGAGCGAGTTGATCATTCCTTTCACCGTCTGGCCGACAAAGGCTTTGACAAACGGTTTCAACTCGATAAACTCGCCGTCCACCCACAATTTCACCTCACTCCTCGAGCCCTTCTGAAGATACTCACGCTCGATCATGCCGGCTATCCCGGCTATGTCGTCCGGCGCGTATACGGGTAGTTCCGTGTCGACTTCGTGCGCCGCAACTATGCCTATCACACCGCCTATATTATTTTCAGTGTGAACGCCCGGCACCGCGCGCACTTCGAGTTTCGGCGCGTCCGCATCCTTGAAACCCTCGACGACAACGATATCGCACCATGTAAAATACTCTTCCACGATTTCCTCGAGCGGAAGCCCGGGCGCGTCGGGCCGGAAAAAGGACAACCCTGATTTCGTTATTAGCGCGGCAGCACCCGCACCGGCCACGGTGTATTTCGACGTGTCTTTTCCGGGCGTGTCAAGGTCCACATCGTGGTGCGTGTGTTTGACAACTCCCACACAGTATCCCCTGCACTTAAGTTCTCCGACAAGCTCGACAATAAGCGTGGTCTTTCCTGAGTTCGAACCGCCTGCAATACATATCACCGGTACCATACGCGACCTCCATCAATTTGTGTCGTCTTCACTATCAGATTCATAACGGTCTGCCAGCCGTTTTTCAAACGCGGCGAGCAGGCTGTTCACTTTTTCCAATCCTGTTGTCGTATTTATCTTCACTCGCACAGCCGCCGCTCCATATAAACCTTTTATATACCAGGCGAGTGGGCCGCGCATCTCACGCACACCCTTTTCTTCTCCGACATCCGCGACATGAAGTTCGAGATGCCGCCGCGCGTCCGACAGCCGTTTCCTGAAATCCGGCGGCGGCGCGGGCACTCCGTCCCGCACAAGCCGGCGTGCACGCGCGGGCAGCCCCGGATCGCCCATGCTCGCTCGGCCTATCATCAGCGAATCGCAGCCTGTCTCTCTGAAACACCGCGCGGCGCTCTCCGGGTCCGCCACATCGCCCGAAGCGATCACGGGCACGTCGACAGCCGCCTTCAGTTTCGCTATGAGCGTCCAGTCCGCGCAGCCGCCGAAGCGCTGCACACGTGTGCGCGGGTGCAGTGCTACAGCCGCCGCGCCCGCGTCGGCGCACATCCGGGCGACCTCGACGCAGTTGATGCTGCGGCTGTCCCATCCCGATCTCATCTTAACCGTCACAGGAAGCCTCACAGCCTTCACAACAGCCGCCACGACACTCGCCGCAAGTTCCGGGTTCTGCATCAGACGCACTCCCGCGCGGGTTTTCACCACCTTCGGCACAGGGCATCCCATGTTAATATCAATAATATCGGCTTTCCCGGTGTCTTCGATAATGCGGGCCGCTTCAGCCATTATGTCCGGTGTCGCGCCGAATATCTGAGCCGCCACATCGAGGTTTTCCGCTTCGGGCAGCGAATCTATCATATCCTCTGTTTTGTTGCTGCTGTAGACAAGTCCGTGACTGGTCAGGAGTCCCGAATAGATAAAATCGCACCCGTTGTCGATCAGCATCCGGCAGAACGCGCGCGTGTTCACACCCGCCATGGGTGCCATGATCACCCGCCGGTCAAACAACTCTTTTACATCTTTTTCGGCCAACCCGGAACCGACCCCCATGAACATATCTCCCGCATATTATCTCCAGTGCCGGAAAGTTCGGCACCTGTAGATTCGCAGATAATATTATAGCAATGTGGAGGAAAAAACTTATCGGTTCAGGAAATTGAGACATCGAGGCGCTGCTTGCTGTGTTATGCACACGGTGAGTCCGGGCAGCGGATCAGCTCGAGGATTTTGTCGTAAAAGAACCTGTAGTCTGCATGCCCGAATAATCGGGTGAAGTGCCGTCTGTATAAAGCAGATTCGTCGGCATCGTAATATTTGTTATCGTGTATGCCGTCGAAGGTTCGAGCGTATGCAGGCCTGCGGATTCGAGTGTTGAATTCGACTTGAGTTTGAAGCTGAGCGTATCGTTTGCCGTGTTGGACGAACCCAGAAGGAATGAGCCGTAATCGGAATAATTTGAATAGTTAATCGTGAATGTGTCGCCAGTCGATGTTTTTTTGATGGTAATAGAGAAACCGGTTATTGAAGATGTAGTATTGGAGTCCAGGCTTTTGGGGAAAACAATGCTGAAAGTAGTTCCGTCATACTCGACACCTGTCTGGCCGTCCACGGGTGAAAAATATATGCCGGTATAGCAGAGCCAGGGGTTCTTCACACAGGCGTCCGTCGTACCACTGCCACCGCCGCAGCCCACGGCAAAGCCCGCAACCGCAGTCAGCACAATGGCCAGCAACACAATAATAGATTTCTTGTATCTGGAAACAGGCATTCGTCATCCACCTTCCGAACCTCCCGCACCACATAAACAAGTCGATGGTTCCGGTTCATATTCCTGTGATAATTCCGCACTGTTTTGAAAAAATATACACTTGGGTTCTATGCCCAGTCAATAGATATTATACCACATTTTGCTTCGCCGCAGTCATAACACCCGATAAAAACTTCATAAAATGCAGTATATATTCCGCAACAAGCGAGTGCTTGAACAATGAATTATCCAGCCCTCCCGCCTTCGCCTCCACAATGAGCAACACGAGGCCGATAAGGATCACCCCCTGGAGGATACCCACCGCGAGCCCGGCCAGCCTGTCCACGATGCCCAGAAATGTTTTGCCGATAAGTTTCGATATCGCCCAACCAAGCAGCGACGCCGTTATGCTTACAATAATCACTATCGCCGCAAATCCCAGCACATTGGCAACCAACTCGTTTTTATCCACCCACGGAAGGAAAACCCTCGCCGCCTCTTCGTAGTAGAACCTCGCCAGCACAACACCGCCGACCAGACCCGCGAGCGACAACACTTCTTTCACAAAGCCGCGAAACACGCACCTGATGCCAAACAGCAATATTATTCCGAGCATCACAAAGTCTGCTGTTGAAAACTTCGCCGCGAACTCACCCAACTGTGCTCACATCCCTTTCTTCGTGCCGCCGAACTTCACGGCTGCTGCTCTACGCGCGGTTTCCATCACGTCCGCGAGTGGAATATTGTTCTCGCGGGCGATCTCCGCGCAGTCTTCATATTCAGGATTGACATTTATAAGCTCATCATTCAGCCTGCCCAATTTTACCCGCACAGTTCCGTGCGCTGTTTCCACACTCACTGTCTCCCGCTCGGCGCACAAGCGCGACACCCGCTGGAAACGCACTCCCAGCGTGCTTGTCTCCCTCATAATATAATCGGCGACATCGCCCAGCATGCCGGGCGCGCACAGAACATTCAATATAAAACCCGGTCTGTTTTTTTTCATATATATCGGCTCTGTATAAACGTCCATCGCGCCTGCGGCAAGCAGTCGCTCGCATACATAGCCGCACACGCGCGGGTCCATATCGTCGATATTCGTCGCGATGTGCATGATCTCCTCGAGCCCGGCACGCACCGGCCCGGCAGCTTCGCCGACGAAAGCGCGCAGGATATTCGGATGTCCGAAATCCGACGCCCCGGCGCCGTGGCCCACTCGCAGGAGCGTCATAGCCGGTATCGGCCCGAAATCCGCTGCCAACTGCGTAATCAGCAGAGCGCCCGTAGGTGTCGTCAGCTCACCCTCGAACCGCGAAAACACCGGCGCGCCCTCCAGCAGCTTCGCCGCGGCAGGCGCGGGCACGGGCAACACGCCATGCCGCATCTCGACAAAACCCGTTCCGACATTCACCGGTGACGAATGCACCGCGTCCACACCCAGCATCTCGAGCGCGACATGCGTGCCGGCGATGTCGACAATAGTGTCCAGTCCACTCAGTTCGTGGAACTGTATCTCGCGTGTCGGTTTTCCATGAATCTCACCCTCGCACGCTGCGAGCCTTTCGAAAGCCGCAATCGTTTTTGCCTTTATCACCTCGTCGAGATCGCAGCCGCCGATGATTTTCTCGACATCATCGAGCCGCCGCGCGGGACCGCCGCCGCCCTCGCAGCCATTCACCCTGAACGAACACCCCCTGATGCCGTGCCGCCGCACTTCGCGCGTCTCGCACTCGGGGCCTTCCTCAAGTCCGAGTTTTTTCATCTCGTCGAGCCATCCGTCAAAATCCACACCAAGGTCGAAAAGAGCGCCGAGTATCATATCCCCGCTCACTCCGAAAGAACAGTCGAAATAAATAATTTTTGTTTTGCCCGAATTCATATCTTTCAGCAATGTAAACACGTATCCGTCCATAGGGCGGCAACTCCACACCCGTGAACGGAACGGAAATATATATTTCAGCCCAATTTTACACGCACTATATGTCCGGTAGTCGATCCGCCCCCGGAAAGCATTTCACGCATCTTTCCGAAGACACCCGTCTGCTCGAAAAAGTCGTATGGATAAAGCGAATAGGCTGCCGACATCGTCATCGGAACCTCCTCGCATATCTGTGTAAGACTCTCATTTATGTCGGCGAGAATCCGCTCGGCCAACGCCCTGATATCGCCCGGCGCATCGGGGATCAGTACAGCGAATTCGTCTGCGCCCACACGCCCGACATACTCCCTCGCGGCATGTTCCACCAGCCGCTCTCCGATCTCCTTCAGTATAATATCGCCGCGCTCGTAGCCCAGCTTCTCGTTGACCGCGGAAAATCTGTCCGTATCAAACAGGAAAAGCGCGAAACACGCGCCGTTCTTGTCGGCCTTCTGTATTTCCTTCGAAAGCAGCTTCTGGAACGAAGAGAAATTCCGCAGTGAGGTCACAGTGTCGATGTCCTGTTCCGAAGTCGCATCGCTCCGGGCCGAACCGCCAGCGAATATTGTCGTGATGTGTCCGGCCACCCGCCAGAGTATATCGAGGTCCGCTTCCGACATCCCACCGCCGTCGCGCCTGTCGCCTATCAGCAACACATCCGACACGTCACCGTCGCGAGACAGTGGCAGCAGGACAAAAGAATTGAGATCAAACCTCGTCAGCGTCGGGTCTCCAATCCGCGAGTCACCGGCAGCGTCCTCGATGAGAAGCGGTTCCGCGTCCGCCCTCAACTCCGCCACCAGCAGCTCGGGAACCACAACCGCCGCCTTTACCATCCGCGGCGCGTCGCCACCGGGCTCGTAGTCGAACCTCAGACGATGCCCGGCGTCTTCCCATCTGCCCTGAAACACCTTGCCGTAACCAAGCACCTCCCCGATAGCGGCCACAATCAATTCGAGCTTCTCATTCTTTGTACACTCGCGGCCCGCATCATCCCTGATCCGCTGCATACCCTCGACTACATAATCGGTAACTTCATATACTGTGCTGTTCAGCGATTTTTCTTCTATTCCACACGCTATTTCCGACACCGTCATCACATCCGTCAGAAGTATCATCGAAATAAAAGCGGCTCCGTATGCCGTATACATAAACACCATAACCGCAATCCCGGCCCTGCCGGGTCCGACCGGTGCAGCCGCCATCGACAACCCTGTCGCAAGCAACAGGAACACCATGGCCTGCACATAATAATGACGATCCGGAAGTTTCACGTACAGCACATAAGCGATAAAGAAAAGAAGCAGCACAAACGCAGGCGGCTTCATAAACTCCTCGCCGGGGGGCGCGATCAGCCCCATTCCGCTCACGGCGACTATAATGAGACAGACGGAAACAACCGCGACAACCAGCCATTGCGCGACCCTGCGCCCGACGTCGTCATACCACACAAAACCGGCAAACCATGCTATGATCGCAAGGCTCTCCAGCGGCATCGTCGCCAGCGAACCCGGCGCCAACTCCTGCGGCGCCGCCCTGAAAAACCACACCAGAAAATACAGAACCGCACCCGCGCACAACGCCGGACAACGCCGGTTCCTTATTCGCACATAATGCGCACACGTCAACACAATATGTAAACCCGCGAGGGCGAGATTCATGTAGTTGAAAAAATGAAGACCCGGCATAATCAGCCCTTACCGCATTCTTCCTATATAATTAATGTACTATATATTTAACTTCCTTTTGACTTAATATATTATCCACAACAGTTATGTTCTTATTACAAAAAAATTAAAAATATTCATTACGCACGAGCCAATTGCAAAATTGTATTCGTAGCGAGGTCGAGCGAAATTGTTCAGAGTATGGCGTAGGTGTATAATCTTCGCAGTCGTACTTGTAAAGTACGTCGAGGACGATTTTGCACCGACTACGCAGCTATGGGCAATAGCAGCCAACCGCAGCAGAATCATAATTTTGCAATTGGCTCACATAACGTGATTTCGCTCACAAAAAGCCTGAATTTCTCCGAAACAGGTTGATAAATCACTGAGTATGCACCACAATTATAAGGCGAGAGGAGAATTACCCCTGTCTTGAATAACAGCGACTTTGAACCCGTCAGGGTGTGGCGAAGGATACACCGACCCGAAGATTACGCGGCAGATGCCGCGAAGTTTGTAGCCCGCGAGATACATATTCCCTTCATTTTTCTCAAGCCATTCGTCCCCATAGCCAGAAAAATCCTTGCAGGCTGGGACGACGCCGCCATCGAAACTACCGCTCTATATGAAACCCCCGAAGGCAAACGCACACTTAGAACATTCTTCCTGATAACAGACTACTCCAACGACGCGGTCTACGGAATGATCGAGAGAATACTTAAACGCATGGGTGTCGGCGCGCGCCTCTCCCGGAACGACGAAACAGATTTCGCATGGGTTCTCCTCGGCGGCGTGCTCACGGATTATGCCGAAAGCGCGGGGGTATGCAAAAGAACGACCCGCCGCCTCAACGAGTTCAGACTACCACTCTCCGACTACTTCACCGCTACCACCTGGGAGACGGAATATGTCGAGATCACCAACCTGCGCACCGGAAGAGTGGAAAGAATGTACATTCCGGCACGTGATATTTGCACTATAATCAACTGGTCCGTGAACTTCGAAGAGCAAATCTCCTGCTGTAAATCAAAGACCATCGAAAAAGGAACCACCGAATATCACGAATTTCTCAAACTGAATGCAAAATACCACGAAATGAAACTGTATCGGCCAGCCGCAAATCTTTAATTTATTTAATTTTATCCTTAATTATCTTAATTTCCTTAATCTTTTCTCTCCCACCCACAAATAGTTATTTCAAACTCTTTTGTAAAAAAACACGCAGAACAACAGGGCTTTTTAACATATGCAGCATGCAAGACAACATCGCAATAATACATATTATCAAGGTGTTCTTGAATATTATTAATATATTTTTAAAAAACACTTGACATTTCTCATAATTGTGTTAGAATCTTAAACATCACAGCAAATCACTGTGAAAGAAAAAGAAAAGGAGAAAAACAACATGGCACTGGAAATCGACAAACTGGGATACGCAGGCATCGGCCTCGTAGCAAAGATGCAGGACCTCATCGAGGACTTCATAGAAGGCCGCGACGATGAAGAGGTCGACGCAGAAGTCGCAGAAGAGGAAGAAGAAAAGAACTTCCAGGAAAAATTCGACGCGCTCGTCGAGCTCGGTGAAGAACGCTACGACGAATGGATCGAAAAAAGCAAGGAAGAAAAAGAAAAGATCACCGACAAGATCAGTGAACGCACAAGCAAGGTTTTCTCAGAAATCGGCCTCGTGACAAAAGAAGACATAGAAGAACTCGAAGCCAAGATCGCCAAGCTTCAGCGCGCGGTGAAAAAAGCAGCGGCGTCCGCCAAAAAGGATGCGTAAGTTTCCAGGAAGGTTATGATGCAGAGTAGTAGCTGAAAGAAACCCGAGACAGCGTTTCCGGGGGGCTACCCCCCGGGAACGCCGGGAACTCAAATTGTTAAAGGGGCGGAAAAAACCAGAACGTCCGCTCCGGAAGAAAGGGGAAATATAATGGCACTGGAAATCGACAAACTGGGATATGCGGGAATAGGACTACTGGCGAAAATGCAGGACTTGATCGAAGACTTCATCGAAGGTCGCGACGATGAAGAGGTCGAGGAAGAAGCCGTCGAAGAAAACGAAGACAAAAACTTGAAGGAAAAGTTTGAGGATCTCGTCGAACTCGGTGAAGAACGCTACGACGAATGGCTCGACAAGGGCAAGGACGAAAGAGAAAAAGTTACCGACAAGTTCAGAGAACGCACAAACAAAGTCTTCTCCGAGATGGGACTTGTGACCAGGGAAGACATCGAGGAACTCGAAGCCAAGATCGCCAAGCTCCAGCGTGCGATCAAAAAAGCAACGGCAACAAAGAAAAAATCATAATCCGCAAACAGCAGGATTTGTTACCATAAAAAAGCTCCTTCGGGGGCTTTTTTGGGGTTTGGGCGCGATGGAGGGTCGGAATTATTGTGAATATCAACCGTGTGGTTTCAACTGTCGGGAGTGCCCGGGTCCGAGCCGCCCGGATCACCGGAACTTACCGGCTCGATTGTTACATTGAGTGCGGTCGATCCGAGGTTGCCCTGCGAATCTTCGACTGAAACATTCAGGGTTCCATTCTCTGTGGTTGTTATGTCCCAGAAATTTTCGAGCACGTAAAGATAGCCGTTCGTGTCGTCGATAACCATTCCGACCGGATCGGCGGCAAGGCTGATTGTCGATAGCAACGCGCCGGAAGAAGCGTCGATTGATGAAACGGAGTCCACTCCTTTGTTGAGAGAGAAAACACGAGCGGCGGACTGGGCGACGGCGACGGACAACGGCTGGTCGCCCACAGTGCGCTCCGCGATGGCGCTTCCATTTGACAGATCATAGATTACTACTTTGTCGTCACCGTAATATGATGCGGACATCCTGTTCCCGGCGCTGTCACAGGCGATAGACTCGGGGAACGAATCGAGCGAGACAAGTTTTGTGTCGGCACCTGCTCCGTAGAGATATATCCCCCTGTCGGCACCGGTTCCGCCGGCGTAATAAAGGTTCCCTGTGGCTGTCGTGCCTGCTTCGACAAGCTGCGGCAAATGCTGAAGCGTGCCCGAGCTTACACTTTCAGCGGAACAGTCGATTATTGAAAGGTCTTTAGACGGATTCGCGAAAATAGCGTATGCGATGGATGTTTGCTTGTTGATGACCATGGCGTGAGGTTCGGCGCCAAGCCCCGGGGTCGCCAGAAGGTCGCCTGTGGAAACTGAATATATCTGCAATGTGCTGCTGTCTTTCGAAGCGACTATCACCTTGCCGTCTGCGGGGCAGGTTCTGATTATTTCAGGACTTGCCGATAGTGACACTTCCCTTATGGTCGCCCCGCTTGTTGAATTGATGAAAATAAGTTTGTTGCGGGAGTTGGAGGCGACAATGAGTGTGCCGGACGGAATATCTATGTCAATAAGGTTGAGCAGAGCTGAAGCGCCGCCGGACGCGCCGAATATCCTGTAGTTTGTAATCAGCGCTCCTGTGCTCACGTTATACTTTGCGGCAATCGTCCAGTATAGCGGTGATATATCGGAACTTGTGGATGCCGAAGAAGCGGACGCATTGAGAAGGTCGGCAAGATCGAAACTGGTGTTTCTGAACGTAAACGTGCTCTTCGCCGAGGAAGAGTTTATACCGTCCGGGTCGGAATATGAAAAGGAGATTGAGGCGGGGAGTGCGTTTTCTTTGTAAGAAACAGAGCCTGAAGATGCAGGCGATGTGAAAGTGACAACCGGGGCCGCCCCCGCGCTGCCGCCGCCGGTCGTGTCACCGCCACCGCCACCTCCGCCACCGCCGCAACCCGGAACGCATATTACTATCGAGATGATGAATGTCAAAACAACGAACTGAACGAGTTTCTTCATTTTTCAATATTCTTTGATAGAAAGATTTTAAGCCGTTTTTTTCTGTAAGCGACAATGTGTTGCCGATAAATAAGATAGCAACTGTCGTTTATCACCTGTTTGGTTCCGGCTTAAGCCGTCGATCAATTATTCCCCGTCAATTACAGCCATCCGGCGGACACGGCGCCTGTATGGGATCGAGAACCACGGAAATCGTCCCGACGGCACTGCCGGAAGTTGCGGTGACGACCGCTGTGCCGGGACTTGTCGGCGAGGTGTAAGTGACAGTAACCTTGCCTTCGTCATTCGTTTCCGTCACATCCGGCGAAATGCCTCCCGTGTCCACCGAAAAACTCACCTGTATCTCACTTGCGACAATAAAACCCGAACTGTCCTTTACGGTGCCGTAGACTTCTGTTGTCTCTTCACCGTCGGCGTCGATGCTTGATTTCGCAAGCGATAGCTCGATTTCATAAGGTATTCTGGAAAGTCTCAGGAATGTGTTTTCGTCGATAATTTCCTGTAGTTTCCATTGACCTTCGGTGTACTCGAAAGTGAACGCGGCGTAGAAATTGTCATTCGACTTATTCGCGACTTCGTACCAGTAGAAGTCGACAGTGCCTCTTTTTGTGATCCGCGAAGCGTCGAGTTGTTCTATCGTGTAATAAATCTGCCGCCGTCCGGTATCGAAAACAATATTTACGGAACTCTCGAATTCGGTATAGTCACGCAGCCCCTCGATGTTTGTCGAGAAATCCTGCGAGATCGCCTGATTGAGAGTGCTTCGATCCATATCGTTGAAGGCACGCATGAATGCTTCAAAAGTATCTTTGAGCATCTCCGGGTCCGTCCTGTAATCGTATTTAAAGGTGTATGGTTCGAACTGTTCCTCGGATGTGTTGCCCATGACATCGACGGCGCGAACCTTTATCGAGTAATTCTCCAGGTCGTTCGGCCTGTAGCTGTAAGTCCAGGCGGTTGTACCGTTCGCGGTGTTCCAGCCTATACCGTTGTCCACCGAGACTTCGACTTTGTCGATCCCCGAAAGGTCAGCCGGCAGGGTAACCGATCCGAGGTCATGTTCATTGTCGTCGGTGTCTTTCGCGACAAAGCCGATAGTATATGTTTTCATATTCTGCGGTGCCACGGCCTGGCCGGAGATCACAATTTTACTGGAGATGAGGTCTTCCCTGTTCAGAATTGATCCCTCTTCGAGGAACTGCTCGGCCGCCTTGTCGCAAATAGTTATGTTGGAAATCACGGGTACATCGGCGAAGTCCTGAGTGATTTTGAGTTCATAGCTGAAACTGCTGATGCCGTCGAGTTGAGTTTCCTCGTCGTCGACTTTGATAAATAGCCGCCACTGGTCGGCTTCGGATGTTGAAGCGGTCCCTGTGATCTTAAGAATTTTCGAATCCGTATCGATGTTCTCGGTGGTGACGTTCACTGTGTCGCCCGGAGAGGCCTTCACGCCGCCGAAGCTGAGCGAAGTTATTTTCGGCACATCCGACGTTTTCTTTGTTACAGAAACTGTTGTTCCGAAACTGAGGTTTTTCTGCGTAACGGTTTTCTTCTTGTCGAACACCTGGATGTTGCCCTGCGCCTGCTCCTGCTCCTGCGCCTGCGTGAGGCCCTTGGCGATTGCCTGCCCCTCGGGAGTTTCTTCGCCATCCTGGAGAAGCACAACTCTTGTTTTGTTCCAGTATTCATCCGACGGCGTGATATCCGGGACCACCTTGCCGCCTTTCATCTTGAAACCGGGCATGTCGGGGGTCGGCTTCTCCTTGCTGTAAAGGTCGATGTCGTCCTGCGTAAGTTCGGATACCTCTCCGGTCTCCCCTCCGGGGCCGAGTTCGAGCATAGCGCCCGCAGGTATATTAACAGGCTCGGGCGCGCCCGTCGGCTGCACCTTCATTTCGCCGGTGATCGACGCGACTACCGAGTACTTGTCCTCGTCGAGCATCGCATAGCTGCGACCGTCACAGTATATTGTCTGTCCCGGAAGAATGATTTTCGTCGGCCCGCCTACGACAAGCATCTCGCCCAGCAGCAACTCGGGGCTGATTGTATATCCGCCGTCCTCTTTTTTCTCTCCCACCAATCGCACAGAGGAAAATGGGTAAATAATCATGGTGAAATCGCCAAGATCAAAATATATCGTCTCGTCTTTTGTGGCAACCGTATCCCCTAATTTTATGTCGGCTTTTTTACCGCCTGCAAAATCAATAATCGGGTTCTTCGATTGCCATGTCTTCTGATTGTTTTCCCGGACATATATCCCCGGGTCTTTTTTGCTTTCTTCCTGCGCCGTGCATGTCACATACAAAAACAACACCGGCAGCATCAACAGAAGTAACATTCCGACCGGACCCTGTTGATTGTTTTTCCGGTTATTCCTGCTCATGTTATCTCCCTTCGTCCCCGACTCATCCAGCGATACCGGCCAACGAGTCTTTCAAGGGAAAACACTTTTGTTTTTTTCCCATGAGCCAATTGCAAAATTCTGATTCTGCTGCGGTCGGCTGCTATTGTCCATAGCTGCGTTGTCGGCACAAAATCGTCCTCGACGTACTCTACAAGTACGCCTGCGAGGATTTTATACCTCCGCCTTGCTCCGAACAATTTCG